>CAZUPH010000110.1:0-13416 GCA_964621995.1 uncultured Rubrivivax sp. | reverse complement strand
ACCGGGCAGCGCAGGTAGCGCACGCGGCAGGCGGCCAGCACCGACTGCTTGATCTGCAGCGTGCGCCGCGAATTGCCGCGGTCGTTCTCGAGGTCGATGGCGGCCAGCACGCGCCCGTTGGCACTGCAGATCGCGAAGGTGACGTGGATGCCGCCGAGCAGCTCGTACCAGAAGCGCACCTGCTCGGGGTCGGTGGGCTGGCAGAAGCGCACCAGCGGCAGCTTGGACAGCACGATGTGGTGCGGCAGCGCCTCGCGCAGCTGGCGGTAGACGCGGCGCTCGTCGGTGCTGAAGACCGGGCGCGCCGTCAGCGTCCATTCGGTGGGCAGCGGCTTCGGCCGCTGCTGGCGGCCGCGCACCCACCACAGCACCGCCGCACCGGCCAGCAGGGCCAGTGACAGGGAGGCGAGGATCCAGGGAAGCGTCTGCTGCATGTGCGGCCCGTGCTGCGTGCCGCCGCCATACAGCGAGGTGGAGGAGCTCACGCCTGAGGACGGCGCGGATGTTACCGCCTGTTCCCGGCCCCGAGCCCCCCGCGATCACGGGCCGGGTGCGGCCCGTCCAGGCCTGGATTCAAGCGCGCAGGGCGTCCAGGCGCAGCACCTGCAGCTTGAGCCGGTAGTCGAAGTCCGCGGCATGGTGCCCCAGCAGTTCCTCGAGCTGCGAGCCGATCGTGTCGCCGGGCAGCGCCAGCTCGGCGATGGCTTCGCCGCCGTCGACGACCACCTGCGCGCCGGCGCGGCGCACGATGGCCAGCATCGGGCTGTTCTCGCGCGCGACGTGCACCTGCAGCAAGCGCACGCCGCGGTTGCGCGCATGCATCACCGCATGCTCGAACAGCCGCGAGCCGATGCCGCGCCCGCGCTGGCGCGGCAGCACCGAGACGCCGAACTCGGCGACCAGCTCGCGCGCCGCGGCCGCATCGTTGCCGTCCGGCGCGGCGTCGGCGCGCGCCAGGTGCGCCATCGCCACCAGCGCCAGCCGGCGGTCGAAGACGCCGAAGAGTTCGTCGCGCTCGAAGTCCAGCGTCTCGACGTAGCGGCCGATCTGCTCGTCGCTGGCCAGGTGGCCGAAGCGCAGCAGCCGGTCGCGTTCGTCCAGCTTCAGCAGGTGGGTGAGCACACGCTCGCGGTGGCGCTCGGTGAGCGTGCGGATGGGTACCCAGCGGCGCGCGCCGCGCGGGTGGGGGTCGAGCGGCAGGGCCGCTTCGAGTGCTTCGGATTGCAGACTCATGGCGGAACCTAGGGTTGGTGTCGGGCCATCCTAACCCAACAATCTAGGGTTTACCCTCAGTTCTCGAGGAGCCCCTGGGGCATCGGGGCGCCCCGCCTCTTCTCCGCCGGGTGCGATCCGGGCTATACTTCGAGGCTTTTCCCGGCCCAGGCCTGTGGAAAAGAGAGAAAGCTCCGCGGCCGCTGCCGCGCCGGCACCCCACCCGAGAGCCCGAGAGCCCGAGAGGCCGCCCCCACAAGCGGCGCCGAAGGCCGGGGGCCCGGGGTGTCGCGGCAGACCCGGAGTTCCGCAACCGCGCCGTTCCTTCCGCAGGCGGCGCATTCCCGAAAGTCCCTCATGAAGACCTTCAGCGCCAAGCCGGCCGAAGTGAAGCACGAGTGGTACGTGATTGACGCCACCGACAAGGTGCTCGGACGTGTTGCCAGCGAAGTGGCACTCCGTTTGCGCGGCAAGCACAAGGCCATCTACACGCCTCACGTCGACACCGGCGACTTCATCGTCATCGTCAACGCCGACAAGATCCGCGTCACCGGGGCCAAGGCCACGGACAAGATCTACTACCGGCACTCCGGCTACCCGGGCGGCATCACGGCCACGTCCTTCAAGGACATGCAGGCCCGCCACCCCGGCCGTGCCATCGAGAAGGCCGTCAAGGGCATGCTGCCCAAGGGCCCGCTCGGCTACGCGATGATCAAGAAGCTGAAGGTGTATGCCGGTGCCACGCACCCGCACACCGCGCAGCAGCCCAAGCCGCTGGAGATCTGAGGACGCCATGATCGGAACCTGGAACTACGGCACCGGCCGTCGCAAGAGCAGCGTCGCGCGCGTCTTCCTGAAGAAGGGCAGCGGGCAGATCGTCATCAACGGCAAGCCCATCGACGCCTACTTCGGCCGCCAGACCTCGATCATGATCGTCCGGCAGCCGCTGCTGCTGACGGCCAACGAGGCGGCCTTCGACATCAAGATCAACGTGCACGGCGGCGGCGAGAGCGGCCAGGCCGGCGCGGTGCGCCACGGCATCACGCGTGCGCTGATCGACTACGACGCGGCGCTCAAGCCCGAGCTCAGCCGCGCCGGCTTCGTGACGCGCGACGCGCGCGAGGTCGAGCGCAAGAAGGTCGGCCTGCACGGCGCCCGCCGTCGCAAGCAGTTCAGCAAGCGATGAGCCTGCACGCGGACGGCCCCCGGGGCGGTCCGCGGCCGGCGAAGAGGGCGCGCATGGTCACCATGTCGCGCCCTTCGTCCTTCTGAGGCCGCCCGGACGATTCTCCCGACCTGCGATGCGCTGGAAACTGCTGCGCCGCCGCCTCTCGGTCAGTGCACCGCGGGTCATCGTGCGCAGCCACCTGCCCTGGCCGCTGCGCTGGGCGGTGCTGGCGCTGGTGCTGGGCTTCAGCGCCGCGCTGGCGATCGCGGCCTTCGGCTTCGGCCAGCGCATCGCCGGGCTGGACCGCGGCGTGCACGAGGAGCTGACCCGCCTGCGTGCCGAGCTGAAGCAGCTGCGCGAGGACTACCTCGGCGCACGAGCGATCGCCGACACCGCGGAGGTCGTGCTGCGTGCCGAGCGTGCCGCGCAGGAGCGCCTGGCCGAGCAGCTGCGCCAGGCCGAGGCCGAGAAGCATGCGCTGCAGGACGACCTGGCCTTCTTCGAGCGCCTGCTGCCGGCCAGCGGCGAGGGCGCGCAGATCCGCGGCCTGCAGGTCGCGAGCGCGATGCCCGGCCTCGTGCGCTACCAGTTGCTGGTGGTGCAGCTCGGGCGCGAGCTGCCGCCCTTCGAGGGGCACTGGCAGCTGCAGCTGTCGGGCACGCTGGACGGCCGGCCCTGGAGCGCGACGCTGCCCGAGGGCCCGCAGCCGATCGCGCTGCGCCAGCATCTGCGCGTGGAGGGCAGCCTGGCCGTGCCGCCGCAGGCCGTGATAAAAACGGCACGTGCGACGCTGATCGACGCCCGCGGCCAGACGCGGGCCACGCAGACGCTGAAGCTGTGAGCGGCGCAAGCACGCAAGTGCCGGGAGGGCGACCCGAAACTCCAGGAGTACGCCCGTGAACTGGTTGGGAAAGAAGAGCCTGCCGCCGATCCGCAGCCTGGTCGGCGAGGGCACCACGGTGCGCGGCAGCCTGGCCTTCCAGGAGGGCCTGCGCATCGACGGCGAGGTGCACGGCGACATCCTCGCCGAGGGCGACCGCCGCAGCGTCGTCGTGATCAGCGAGAAAGCCCGAGTCATCGGCAAGGTGAAGGCTGCGCATGTGATCATCAACGGGGAGGTCCGGGGCCCGGTCCTTTCCGACGAACTGCTTGAACTCCAGCCGCGCGCCCGGGTCCACGGTGACGTGAGCTACCGCCTGCTGGAGATGCACCCCGGCGCGCTGGTCGAAGGCGCCCTGAAGCCCGCGGCCGCGCGCGAGGGCACCGCCGGGACCCCGGTGGCCAACCCGGCGCTGAAGCTGGCGGCCTCCAACGATGCCTGAGCGCAGCCGTAGCACAATGCGCCGACCGCGATCGACCCGAATACCCCGAGGACCCTGCCGATGAATGCCCTGGCCGAACCGATCACCCCCGCCACCGACGAGATGCCCGCGCCGCTGATCTTCACCGACAGCGCGGCCGACAAGGTCAAGCAGCTGGTGGACGAGGAAGGCAACCCCGAGCTGAAGCTGCGCGTCTTCGTGCAGGGCGGCGGCTGCTCGGGCTTCCAGTACGGCTTCACCTTCGACGAGGTCGTCAACGAGGACGACACGCAGATGGCGAAGAACGGCGTCACGCTGCTGATCGACGCGATGAGCCTGCAGTACCTGATGGGCGCCGAGATCGACTACAAGGAAGACCTGCAGGGCGCGCAGTTCGTGATCAAGAACCCGAACGCCACCACCACCTGCGGCTGCGGCTCGTCGTTCTCGGTCTGAGTCCCGCCGTCTGCTGACCACCGGCCCGCCTCGGCGGGCCGTTTGCTTTTCAGACCCGCCTCGGCGGGCCGTTTGCTTTTCAGACCCGCCTCGGCGGGCCGTTTGCCTTGCAGGGCCGGCCGTTCCGCCCGCTCAGGCCGGGTACAGCGCCCCCAGGACGCGCCCGCCGCGCGCACCGGTGACGGCCGGAAGGTTGCCGGGCAGGCGCCGGACGAAGCGCTGCGCGAGCCACGCGAAGGCCAGCGCCTCGACCTGCTCGGGCGGCACGCCGGCAGCCTCGGTGGACTCCACCGCCACGCCCGGCAGCAGCGCCGCCAGCCGGCGCATCAGGTGCGCGTTGAGGGCGCCGCCGCCGCACACCAGCAGCCGCGCCGTCGCCGGGGCCTGTTGCCGCAGCGCGTCGGCGGCGGTGCGCGCACTCAGCTCGGCCAGCGTGGCCATCACGTCCTGCGCCGGAAGGCGCTGCACGGCACTCGGGCGCAGCAGCCAGGCCTCGTCGAAGAGGTCGCGGCCGGTGCTCTTGGGCGGCACGCGAGCGAAGAACGGGTCGGCCAGCCACGCGGCCAGCAGCGCCTCGTCCACGCGGCCGCCGGCCGCCCAGGCGCCGCCGGCGTCGTAGGGCTGGCCGCGCTCGCGCCGGCACCACAGGTCCATCAGCAGGTTGCCCGGGCCGCAGTCGAAGCCGCTGACCGCGCCGTCGGGCCCCAGCAGCGTCAGGTTGGCGATGCCGCCGAGGTTGAGCACCGCGCTCGCACGCCCGGGCTCGCCGAAGCGCGCGGCGTGGAAGACCGGCACCAGCGGTGCGCCTTCGCCGCCGGCGGCCAGGTCGCGGCTGCGGAAGTCGCACACGACGTCGATGCCGCAGCGCTCGGCCAGCAGCGCGCCGTCCAGCAGCTGCACCGTGTAGCCGGTGGCGTCGAATTCGCGCGGGCGGTGGCGCACGGTCTGGCCATGCGCGCCGATGGCGGTCACCGCGCCGACCGGCGTGCGCCCATCGGCCAGCAGCTGCGCCACGGCCCCGGCATAGAGCTCGACGACGCCATGTGCGGCCAGCGCGGCGCGGTGAAGCTCGTCGGGGCCGCTGGCGTTGAGCGCCAGCAGCTCGGCGCCCAGCCTTGCGGGCATGGCATGGTGCACATGCGCGAGCACACGCAGCGGGGCGGGGCTGCCGGCCTCCGGCAGCTCGGCGAGCACGCCGTCGACGCCGTCGAGCGAGGTGCCCGACATCAGTCCGACGTAGAGCCCCATCGCCCGCGTCAGGCGAGCCGCCGCCTCACTCGGAGTAGCTGCGCTGGCTGACCAGGGAATCGGCCACTTCCAGCTTGACCTGCAGGCGCTGCGCGACCTCGGCAAAACGCTCGCGCGCGGCGGCCGACAGCTCGACCGTCTCCGCTGCCTTCGCGACGCGCAGCGGATCCTGGTGCTGGCCGTTGATGCGGAACTCGAAGTGCAGGTGCGGCCCGGTCGTCCAGCCGGTCATGCCGACGGCGCCGATGCGCTGGCCCTGCTCGACCCGCTGGCCGCGCCGCACGTCGATCTTGCTCAGGTGCGCATACAGCGTGGTGCGGCCGCTGGCATGACGGATCTCGATCGTGTTGCCATAGCCGTTCTGGCGGCCGGCGAACTCGACGACGCCGTCGCCGACCGTGCGCACCGGCGTGCCCACCGGTGCCGCGTAGTCCACGCCGCGGTGCGCACGCCAGTTCTGCTGCAGCGGGTGGCGCCGCATGCCGAAGCCGCTGGTCACGCGAGAGAACTCCATCGGGCTGGCCAGGAAGACGCGGCGGCGGCTGCTGCCGTCCAGGCCGTAGTAGCCGCCGCGCGACTCGCCGGCCTGCTGGAAGTACAGCGCGTGGTGGGCGCGCCCCGCATTGACGAATTCGGCCGCCAGCACGCGGCCGGCGCCCGCATTCCAGACCACCGGCTCGCCGTCGGCGTACAGCGACTCGTAGACCACGCTGAAGGTGTCGCCACGACGCAGCTCGCGGTGGAAGTCGATGTCCACCGAGAAGATGTCGGCCAGCTGCATGGCCACCGAATCGGGCACGCCCGCGGCGTCGGTGGCGGCGAACAGCGAACTCGTGATGGTGCCGCTGGCCAGCCGCGCCTGCGCGGTGTAGGGCACGGTCTCTAGGCGCGACAGCCAGCGGCCCTCGAAGCGCGAGATCGTGAGGCGCGTGAAGTGCGTGCGCGCCTCGTCGGAGACCTCCGACGGGTAGCGCGCCGTCAGTTCCTGCAGCGCGCCGGCCGCGTCGGTGCGCGCCTGGACCATCTTGCCGCCGCGCCCGGTGAGCAGCCGGCGTGCGGTGGCGTCGCTGCGCACGAAGGACTGGGCCTCGGCGTCGACGATGCCCAGGCGGTCGAACAGCGCCTGCACGGTTTCGGTGCCGCGCGTGACGTCGCTGCGCACCAGGGTCATGTCCAGCGCGGACAGCGCGTCGAGCTGCGCGCTGAGGTCCACCGGCTGCAGCTGCTCCACCACCAGGCGCTGCGCCGGCGGCACGGCCTCGGGCACCAGCGGCGCCACCGCGACGGCGGTCAGCGCAAACCCGGCCAGCAGCGCCAACGTCGTGCCGGCCACGCTGCGCCGGTGACGGTGGGCGAGTTCCTGCAGTCGCTGCAGCTGCTGGGGATCGATGATTGCCAAGGTTCGGTCGCTAGGCTGCACTCGGCCGGCGGCGGGAGGGCCGTCGGTTCGGCGGGGGTCCAAGGGTCGGTGGGTGGCGGTTCGGCGAACCGGGCCGTCCTCTAGAATCGAAGGCGCTGAACAGGGCCGGTGCCGCTGTCAACCCCCCGATCGGTAGGTGTCCCGAGTATATCGGCCGCATGCCCTGCCGAATTCACGAACAAACCCCGAAGTTACAAGCACATGTCCGTGCCCGCCGCCGGCGCCACCCCCGCTGCCACCCCCGACCACCCGGTGACCGATCGTGTCCGCGAGGCGCTGGCGATCTCGCTGCGGGGCTGCCAGGAGCTGCTGCCCGAGCCCGACTGGGTGAAGAAGCTGGCGCGCGCCGAGGCCACCGGCCGGCCGCTGCGCATCAAGCTGGGCCTGGACCCGACCGCCCCGGACATCCACATCGGCCACACGGTGGTGCTCAACAAGATGCGCCAGCTGCAGGATCTCGGCCACACCGTGATCTTTCTCATCGGCGACTTCACCTCGATGATCGGCGACCCCTCGGGCCGCAACACGACGCGCCCGCCGCTCACGCGCGAGCAGATCGAGGCCAATGCGCAGACCTACTACCGTCAGGCGAGCCTGGTGCTCGACCCGGCGAAGACCGAGATTCGTTACAACAGCGAGTGGAGCGACCCGCTGGGCGCGCGCGGCATGATCGAGCTGGCCGCCAGGTACACGCTGGCGCGCATGCTCGAGCGCGACGACTTTACGAAGCGTTTCCGCGCCGGCAGCCCGATCAGCATCCACGAGCTGCTCTACCCGCTGATGCAGGGCTACGACTCGGTGGCGCTGAAGTCCGACCTCGAGCTCGGCGGCACCGACCAGAAGTTCAACCTGCTGGTCGGCCGCGCGCTGCAGCAGGAGTACGGCCAGGAGCCGCAGTGCATCCTGACGATGCCGCTGCTGGAGGGCATCGACGGCGTCGAGAAGATGTCCAAGAGCAAGGGCAACTACATCGGCATCACCGAGGACCCCAACACGATGTTCGCCAAGGTGCTGTCGATCAGCGACGAGCTGATGTGGCGCTGGTACCCGCTGCTGTCCTTCCGCCCCGCAGCCGAGGTCGAGCGGCTGCAGGCCGAGGTGGCCGCCGGCCGCAACCCGAAGGACGCCAAGGTGCTGCTCGCGCGCGAGATCACCGCACGCTTCCACGGCGTGGCGGCGGCCGACGCGGCCGAGGCCGACTTCCGGCACCGCGCCGCCGGCGGCGTGCCCGACGAGATCCCGGAGGTGGCGCTGAGCGGTGCGCCGCTGGCCATCGGCGCGCTGCTCAAGCAGGCGGGCCTGGTGCCCTCCACCAGCGAGGCGCTGCGCCTGGTGGAGCAGGGCGGCGTGCGCATCGACGGCGCCGTGGTCAGCGACAAGGCGCTGAAGGTGGGTGCCGGCCGCTGCGTCGTGCAGGTCGGCAAGCGCAAGTTCGCGCGCGTGCTGCTCAGCGCCTGAGCCTGGCCGCGCGGCCATGCAGGTCAGCGGCTACCTGAAGCTCTCGGTCGCGGTGGCGCTGGCCACCATCGCGCTGAAGACCGCCGCCTGGTGGGTCAGTGGCAGCGTCGGCCTGCTCTCCGACGCGCTGGAGTCGCTGGTCAACCTCGCCGGTGCGACCTTTGCGCTGGCCATGGTGACCATCGCCGCGCGCCCGCCGGACGAGGACCACCCCTACGGCCACCACAAGGCCGAGTATTTCTCCAGCGGCTTCGAGGGCGTGCTGATCATCGCCGCCGCGCTGGCCATCCTGTGGGCCGCGGTGCAGCGGCTGCTGAACCCGCAGCCGCTGGAGGCGCTGGGCTTGGGCCTGGCGCTGTCGGTCGTCGCCTCGGTGCTCAACGGCGGGCTGGCCTGGTCGATGCTGAAGAAGGCGCGCGAGGTGCGCTCGATGGCGCTGGAGGGCGACGCGCGGCACCTCTTCACCGACGTCTGGACTTCGGTCGGCGTCGTGCTGGGCCTGCTCGCGGTGAGCTTCACCGGCTGGACCTGGCTGGACCCGCTGCTGGCCATCGCGGTGGCCGCCAACATCCTGCGCGAGGGCACGAAGCTGGTCTGGCGCAGCGCCAGCGGGCTGATGGACGAGGCGCTGGAGCCGGAGCAGCAGGCCACGATCCGCCGCGTGCTGGACGGCTTCGCCCACCCGACGATCCGCTTCGATCACGTGACGACGCGGCGCGCCGGCCAGCGCCGCTTCGTCGACCTGCACATGCACATGCCGGCCGCCTGGTCGCTGGGCCGGGCGGCCGCGCTGCGCGTCAGCGTCGAGCAGGCGCTGATGAGCGCGGTGCCCGGGCTGCGCGCGACGATCCAGCTGCTGCCGATGGACGTCGAGGCGCACTTCGACGACCCGCAGGACCTGATCTGATGCTGGCCCTGGTGCAGCGGGTGCGCTCGGCGCGCGTGGAGGTCGCCGGCAGCACCGTCGGCGAGATCGGCCCCGGGCTGCTGGTCTTCGTGTGCGCCGAGCCGGCGGACACCGCGGCGGTGGCCGAGAAGCTGCTGGACAAGCTGCTGAAGCTGCGCATCTTCGCCGACGAGGCCGGGCGCATGAACCGCAGCGTGCAGGACGTGGCTGGTGGCCTGCTGCTCGTCAGCCAGTTCACGCTGGCCGCCGACACCGCGGGCGGCAACCGACCCGGCTTCTCGGCCGCCGCGCCGCCGGCGCTGGGGCGCGCGCTGTACGACGAACTGCTGCGCCTGGCGCGCGGCCGGCACGCGCCGGTGGCCGCCGGCGTCTTCGGCGCGGACATGCAGGTGCACCTGGTCAACGACGGGCCGGTGACGATCCCGATGACGGTGCGCTGAGCGCGGCGGCCAGCCGCTGCCCGGGCCGCAGGCCCAGCGCCGCGGCGGCCTCGTTGACGAAGGAGACGACGCCGTCGTCGAGCGTCGAGCGCGCCTCGCCGATGCGGGCGCTGTCGTGTCCCACCGTGCAGGCCGCGATGCCCGCTGCCTGCAGCAGCGCCAGCGCGGCGATGCCGGCGGCGTCCTTGCCGACCCCCGCGTCGTTGAAGGCCGCCAGCAGCGGCCGCGCCTGCAGCGCATAGCGCCCGGCGCTCGCGCCGCCATGGGAGCCCGTCACCAGCACCGCGCCGGGCGGATGCGCGAGCGCCTCGGTGACGCTGTCGACGACCAGCAGGCGCGCGCCCGCGCAGGTGCCGGCCAACGAAAAAGGGCTGCCACCGGCAGCCCTTTCGGTCGGGTGCATGCGCCGCAGGCTCAGTCCGCGTACTGGCCGGCGGCCTTGATGGCCGGGCCCCACTTGGCGATCTCGTCGGCGACGAACTTCTTGTGGCCCTCGGGCGTGAGGCGGTTGTCGGTGACGACCACCGCGCCCAGCGCTTCCTGGCGCTTGATGAAGTCCGGGTCCTTCAGGGCTTCGCGCAGCGCGGCGTTGAGCTTGTCGAGCACCGGCTTGGGCGTGCCCTTGGGCGCATACATGCCGTGCCAGATCGACACGTTGAAGCCCTTCAGGCCCTGGCTGTCCAGCGTGGGCAGGTTCCTCAGCGCCGGCGTGGTCAGCGGCTGCATCGTCGTGACCGCGTAGGCCTTGACCTTGCCGCCCTCGATCTGGGCCGTGGTGTTGGTCGTCTGGTCGCACATGATGTCGACCTGGCCGCCCAGGATGTCGGTCATCGCCGGCCCGGTGCCCTTGTACGGCACGGTGGTCATCTCGGCCTGCAGCGCCTGCTGGAACAGCAGCCCGCACAGGTGCGAGGCGGCGCCCAGGCCGGCATTGGCCAGGTTGACCTTGCCCTTGTTGTCGTTGATCCACTTGCGCAGCTCGGCGAAGTTGTTCGCCGGCAGCGTGGGACGGCCGATCAGCGTCATCGGCACGTCGTTGACCATGCCGACGAACTCGAAGTCCTCGAGCACCTTGAACGGCAGGTTGCGGTACAGCGCAGGGCTGGTGGCGATGCCGATGTGGTACAGCAGCAGCGTGTGGCCGTCCGGCGAGGCCTTGGCCACGCGGCCGGCACCCAGCGTGCCGCCGGCGCCGCCGACGTTCTCGACCACCACGGTGGCGTTGCCCAGCGGCTTGCGGATCGCCTCCGCGAGGTCGCGCGCGACCTTGTCAGTGGGGCCGCCGGCCGCGAAGGGCACGACGATGGTGACCGGCTTGTCCGGGAAGGCGAGGGCGGTGCCGGCCACGGCCAGCGATGCCACGGCGAGCAGGGTTTTCTTGATCACGTGCTGTCTCCTATCGGGTCGGTGCGACGGGCGGATGCTAGCGGCCGCGGCGGCCGTGCGCGACGCGGGAACTACGTAGCGGCAGCGCCGGCGGGGGTTTTCTCCGGGCCCCGCCGCCGCACGAACGCTCAGGCGTGGGACCGCGCGTCCTCGATGACCTTGCCGTCGTTGGGCAGGCTGCCGGGGGCCAGCAGCTCGATGTCGCTGCGCAGCTTGGTCACGTCGCGCACGGTGGCGGCCAGCGCCTCGGCCAGGCCCGCCGCGGACTCGGCGCCGGCGGCGCACTCCACCTTCAGCGTCATCAGGTCGGACGCCATCTCGCCGCTGACGACCAGCCGCGCCTTCGTCACCTGCGGGTGGCGGCGCAGCACCTCGGCGACCTGGCTGGGGTGCACGAACATGCCGCGCACCTTGGCCGTCTGGTCGGCGCGGCCGAGCCAGCCGCGGATGCGGGTGTTGGTGCGGCCCGTGGGGCAGCGCCCGGGCAGCACGGCCGAGAGGTCGCCGGTGCCGAAGCGCAGCAGCGGGTAGTCCGGCGCGAGGCTGGTGATCACGACCTCGCCGACCTCGCCGTCGGGCACCGGGTCGCCGGTGCCCGGGCGCACGATCTCGAGGATCACGCCTTCGTCCAGCACCAGGCCCTCGCGCGCCGCGGTCTCGTAGGCGATGGTGCCCACGTCCGCGGTGGCGTAGGCCTGGTAGCCGGCGACGCCGCGCTCGCGCAGCCAGTCGCGCAGGCTGGGCGGGAAGGCCTCGCCGCTGACCAGCGCCTTCTTCAGGTGCGGCAGCGCGACCCCCGTCTCGGCCGCCTTCTCCAGCAGGATGCGCAGGAAGCTGGGCGTGCCGGCGTAGGCGTCGGCACGCAGCTCGGCCATCGCCTGCAGCTGCATCTCGGTATGGCCGACGCCGCCCGGGAAGACGGTGCAGCCCAGTGCGCGTGCACCGGCGTCCATCATCCAGGCGCCGGGCGTGAGGTGGTAGCTGAAGCTGTTGTGCACCAGGTCGCCGGCACGAAAGCCCGCGGCGAACAGCGCACGCGCGGTGCGCCAGTAGTCGCGGCCCTCGCCCTCCGGTTCGTAGATCGGGCCCGGCGACTGGTACACGCGGGCGGCGGGGCGCTGCGCACGGGCGGCCAGCGCGCGCCAGCCCAGCGCCGAGAAGCCGCCGAAGGGGTCCCAGGCGCTGCCGGCCGCGGCGCGCGCGGCCTGCTGTCGGGCGAGCAGCTCGCCCTTGCGCACGACCGGCAGGCGGGCCAGCGCGGCGCGGCTGGTCACCGCGCCGGCATCGACGCCTTGCAGGACCTCGGCCAGCGCCGGCACGGCCTGCGCCGCGCGCACCTGCGCGGGCAGCGCCGCCATCAGCGCGGCCTCGCGCACGGCCGGGTCGCGCGTCTCCAGGGGATCGTAGTGTTCGGCGCTCATGTCGCCCTGCTCCGTCGGCACCGTGCTGCGGTGCGGTTGATCACTCTTCGCGGTCCCAGCGTGCGAGCCGCTTCTTCACTTCGTCGACGCACTTGCGCAGGTCGGGGCTGGCGCGCAGCAGCTGGGTGTCCCATTCCGGCGTCAGCATCGGGCGGCGCGCGATGCGGGCGCGGATCGCGCCGTCCTCGGCGCTGAGCTCGACGATGCGCCGGCCGCGCAGCTCGAAGCCGGGCCCGCGCTCCGCCAGGCCCAGCTCGCGCAGCGAGCGCTTGAGCGTCACCAGCGCCGCGGTGGCGTCGAAGGGCGGCGGCGCGAAGCCGCCGAAGTCATCGTTCAAGCGGTACTCCCCTCTGGCCGTCGGGCGCGTCGTGACCGCGGGGGCCGCCGATCCAGCCAAGGTCCCGGCACGGAACCGGCTCTGCCGGTCCGTTGCCGACACCCCCTCCGGGGGCAGCGAGCGAGAGCGAGCGTGGGGGCGCCATGACACTCATGACAGCCACCGCTTGCGCCGCTTGTAGCTCTTCACATCGCGGAAGCTCTTGCGGTCGCCGCCGCCCATGCCCAGGTAGAACTCCTTGACGTCCTCGTTCTCGCGCAGCGCCTTGGCCTCGCCGTCCATCACGATGCGGCCGTTCTCGAGGATGTAGCCGTAGTCGGCGTAGCGCAGCGCCATGTTGGTGTTCTGCTCGGCCAGCAGGAAGGTCGTCTTCTCCTTGGTGTTGAGGTCCTTCACGATCTCGAAGACCTCCTCGACGATCTGCGGTGCCAGGCCCATGCTGGGCTCGTCGAGCAGCACCATCTTCGGGTTGGCCATCAGCGCGCGGCCGATCGCGCACATCTGCTGCTCGCCGCCGCTGGTGTAGGCGGCCTGGCTGGTGCGGCGCTGCTTCAGGCGCGGGAAATAGGCGTAGACCTTCTCCAGCGTGGCCGCCACCGCGGCCTTGCCGTCCTTGCGGGTGTAGGCGCCGGTGAGCAGGTTCTCCTCGATCGTCAGGTGCG
>CAZUPH010000109.1:0-13551 GCA_964621995.1 uncultured Rubrivivax sp. | reverse complement strand
ACGGCGTGCCCTACCAGTGGGGCTGGAACGTGCTGATGTACAACACCAAGGTCTTCAAGGACAAGCCGCCCACCAGCTGGAGCGTGGTCTTCGAGGAGACCGTGCTGCCCGACGGCAAGAGCAACAAGGGCCGCGTGCAGGCCTTCGACGGCCCGATCTACATCGCCGACGCCGCGCTGTACCTGATGAAGAAGAACCCGGCGCTGGGCATCAAGGACCCCTACGAGCTCAACGAGGCGCAGTACAAGGCGGCGCTGGAGCTGCTGCGCGGGCAGCGCAAGATCGTCGGCAAGTACTGGCACGACGCCTTCGTGCAGATCGACGACTTCACCAACGAGGGCGTGGTCGCGTCGAGCTCCTGGCAGTTCCAGGCCAACATCCTGAAGAGCAAGAAGCAGCCCATCGCGACCGTGGTGCCGGTGGAGGGCTCCACCGGCTGGGCCGACAGCACGATGCTGCACGCGGAGGCCAAGAACCCGAACTGCGCCTACATGTGGCTGGAGCACAGCCTGAACCCGAAGCTGCAGGGCGACCTGGCGGCCTGGTTCGGCTCGGTGCCTGCGGTGCCCGCGGCCTGCAAGGGCAACAAGCTGCTCGGCGACGACGGCTGCGCACGCCAGGGCTACGACGCCTTCGACCGCATCGCCTTCTGGCGCACCCCGGTCACGCAGTGCAAGAGCCAGCCGGGGCAGTGCGTGCCGTACCACAAGTGGGTGTCGGACTACATCGCCATCCTCGGGGGCCGCTGAACCCGGCCGGCGCATGACGGCCGCTGTCGCGCTGGAGCGCGTCAGCTGCGTCTTCGGCCACGGCGCGCAGGCGGTGCGCGCCGTGGACGGGGTCGACCTGACGATAGAGCCCGGCGAGTTCTTCACCCTGCTGGGCCCGTCGGGTTCGGGCAAGACGACCTGCCTGCGCATGATCGGCGGCTTCACGCTGCCGACCGCCGGCCGGGTGCTGATCGGCGGCCAGGACATGTCGCGGCAGCCGCCCTATGCGCGGCCGGTGAATACGGTGTTCCAGGACTACGCGCTGTTCCCGCACATGAGCATCCGCGACAACGTCGCCTACCCGCTGATGGTGCGCGGCGTCGCGAAGGCCGGGCGCCTGCGGCGCGCCGAGGAGCTGCTGGCGCTGGTGCAGCTGCCCGGCGTGGGCGAGCGCCGGCCTGCGCAGCTCTCCGGCGGCCAGCGCCAGCGCGTGGCGCTGGCGCGCGCGCTGATCAGCCAGCCGCAGGTGCTGCTGCTCGACGAGCCGCTGGGCGCGCTGGACCTCAAGCTGCGCGAGCAGATGCAGAGCGAGCTGAAGGCGCTGCAGCGCCGCCTGGGCATCACCTTCCTGTTCATCACGCACGACCAGCACGAGGCGCTGTCGATGAGCGACCGCATCGGCGTGTTCAACGCCGGGCGGCTGGAGCAGGTGGGCACGCCGCAGCAGGTCTACGACCGCCCGTCGACGCACTTCGTCGCGCAGTTCGTCGGCGCGGCCAACGTGCTCGCCGGCGAGGCGGCGCGCCGGCTCACCGGCCACGAGCACGCGATGCTGCGGCCCGAACGCGTCGTGCTCGGCGCGGCGGCGGGCGCCCGCGCCGCCGCAACGGTGACCGAGGCGCAGTATT
Organism: uncultured Rubrivivax sp.; assembly: GCA_964621995.1. Taxonomy (GTDB): domain Bacteria; phylum Pseudomonadota; class Gammaproteobacteria; order Burkholderiales; family Burkholderiaceae_C; genus Rubrivivax. Next base: position 11,933 of record CAZUPH010000109.1, on the reverse strand, counting down.
TCGGCGCCTTCACGCGGCTGAAGGTGGACGCCGGCGGCACGCTGCTGCAGGCCGACCTGCCGTCGCGGCCGGGCACGGCACCGCCGGCGCCCGGCGACACCGTGCACCTGCACTGGGACGAGGGCGCGGTGCACGCGCTGGCGGCGTCGTGAACACGCTCGTGCTGGCGCCGCCGCCGAGCTCGCTGCGCCGGCGCATCTCGGACCAGCTCTACACGCGGCGCGGGCTGCTGGTGTTCGCGCTGCTCGCGCCGCCGCTGCTGTGGTTCGGCGTCATCTACCTCGGCAGCCTGTTCGCGCTGCTGGCCAATGCCTTCTTCCGCCTCGACGACTTCACCGGGCAGGTCGTGCGCGAGGTGGGCTTCTCGAACTTCGTCGCGCTGCTCGAGCCGGCCAACCTGGACGCCGCGCGGCGCAGCGTGGCGATGGCCATCGCGGTCACCGCCGCCTGCACGGTGCTGGCCTTCCCGCTGGCCTACCTGATGGCGCGCCACGCGCGCGGCGCGACCAAGGCGCTGCTGTACATCGCGGTGATGCTGCCGCTGTGGAGCAGCTACCTGGTGCGCGTGTATGCCTGGAAGCTGCTGCTGGCCAAGGAGGGCGCCATCAACTGGGTCGCCGAGCAGCTGCACGCCGCCTGGCTGATCGAAGCCCTGCTGGCCACGCCGCTGGTCGGCGGGCCCTCGCTGAGCTTCTCGACGATCGGCACCTTCGTCGTCTTCGTCTACATGTGGCTGCCGTTCATGGTGCTGCCGCTGATGGCGGCGCTGGAGCGCATCCCGGCCAGCACGCTGGAGGCCTCGGCCGACCTCGGCGCCACGCCGGGAACGACCTTCCGCCGCGTCGTGCTGCCGCTGGCCATGCCGGGCGTGGCGGCGGGATCCATCTTCACCTTCAGCCTGACGCTGGGCGACTACATCATTCCGCAGATCATCGGCGACAGCACGCTGTACATCGGTCAGATCGTCTACCGCCAGCAGGGCGTGGCCGGCAACATCCCGTTCGCCGCGGCCTTCTCGCTGGTGCCCATCGTCGTCGTCGGCCTGTACCTGTGGTTCGCGAAGCGCAAGGGAGCCTTCGATGCGCTGTGAGTTCGCTTGCGCGGCGACTGGCGCGATCTCCCGGACCGGATCCGATACGGTGCGCCTTGCTGGGTCGGCGGCTTGCGGCGCGTTGCGGACATTGCACGCAACCGTTCGCGCTGAGCCTGTCGAAGCGCCCGTGGTCCTCTGGGCTTCGACAGGCTCAGCCCGAACGCTTCGGGCGGGCGCTTCGACAGGCTCAGCCCGAACGGCTCGATGGCGCGCCTCGAACGCCCGCAACGCGCCGCGAGCCGCCATCGGCCCCTGGCAACCCGGCAAAGAGCGCGTCTTGCCCATGACGCTGCGGAGCCGCTGACATGCAAAGCCGCTGGTCCGCGTGGGCGCTGCGCACCGCCGCCTGGGCCGTGGTGCTGTTCCTGCACGTGCCGCTGGCGCTGATCGTGCTGTATGCCTTCAGCGCCGAGGACAAGAGCTACGTCTTCCCGCCGCCGGCGCTGACCACGCAGTGGTTCGGCGTGGCCTGGCAGCGCGAGGACGTGTGGGCCGCCATCAGGCTGTCCTTCGGCGTCGCGGCCTGGAGCACGGCGATCGCGCTCGTGCTCGGCACGCTGGCCGCCGGCGCGCTGGCGCGCACGCGCTTCTTCGGGCGCGACGCGATCTCGCTGCTGTTCATCCTGCCCATCGCGCTGCCCGGGATCATCACCGGCATCTCGCTGAGGAGCGCGTACCACACGCTGGAGATCCCGTTCAGCTTCTGGACCATCGTGATCGGCCACGCCACCTTCTGCGTCGTCGTCGTCTTCAACAACGCGGTGGCGCGGCTGCGTAGGCTGAACCCCAACCTGATCGAGGCCAGCATGGACCTCGGCGCCGACGGGCTGCAGACGCTGCGCCACGTGATCCTGCCGCAGCTCGGCAGCGCGCTGCTGGCCGGCGCGCTGCTGGCCTTCGCGCTCAGCTTCGACGAGGTCATCGTGACCACCTTCACCGCCGGGCAGCAGACCACGCTGCCGATCTGGATGTTCCAGGAGCTGGTGCGCCCGCGCCAGCGCCCGGTCACCAACGTCGTCGCGGTGCTGATCATCGCGCTGACCTTCGTGCCCATCGTGCTTGCCTACCTGCTGACCCGGTCCGACGAAGCGCCGAACCGCTGAACCCGACGAGAGAGGAGCCCCGCCATGGCCACCCTGCCCCTGCCCACCGAACTGTTCATCGACGGCGCCTTCGTGCCCGGCGAGGGCGACGCCGAGCGCGTGCTCAACCCGGCCACCGGCGAGCTGCTGGTCGCGTTGCGCGAGGCCAGCCCCGAGCAGCTGCACAAGGCGGTGTCCGCCGCCCACCGCGCCTTCGACGCCTGGGCCGACACCACGCCGATGGAGCGCAGCCGCGCGCTGCTGAAGCTGGCCGATGCGATCGAGGCGCGCGCCGAGGACTTCGCGCGACTGGAGAGCCTGAACTGCGGCAAGCCCTACGCGCGTGCGCTCGGCGACGAGATCCCGGCGGTGGCCGACTGCTTCCGCTTCTTCGCCGGCGCCTGCCGCACGCTGCAGGGCCCGTTGGCCGGCGAATACCTGGCCGGCCACACCAGCTTCATCCGCCGCGACCCGGTGGGTGTCGTCGGCTCGATCGCGCCGTGGAACTACCCGCTGCTGATGGCGGCGTGGAAGACGGCGCCGGCGCTGGCCGCCGGCAACACCGTGGTGATCAAGCCCAGCGAGCAGACGCCGCTGTCCACGCTGCTGCTGGCGCAGGTGGCGGCCGAGATCTTCCCGAAAGGCGTCTTCAACGTCATCGCCGGCCGCGGCGCCAGCGTCGGGCAGCCGCTGGTCGAGCACCCGAAGGTCGCGATGGTCAGCCTGACCGGCGACGTGGCCACCGGCCGCAAGATCCTGCAGGCCGCGAGCAACACGCTCAAGCGCACGCACCTGGAGCTCGGCGGCAAGGCGCCGGTGATCGTCTTCGACGACGCCGACCTCGCGGCGGTGGTCGAGGGCCTGCGCACCTTCGGCTACTACAACGCCGGCCAGGACTGCACCGCGGCCTGCCGCGTCTATGCCGGCGCGAAGATCCACGACCGCCTGGTCGCCGACCTGTCCGCGGCGGTGAAGACCCTCAAGGTCGGGCTGCAGGACGAGGACGGCGTCGAGATCGGCCCGCTGATCAGCGACCGCCAGCGCAACCGCGTCGCCAGCTTCGTCGAGCGCGCGCAGATGGCCGGCCACATGGAGATCACCGCCGGCGGCCGGCTGCGCGCCGGCGGCGGCTTCTTCTACGAGCCGACGGTGATCGCCGGCGCGCGCCAGGACGACGAGATCGTCAAGCGCGAGGTCTTCGGCCCGGTGGTCAGCGTGACGCGCTTCGCCGATGCCGAGCAGGCCATCGCCTGGGCCAACGACAGCGACTACGGCCTGGCCAGCAGCGTGTGGACGCAGGACGTGGGCCGGGCGATGCAGGTGGCGCGCAAGCTTCAGTACGGCTGCACCTGGATCAACACGCACTTCATGCTGGTCAACGAGATGCCGCACGGCGGCCTGAAGAGCAGCGGCTACGGCAAGGACATGAGCCTGTATGCGCTGGAGGACTACACGGTGCCGCGCCACGTGATGGTGAAGCTGTAGCCCGCGCCGCGGCGCGCGCCGGCCGGCTCAGGCGCGCCGGCTGCGCGACTGCTCGCGCGCGACCTCGATGAACTCCAGCGCCGCCGGCTTCAGCGCCAGGCCGCGCCGCCACACCAGGCCCACGTCGATGGTCGGCAGCTCGTCGCGCAGCCGGCGCACGTCCACGTGCTCGGCGTCCAGCGTCCATGGCCGGTACAGGAAGTCCGGCAGCACCGCGATGCCGGCGCCGGCGCCCACCAGCGAGCGCACCGCCTCCAGCGAGCTCGTCTTGAGCACCGTGCGCGGCTTGAGCTGGTGGCGCGCCCAGGCGGCGTGCATCAGCTCGTCGATGCGGTCGGCCTCCAGCACCACCTGGTCGTGCGCGGCGCACTGCGCCAGCGTCACCTCCTCCAGCTCGGCCAGCGGGTGGTTGGCCGCCATCCACACCCGGCTGGCGCTGCGCGTGAGCGTCTCGGCCACCAGCGCCTGCGGCTCGCTCAGCGCATTGGCCAGCATGATCGCGACGTCGATCTCGCCGTTGATCAGCAGGTGCTCCAGGAAGCGCGGCGTGTCCTCGGCGACGAACAGCTCCACCTGCGGGCAGCTGCGGCGGAAGCGGCTGAACAGCTCGCTCAAGTAGTAGCCGGCGACCAGGCTGGTGACGCCGATGGCCAGCGTGCCGCGCGGCCCGTTCTCGGCGTCGGGCTCGACCACGCGCGTCGCGTCGGCGACCGCGCCCAGCACCTTGCGAGCGCCGGCCAGGAAGCGGTGGCCCTGCGGCGTGAGCTGCATGCCGCGCGAGCTGCGCTCGAAGAGCTTCTGCCCGAGCTCGTCCTCCAGCTCCTGCAGACTGGTCGTGACCGCGCTCTGCGCAATGGCGAGCATGCGCGAGGCGGCGGCCACCGAGCCCGACTCGGCGACCGCGATGAAGTAGCGGAACTGGCGCAGCGTGACGTGCGAGGACATCGCCCGCGCGCCCCGGGATCAGGCCTCGGCCGCGCCCAGCTTCTGCAGCAGGCCCTGCAGCTCGTCCAGCGAGCCGAAGGCGATCGCGACCTCGCCCTGCTCGCCGCGCCGGGTGCGCCGCTTGACGCGGATCTCGACCGGGGCGGTGAGCAGGTCGGCGAGCCGTTCCTCCAGCCGCTCGATGTCGCGCGAGCGGCCCGCAGCCGCGGGCCGGGCGGACTTCGCGGCGCCGGCACTTGCGCCGGCGCCGGCAGCACCGGCGCGTGCGGCCAGGCGCTCGGCCTCGCGCACGCTGAGTTGCCGGGCGACGATCTCCTGCGCGCACATCACCTGCTGCGCGCTGGCCAGCGGCAGCAGCGCGCGCGCGTGGCCCATGTCCAGGTCGCCGGCCAGCAGCAGCTGCTGCACCGGCTCCGACAGGTGCAGCAGGCGCAGCAGGTTGCTCGCCGCGCTGCGCGAACGGCCCACCGCCTGCGCCGCCTGCTCGTGCGTGAGCCCGAATTCGCCGACCAGGCGCTGCAGGCCCTGCGCTTCCTCCAGCGGGTTGAGGTCCTCGCGCTGGATATTCTCGATCAGCGCCATCACCGCCGCGGCCTCGTCGGCGACGTGGCGCACCAGCACCGGTACCTGTTCCAGCCCGGCCAGCCGGGCCGCGCGCACGCGGCGCTCGCCGGCGATGATCTCGTAGCGGCCGCCCTCCAGCGGGCGCACGAGCACCGGCTGCATCACGCCCTGGCTGCGGATGCTCTCGGCCAGCTCGTACAACGAGCCTTCGTCCATCCGCGTGCGCGGCTGGTACTTGCCGGGCTGCAGGCGTTCCAGCGGCAGCTGCGAAGGCGTCGCGTCGCCCGCGGCCGGCGCGTCCGCGACCTTGGGGCCGAGCAGCGCCTCCAGGCCCAGGCCCAGGCCCTTGGGTTTCTTGGTGACCATGCGGCGATTGTCACCGAGCGCCTGCCGCCGCCGCGACAGCGCACTTGTCGTCGCGATGCGTCGGGCCTTCGGGCATTCCCGTATCCTCGGGGTTCCGTGTCCCCGCGGCACGCTGCACCGGGAGAGGCTCGCGATGACCACCACCGTCTATGTCGATGGCCAGGAAGGCACCACCGGCCTGCGCATCCACGAGGTGCTGGCCGCGCGGCGCGACATCGAGCTGCTGAAGATCGCGCCCGACAAGCGCAAGGACGCCGCCGAACGCGCGCGCCTGCTCAACGCCGCCGACGTGGCCTTTCTCTGCCTGCCCGACGCCGCCGCACGCGAGGCGGTGGCGATGGTCACGAACCCGAAGACCTGCCTGATCGACGCCAGCACCGCACACCGCACCGTGCCGGGCTGGGTCTTCGGCCTGCCGGAGCTGGCACCGGGCCAGCGCGAGGCGCTGCGCAGGTCCAAGCGCATCGCCAACCCGGGCTGCCACGCCAGCGCCTTCATCCTGCTGCTGCGGCCGCTGGTGGACGCCGGCCTGGTGCCGCGCGGGGCGGCGCTCAGCGCCACGTCGATCACCGGCTACTCCGGCGGCGGCAAGAAGATGATCGAGCAGTACCAGGCCACGCCGCTGGAGCCCGCGCTCACTTCGCCGCGGCCCTATGCACTGACGCTGGTGCACAAGCACCTGCCCGAGATCCAGGCGCACACGGGTCTCGCGCGTGCGCCGGTCTTCATGCCGATCGTCGGCAACTTCTACAAGGGGCTGGCGGTGAGCGTGCCGCTGGAGCTGAAGGACCTGGGCACCACGGCCGAGGCCGTGCACGCCGCGCTGGCCACGCGTTATGCCGGCGAGCGCTTCGTGAAGGTCGCGCCGCTGCGCGACCCGGACACGCTGGAAGGGGGCTTCTTCGACGTGCAGGCCTGCAACGACACCAACCGCTGCGAGATCTTCGTCTTCGCCAACGACACCGGGCAGGCGCTGCTGATGGCGCGCCTGGACAACCTGGGCAAGGGCGCCAGCGGCGCCGCGGTGCAGGCGATGAACGTGCACCTGGGCGTGGACGAGGGCCTCGGGCTGTAGCCTCAGCCGGCGCCTGCGGGCGCGATGCGGTAGTGGTAGGCGTAGGCGTCGGCAAAGCCCAGCCGGCGGTAGACGGCGCGCGCCCCGGCGTTGACCGCGTCCACCTGCAGGTAGGCAAGCTCAGCGCCCCCGCTGACCGATTCCGAGAGCAGGCGCTCACACAGGAATCCGGCCAGACCCTGCCCGCGGGCCTGAGGCGCGGTGTGGACGTCGTACAGGCCGACCAGCGCACCCTCGCGCGCGGCCTGCCCGCAGCACAGCAGCTCGCCGCTGTCGGCACGGGCGATCGCCAGGGCGCGGTAGGGCACCGGCGACAGCGCCAGGCGCTCGGCATGCACACGCCGGTGGTCGGGCGGCGAGCCGCGCAGCGCCCCGACTGCCGCCGCGAAGGCCGCAGCATCCAGCGGCCGCCATTGCAGACCGCCCGGCAGCGGCGGCAGCCGGAGGCCCACGAGCGTGGACCGCACCATGACGCGCGTATCGTCCTCGGCCGCGAAGCCGCGGGCGGCCAGTTCGGCCTCCAGCGCGGCCGGCCGCGTGAAGGGCGTCAGGCGGAACATCGTCGGCAGGCCGGCCTGCAGGTAGGCGGCCTGCGCCAGCGCCAGCCGCTCGTCCAGTGCCAGCCGGCCTTCGGCCAGCGCATTGATGCAGCGCCCGCGCTTGATCTTGCCCGGCGAGCAGCGCAGCAGCCAGCCGTCCAGCCAGCGCTGCTGCGGCACCGCGCTGGCATTGAGCCCGGCGTCCTCGATGCGCGAGAGCAGCGGCTCGGGCAGACCCGCCATGGCAGCGATGGCGCTCAGCCCAGGCGGCGGACCATCTCGCGCGCAAACTCGACGAAGGCCACCGCCCCCTTGCTCGCCGGGTCGAAGGTCACGCCCGGCTGGCCGTAGCTGGGCGCCTCGGCCAGGCGCACGTTGCGCGGGATCACGGTGTCGAAGACCTTGGCCCCGAAATGCGCCTTGAGCTGCTCGCTGACCTGCTGCTGCAGCGTGATGCGCGGGTCGAACATCACGCGCAGCAGGCCGATGATCTGCAGCTCCGGGTTCAGGTTGGCGTGCACCTGCTTGATGGTGTTGACCAGGTCCGACAGCCCCTCGAGCGCGAAGTATTCGCACTGCATCGGCACGACCACGCCATGCGCCGCGCACAGGCCGTTCAGCGTGAGCAGGCTCAGGGACGGCGGGCAGTCGATCAGCACGAAGTCGTGCTCCTCGCGCACCTCGGCCAGCGCCGCCTTCAGGCGCTTCTCGCGGCGGTCCAGCGCCACCAGCTCCACCTCGGCGCCGGCCAGCTCGCGGTTGGCGCCGAGCACCTGGTAGCCGCCCTTGGGGCTGGCCTGGCAGGCCTCGGCAATGCCGGCAGCGCCGAGCAGCACGTCGTACACCGACAGCGGCAGCGCGCGCTTGTCGATGCCCGAGCCCATGGTCGCGTTGCCCTGCGGGTCCAGGTCCACGAGCAGCACGCGCTGGCCGACCTGCGCCAGCCCGGCGGCCAGGTTGACGGCGGTGGTCGTCTTGCCGACCCCACCCTTCTGGTTGGCGATGCAGAAGATGCGCATGGGATCAGGACGCTCGCATGAATGCTATCGGCTGCAAGATGCTCATTGCGTTCCCAGCCTGATGCCGAAGCCGACCAGGAAGACCCCGGCGGCCCGCTCCAGCGCCCGCGCCAGGCGCCGGTGCGCGCGCACCCGCTCGCTGACGGCCTGCGCGAAGGCACACAGCAGCAGGCAGTACACGGCGGTGATGACGGCGATGGTCAGTGCCATCGCGCCGAAGGTGAGCAGTCCGCGGTGCTTGCCCGGGTCGATGAACAGCGGGAAGAAGGCCATGTAGAAGACGATGGCCTTGGGGTTCAGCAGCGTGATCAGGAAGGCCTGGTGCGCATATTGCCGCGGCTGGATCGCGATCGGCCCGGCCTGCCCGGGCTTTGCGAAGACGAGCCGCAGCCCGATCCACACCAGGTAGGCGGCGCCGAGATACTGCACCGCCTGGAACAGCGCCGGGTGCGCCGCGAGCAGCGCGGCGACGCCGGCCACGGCCAGCCACAGCAGCACCTGGTCGCCGGCGATGAGCCCGGCCGTGGCCGCGGCGCCGGCGCGGAATCCGCCCTTGGCGGTGGAGGTCAGCAGCGCGAAGGTGCCCGGGCCGGGCAGCGCCAGGAACAGCAGGATCGCGGCGCAGAAGGCGCCGTAGTCGGCGATGCCGAGCATGGAAGTCGACCTCCGGGGCGACCCGTCGTTCGCGGGTCTCTTCTCGTCGTCAGCGGGTATGCGGGTGGGCCTGCCAGCGTGTCAGGTCGAAGCCCTGTTCGCCGAGGAACGAGCGTATCTCAGTTTCGTCGGCCGCCGACAGCCTGGGCGTGCGCGAAAGCACCCACAGGTACTGTTTCGTGCCTTCGCTGACGACGGCATGGCGGCCGTCGTCGGCCAGGCGGATCACCCAGTAGTCGCCCCAGGCCGGCACCCAGCGCAGCCAGGCCGGCAGGAAACTGACCTCCAGCCGGGCCGGGGTCAGCGTGTCGCCGCGCAGCGCCGCCCCCGCCGGGCGTGCCAGCCCGGTGACGCTGTCCACGCGGCCGTCGGCGATGCGGCAGCGGTTGACGACCTCGATGCCCTCAGCCAGACGGCGGTAGCTGGCGACGGTGTCGCTGACACATTGCTTCTGGAAGCGGTTCGGAAACCAGGCCACCTGGTACCAGGTGCCCATGTAGGCCGGCACGTCCAGCGTCGGCAGCGGCTGAAGCGGCGGCGCCGCGCTCGCCGCGGCGGCGCCGGCGGCCAGCAGCGCGGCAGCGATGGCGCGGCAGGACCGGTTCATGGCCCCCTCCTCGGCCGCATCCAGACCAGGCAGCGCTCGGCGCCGAGGCCGGGCACGCTCAACGGTTCCACGTGAAACACCTCGACCTCGGCCGGCAGCGCCCCGATTTCGTCGTCCGGGCGGCGTCCCTTCATCGCCATCCAGACACCCTGCGGCGCCCGCAGTGCACCCGTCCAGCGCACGAAGTCGGCCAGCGACGCGAAGGCCCGCGAGCTGACGAGGTCGAAGGGCGGCAGCCGCAGCGACTCCACTCGCCCGTGCACCGGGTGCAGGTTGTCCAAGCGCAGTTCTCCTGCGACCTGGCGCAGGAACGCGACCTTCTTCGCGACGGCATCCGCGCAGCAGACGTGCACGCCGGGCAGCATCACCGCGAAAGGCACGCCGGGCAGGCCGCCGCCGCTGCCTACGTCGAGCAGACGCGCCGGAGGCGCGTCCGGCGGCCGCGTGGCGAGCCAGCGCTGCAGCGGCGGCACAGCGGCCAGGCAGTCGGCAAGGTGCTGCACGCGCATCGCCGCGGCATCGCGCACGGCCGTGAGGTTGTAGGTCTGGTTCCAGCGCTCCAGCAGTGCCAGGTGGCGCAGCAGGGCCTGGGACCGATCGGCGTCGACGGACAAGCCCAGTGCGTCAGCCACCCTCGCCAACACAGCGGTCGCTGCCGCGTCGTCCGCGCTCAGGCCGCTTCTCCCTGGGCACCCGTCACGGGCACGGCGGCGTCCGCGGCGCCGAAGCCGCGGAAGCGCCCCTTCTTCAGGTGCACCAGCAGCAACGAGATGGCCGCCGGCGTGACGCCCGAGATGCGCGACGCCTGCCCCAGCGTGGCCGGCCGGTGGCGCGCAAGCTTCTGCCGCACCTCGAAGGACAGGGCACTGACCTGGCCGTAATCCAGGTCCTCGGGCAGCTTCAGGTGCTCCAGCGCCTGCGAGCGCTCCACCTCGTCGTTCTGTTTGTCGATGTAGCCGGCGTATTTGACGGCGATCTCGGCCTGCTCGATCACCGCATCGGCCTCCACGGGCCCGAACTCGGCGCGCAGCGTTTCACGTGAAACAGCCGCCGGGTGCGCGGCCACCGCTGCCGCCTCGCAGACGCGGTCGAAGTCCACCCCCGGCCGGCGCAGCAGGTCGGCCAGGCTGTACTCGTGCTCCAGCGCCTTGCCCAGCAGCCGCTCGGCCGCCTCGGCCGGCAGCGTCGCCGGGCGCAGCCAGGTCGAGCGCAGGCGCTGCAACTCGCGCTCCAACCGCTCGCGCTTGCGCTCGAAGGCCGACCAGCGATCATCGTCCACCAGGCCGAGTTCGCGCCCAACCGGCGTCAGCCGCAGGTCGGCGTTGTCCTCGCGCAACTGCAGCCGGTACTCGGCCCGGCTCGTGAACATGCGGTAGGGCTCGGTCACGCCCTTGGTCAGCAGGTCGTCCGCCAGCACGCCCAGGTAGGCCTGGTCGCGGCGCGGCGTCCAGGGCCCGCGGCCCAGCACCTGCAGCGCGGCATTGACGCCGGCATACAAGCCCTGCGCCGCCGCCTCCTCGTAGCCAGTGGTGCCGTTGATCTGGCCGGCGAAGAACAGCCCGCGCAGCGCCCGCGTCTCGAAGCCGGGGCGCAGCTCGCGCGGGTCGAAGTAGTCGTATTCGATCGCGTAGCCCGGCCGCACGATGTGCGCCTGCTCGAGCCCGGGGATCGAGTGCACGGCGGCCAGCTGCACGTCGAAGGGCAGCGAGGTCGAGATGCCGTTCGGGTAGACCTCGTGCGTCGTCAGCCCCTCGGGCTCCAGGAAGATCTGGTGGCTCGCCTTGTCGGCGAAGCGGTTGACCTTGTCCTCGATGCTCGGGCAGTAACGCGGTCCGACGCCCTCGATGACGCCGGTGAACATCGGGCTGCGGTCGAAGCCGCTGCGGATGATCTCGTGCGTGCGCTCGTTGGTGTGCGTGATCCAGCACGGCAGCTGCCGCGGGTGCTGCTCCGGACGCCCGAGGAAGCTGAACACCGGCACCGGATCCAGGTCGCCGGGCTGCTCGGTGCAGCGCGCGAAGTCGATCGTGCGGCCGTCCAGCCGCGGCGGCGTCCCGGTCTTGAGCCGGCCCTGCGGCAGCTTCAGTTCCTTCAGCCGGGCCGAGAGCCGCACCGCCGGCGGGTCGCCGGCACGCCCGGCGCTGTGGTGCTGCAGGCCCACGTGCACGCGGCCGTCGAGGAAGGTGCCGGCCGTCAGCACCACCGCACGCCCACGGAATTGCAGGCCGAGCTGGGTCACCGCGCCGACGACGCGGTCGCCCTCGAGCATCAGGTCGTCCACGCCGGCCTGGAACAGCCACAGGTTCGGCTGGTTCTCGAGCCGCCGGCGGATGGCGGCGCGGTAGAGCACGCGGTCGGCCTGCGCGCGTGTGGCACGCACCGCCGGGCCCTTGCTGCCGTTGAGGATGCGGAACTGGATGCCGGCTTCGTCGGTGGCCGCCGCCATCGCGCCGCCCAGCGCGTCCACCTCCTTCACCAGGTGGCCCTTGCCGATGCCGCCGATG
>CAZUPH010000108.1:3025-13743 GCA_964621995.1 uncultured Rubrivivax sp. | reverse complement strand
GGTACCGCCGGCCATCGCGAGGTCCGGCTTGCCGCCGCCCTTGCCGCCGACCTGCTGCGCGACGAAATTGACCAGTTCGCCGGCCTTCACGCGGCCGATGCTGTCGGCGGTGACGCCGGCGGCCAGCTGCACCTTGCCACCGTCCACCGCCGCCAGCACGATGGCCGCGCTCTTGAGCTTGTCCTTGAGCTTGTCCATGGTCTCGCGCAGCGCCTTCGCGTCGGCGCCCGGCAGCATCGCCGCCAGCACCTTCAGGCCCTTGACGTCCACCGCCTGCGCCAGCAGCTCGTCGCCCTGCGCGCTGGCCAGGCGGCCCTTCAGCGCGGCGAGTTCCTTCTCCAGCGTGCGCGTGGTCTCCAGCAGCGCGGCGACCCGTTCGCCGACCTCGCCCGGCGTCACCTTCAGCGTGCCGGCCACGCGCGAGAGCGTGCCTTCGAGCTGCTGCAGGTAGGCCAGCGCGTTGTCCCCGGTGACGGCTTCGACGCGCCGGATGCCGGCCGCGATGCCGCCCTCGGCGACGATCTTGAACAGGCCGATGTCGCCGGTGCGCGCGACGTGCGTGCCGCCGCACAGCTCGCGGCTCGTGCCGATGTCCAGCACGCGCACCGAGTCGCCGTACTTCTCGCCGAACAGCATCATCGCGCCGAGCTTCTGCGCCTCCTCCAGCGGCAGCACGCGCGCCTGGGTCGCGGCATTGGCCAGGATCTCGGCGTTGACCAGGGCCTCGACCTGCGCGATCTGCGCGTCGCTCAGCGGCGCGTTGTGGCTGAAGTCGAAGCGCGTGCGCTCGGCATTGACCAGGCTGCCCTTCTGCTGCACATGGGCGCCGAGCACCTCGCGCAGCGCCTTGTGCATCAGGTGGGTGACGCTGTGGTTGCGCATCGTCTTCGCGCGGCGCTCGCCGTCCACGCGCGCGGTGATGCGGTCGCCGACCTCGAGCTCGCCTTCGAGCACGCGGCCCTGGTGGCCGTGCACGGCGGCCTGCACCTTGACCGTGTCCTCGACGAGCACGCGCGCCCGCTGGTTGCGCAGCTCGCCGGCGTCGCCGACCTGGCCGCCGCTCTCGGCGTAGAAAGGCGTGTGGTCGAGCACGATCACGACGTCGTCGCCGGCGCGCGCGCGCGCCACCGGGGAGCCGTCGGCGTAGATCGCCGTCACCACGCTGTGCTCGCAGACCAGGTGCTCGTAGCCGTGGAAGGCGGTCTCGGCGCCGTGGTACTCCAGGCCCGCGGCCATCCTGAACTTGGCCGCCGCGCGCGCCTGCTCGCGCTGGCGCGCCATCGCGGCGTGGAAGCCCGCCTCGTCGACCGCCACGCCGCGCTCGCGGCAGACGTCGGCGGTCAGGTCCAGCGGGAAGCCAAAGGTGTCGTGCAGCTTGAAGGCCAGGTCGCCGGCGATCGTGCGCGTGCCGCCGGCCAGCGCGCCCTCGAGGATCTCCATGCCGTTGGCGATGGTCTGGAAGAAGCGTTCCTCCTCCTGGCGCAGCACGTCGGCGACGCGCGCGCTCTCGCGCGCCAGCTCGGGGTAGGCCTCGCCCATCTCGGCCACCAGCGGCATCACCAGCGTGTGGAAGAAGGGCCGGCGCGCGCCGAGCTTGTAGCCGTGGCGGATGGCGCGCCGCGTGATGCGGCGCAGCACGTAGCCGCGGCCCTCGTTGCCCGGGATCACGCCGTCGGCGACCGTGAAGGCGCAGGCGCGGATGTGGTCGGCCAGCACCTTCAGCGACGGCGAGCCGGCGTCGACGTCGCGGCCGCCGGCCTGCTCCACGGCCTGCCTGGCCGCCGCGAGCAGGCGCACGAAGAGGTCGATCTCGTAGTTGCTGTGCACGTGCTGCAGCACCGCGGCCAGCCGCTCCAGGCCCATGCCGGTGTCCACGCTGGGCTTGGGCAGCAGGTGCATGACGCCGTCTTCGGTGCGGTTGAACTGCATGAAGACGTTGTTCCAGATCTCGATGTAACGGTCGCCGTCCTGCTCGGGGCTGCCCGGCGGACCGCCGGCCACCTCGGGGCCGTGGTCGTAGAAGATCTCGCTGCACGGGCCGCAGGGGCCGGTGTCGCCCATCATCCAGAAGTTGTCGCTCATGTAGCGGCCGCCCTTGTTGTCGCCGATGCGCACGATGCGCTCGGCGGGCAGGCCGATGTCGTTCTTCCAGAGCTCGTAGGCCTCGTCGTCCTCGGCATACACGGTGGCCCAGAGCTTGTCCGCCGGCAGCTTGAAGTGCACGGTCAGCAGCTCCCAGGCGTAGCGGATCGCGTCCTTCTTGAAATAGTCGCCGAAGCTGAAGTTGCCCAGCATCTCGAAGAAGGTGTGGTGGCGCGCGGTGTAGCCCACGTTCTCCAGGTCGTTGTGCTTGCCGCCGGCACGTATGCACTTCTGGCTGGTGGCCGCACGCGTGTAGGGCCGCTTGTCGAAGCCCAGGAAGACGTCCTTGAACTGGTTCATCCCGGCGTTGGTGAACAGCAGCGTCGGGTCGTCGCCCGGCACCACCGGGCTGCTGGCGACGACGGTGTGGCCCTTCGATTCGAAGAACTTCAGGAAGGTGGAGCGGATCTCGGAGGCTTTCATGGGGTCACCGGGCTGGCAAAGAGGGTCTCGGGATCGGGATACAGGCGCAGGCCGGCGCGCGGCGCGGCGGCGATCATCTCGGCGTCGAAGGTGGCGAGCGCCGCACGCCGGCGCAGCGCGAGCTCCAGGTACAGGCTGTCGTAGGCCGACAGGCCGTAGGCGCGCGCGCACTCCAGGTTGCGCGGCACGTCGATCGGCTGGCCGTCGACCGCCGGCGCGAGCGCGAGGATGGCCGCCAGGGCCTGCCCAATGCGGTCGGGCGCCGCGGCGCCGCGGCGCTCGGCCTGCACCAGCGCGTTGGCGATCTCGGCGTTCCACAGCGGCGGCACGATCAGCTCGCAGCCGGCCAGCGCCTGCAGGCCGGCCGGTGACGGGCGCGGCGCGCCGGTGTGCAGCACGTAACGCAGCACGAAGGAGGCGTCGAGCACCACGCTGTCGGGTGCCCGCTCGGCAGGCTTCACGTGCGGCCCTGGCGGATCAGGTCCTGCACACTCGCACCCGGCACCACGATGGGCTCGAAGCGCTGCAGTGCGGCCAGCGCGCGCTGGCGCTGGGCGTCGCGGTCGCGCGTGCTGTCGCCCATCGGCACCAGTTTGGCCACCGGCTTGTTGTGGCGCGTGATGACGACCTCCTCGCCTTGCTCGGCGCGTGCGACGAGCTCGGACAGGTGGGTCTTGGCCTCGAACAGACCGACGGTTTCCATGGCGGAACGGCGTTGCCGACAACTCTGGTTGAATAAACCAAATTCTAACCCCGACCGGCGACGGCGCGTGCGCGGGCCGGCTACAGTCCGCTTCGAAGGAGACCCCGCCGATGGACACCAAGACCTCCCCGCTGGCCCTGCTGGCCGACCCCACGCTGCTGAAGACCGAGGGCCTGATCGACGGCGAGTGGCTGGCCGCCAACGACGCGCAGGCACGCTTCGCCGTCACCGACCCGGCCACCGGCGCCGAGCTCGCCCGCGTGGCCAACCTGGGCCCCGTGGAGGCCGCCGCGGCCATCTCGGCCGCCGAGCGCGCCTGGCCGCTGTGGCGCGCGAAGACGGCCAAGGAGCGCCACGCGATCATGATGAAGTGGTTCGCGCTGATCGTGCAGCATGCCGACGACCTGGCGCGCATCATGACCGCCGAGCAGGGCAAGCCCCTGGCCGAGGCGCGCGGCGAGGTCGTCTATGGCGCCAGCTTCATCGAGTGGTTCGCCGAGGAAGGCAAGCGCGTCTACGGCGAGACGATCCCGACCACCGACACGAACAAGCGCTTCCTGGTGCTCAAGCAGCCGATCGGCGTGTGCGCGGCGATCACGCCGTGGAACTTCCCGATCGCGATGATCACGCGCAAGGTCGCGCCGGCGCTGGCCGCCGGCTGCCCGGTGGTCATCAAGCCGGCCGAGCAGACGCCGCTGTCGGCGCTGGCGCTGGCCGAGCTGGCGCAGCGCGCCGGCATGCCCAGCGGCGTGCTCAATGTGCTGCCGGCCGACAGCGAGCACAGCATCTCGATCGGCAAGGTGCTGTGCAGCAGCGACGTCGTGCGCCACCTGTCCTTCACCGGCAGCACCGAGGTCGGCCGCATCCTCGCCGCGCAGTGCGCGCCGACGGTCAAGAAGCTGAGCCTGGAGCTCGGCGGCAACGCACCCTTCATCGTCTTCGACGACGCCGAACTGGACAGCGCGGTGGACGGCGCGCTGGCCAGCAAGTACCGCAACGCCGGCCAGACCTGCGTGTGTGCGAACCGGCTGTATGCGCAGGCCGGCATCTACGACGCCTTCGTCGAGAAGCTGGCTGCCAAGGCGCGCGGCATCAAGGTCGGCAACGGCTTCGAGGCCGGCGTGAACCAGGGCCCGCTGATCGACGATGCCGCGATGACCAAGGTCGCCGCGCACGTGGCCGACGCGGTGGCCAAGGGTGGCCGCGTGCTCACCGGCGGGCAGGCGATGGGCGCGCTGGGCGAACGCTTCTACGCGCCGACGGTGATCGCGGGCGCCACGCCGGACATGCTGTGCGCGAAGGAGGAGACCTTCGGCCCGGTGGCGCCGGTCTTCCGCTTCGAGACCGAGGCCGAGGCGATCCAGCTCGCCAACGCCACCGAATTCGGCCTCGCCAGCTATTTCTACAGCCGCGACATCGGGCGCATCTTCCGCGTCGGCGAGGCGCTGGAGTACGGCATGGTGGGCATCAACACCGGCATCATCTCCACCGCCGAAGTGCCCTTCGGCGGCGTCAAGCACAGCGGCCTGGGCCGCGAGGGCGCGCACCAGGGCATGGACGACTACGTGGAGATCAAGTACCTGTGCCTGGGCGACATCCTCAAGTGAACGCGTGAACGCGGGCCGCAAGCGATGCCGCACCTGGTGATCCTCTACACCCCGCAGCTCGACCGCGAGTGCGACATGGCGGCGCTGTGCCGGCGCCTGGCCGACACGATGCTCGCGCAGCGCGACGACGAAGGCCGGCCGGTGTTCCCGGTCGGCGGCACGCGCGTGCTGGCCTACCCGGCGGCGCACCACGCGGTGGCCGACGGCAGCGCCGATGCCGCCTTCGCGTATTTCCAGCTGCGCATGGCGCGCGGCCGCCCCGAGGCGCTGCGCCGGCACATCGGCGAGGCGCTGGTCGCCGCGGCGCGCGAGCAGCTGGCGCCGCTGCTGGCCACGCGGGCGCTGGGGCTGACGCTGCAGGTGGAGGAAGGCGCGGAGGGCTTCGACGCCCGCTTCGGCAACCTGCACGCGCTGTTCCCGCCGCAGTCCGCCCCCGGCCCCGGGGCGCCTGCTTGAGCCACGTCGCCGATCCGCCGCGCGGCCCCAGCCGGCATGCGCGGGTGCTGGCGGTGCTCGTCGCGGTGCTGACGATGGGCGGCGCCGCGCTGACCTGGTGGCAGGTGCAGCGCGCGCAGCAGGACGCGCGGCTGCAGATGCTGGCACGCAGCGAGCAGCGTGCGATGCAGCTTGCCGACGCGATGGCCGGGCAGATGGAGATGCTGCTGGGCGGCGTGGACGTCGCGCTGCAGCAGCTGCGCCGTGCCTGGCTGGACGGCTCACCGCAGGACTTCGACGAGCGTGCGCGCGCCGTCCTCGCCGCGCTGCCGGCCGGTGCCGTGAGCCATGTCACCGTCGCCGGCGGCGACGGGCAGACGCTCTACGACAGCCTGGGCAGCGGCGACAGCGTCAACGTCGCCGACCGCGAGCATTTCCGCATCCATGCCGGCGGCGGCGACCGGCTGCACGTGGGCGGCGCGGTGCGCTCGCGGCTGGCCGGCGGGCGCTGGACCTTCATCGTCAACCGGCCGCTGCTGGACGCCGACCGCTTTGCCGGCACGATGAACGTGGTGATCCCGGCCGACTTCATCGCTGGCCGGCTGGCCGCGCTGGCGCTGTCCGATCGCGACGTCGTCGCGCTGGTCCACCGCGACGGCAGCTTTCTCGCGCGCAGCCGCGACCTCGAACGCGCGATGCAGCGGCGCCTGCCCGAGGACCGGCCCTTCCTGGCGGACCCGTCCCGCGAGCGCGGGCTCTTCCGGGTCAGCGGCGAGGTGGACGGCATCGCGCGCCTGTACGGCTGGCGGCGGCTGCCGGGCACCGGGCTCGTCACCTCCGTCGGCCTGGCCGAGGACGACGCGCTGGCTCCGCTGACCCTGCGCCACGGCCGCGACCGCCTCGTGCTGCAGGCGCTGACCGCGGCGGCGCTGGTCTTCGGCGCCGTCGTCGCGGTGATGCTGTGGCAGTCGGCGCGCCGGCAGCAGGCGCTCGAGCACAGCGAGCGCCGCTACCGCGCGCTGCTGGACAGCGCTCCCGACGCGATCTTCCTGACGCGCGCCGGCCGTTTCCGCTACCTGAACCCGGCGGCGCTGCGGCTGTTCGGCGCCGCGGACCCGTCGCCGCTGATCGGCACCCCGGTGCTGGACCGCATCCACCCCGACGACCACGCCGCGGTGCAGGAGCGCCGGCAGAGGCTGCTGCGCGACCGCGTGGCGGTGCCGCCTCTGGCCGAGCGCTACCTGCGGCTGGACGGCAGCGTCGTCGACGTGGAGGTCACCGCCTCGCCCTACGCCGACGAGCAGGGCCTGAGCACGCAGGTCATCGTGCGCGACATCAGCGAGCGCCGGCAGGCCGAGCGTGCGCTGCGCCGGCTCAACGACGAACTCGAGCAGCGCGTCGAGGAACGCACCGCCGCGCTGCGCACCGCCCGCGACGATGCCGAGGCGGCCAACCGCGCGAAGAGCGAGTTCCTCTCTCGCATGAGCCACGAGCTGCGCACGCCGCTGAACGCCATCCTCGGCTTCGGGCAGCTGCTGCAGCTGGAGTCCGCCGGCGACGCACGCGCCGCCGGCCGCGTGCGCGAGATCCTCGCCGCCGGCCGCCACCTGCTGACGCTGATCAACGAGGTGCTGGACCTCTCGCGCATCGAGGCCGGGGAGATGGAGGTCAGCCTGGAGCCGGTGGCGCTGGCGCCGCTGCTGGCCGAATGCGGCACGCTGGTGCAGCCGATGGCGGCCGGACGCGGGATCGCGCTGGAACTGCCCGAGGCGGCCGCGGCCGCCGCGGCCGTGGTGCGCGCCGACCGCACGCGGCTCAAGCAGGTGCTGTTGAATCTTCTGGGCAATGCGGTCAAGTACAACCGCGACGGCGGGCGCGTGCGCGTGACGCTGCAGGCCGAGGGCGAGGCTTGGTGCGTGGCCGTCGCCGACGAGGGCCCGGGCCTGGACGCCGCGCAGCAGGCGCGGTTGTTCCGCCCCTTCGAGCGCCTGGGCGCCGCGGCGGCCGGCATCGAGGGCACCGGCATCGGGCTGGCACTCTCGCGCCGGCTCGTCGAGCTGATGCACGGTGCGATCGGCGTCACGAGCGCACCGGGCCAGGGCAGCGTCTTCTGGTTCCGGCTGCCGCGCGCGCAGGACGCGGTGCCCGCCCTCGGGCCCGGCGACGGCGACGCCGAGATGCAGGCGGCGGCGCCCGCGACGGGCAGCGACCGCTGCGTGCTGTACATCGAGGACAACCCGTCGAACCTGCGGCTGGTGGAGGACATCGTCGCGATGCGGCCGCGCTGGCGGCTGTGCGCCGCGGACACGCCGGCCACCGGGCTGCGCCTGGCGCGCACGCTGCACCCGGACCTCCTGCTGCTGGACATCCACCTGCCCGGCATGGACGGCTTCGCGGTGCTGCGCGCGCTGCGCGAGGACGCCGCGCTGCGCGGCACGCCGGTGGTGGCGGTGAGCGCCCATGCCATGCCGGAGGACCTGGCACGCGCCGAGGCCGCCGGCTTCGACGACTACCTGACCAAGCCGCTGGTCGTGGCGCGGCTGCTCGCGCTGCTGGACCGCCACGCCGGCGCCGGCGCGCCGCCGGCGGCCTGAAGCCGCCTCAGGCGGAAGTGCGTTCGTTGGTCCAGCAAGCGCCGTTCGCGCTGAGCCCGAACGGACGTCGGAACGACGAAGGCGACCCGGTGTCAGGCGGCCGCCGGCGCGGCCGGCGTCAGCAGCCGCTCGATCAGCTCGCGCACGCTGGCGATGCGCGTGCCGAAGGGCAGCGCGCCGACGCCGCGGAAGAACAGGCCCTTGCGGACGTCGCCGCGTAGCGCGGCGGCCAGCTGCGTGTCGATGCAGAACTGGCCCCAGCCTGCGAGGCCGTCGCGCAGCCCGCACTGCGCCAGGCAGTCGAAGGCCAGCGTGCAGCGCGGCTTGCGGTGCGTGGCGGCGGCCAGCTTCGGTTCCGCCGCCAGGTAGTTGGCCAGCCAGTGCGTGCGCACCGCGCGCGCCGGCAATCCGGCGACGCTGGTGAATTCCACCAGGTCCTCGTCGCGCGCCTCGGCCAGCACGCGCTTGAAGGCGGGGTCGGCGTCGCACTCCTCGGTGGCGACGAAGGGCGTGCCCAGCTGCACCGCCGCGGCGCCCAGCGACTGCGCGCGCACGATGTCCTCGAAGCTGCGGATGCCGCCGGCCGCGACGAGCGGCACCTCGCGCTCCAGGCCGGCGCTGCGCAGGAAGGCGAGCACCTGCGGGATCACGTTCTCGAAGTCGAAGCGGGGGTCGCGCAGGTCGGCCACCTTGGCCGCGCCGAGGTGGCCGCCGGCCCAGCGCGGGTGCTCGATGACGATGGCGTCGGGCATGCGCTGGCGGCGTTCCCACTTGCGCACGACGAGTTGCACGCCGCGCGCGTCGGACAGGATCGGCACCAGTGCAGCCTTCGGGTGCTCGCGCGCCAGCTCCGGCAGGTCCAGCGGCAGCCCGGCACCGACGACCACGGCGTCGATGCCGGCTTCCAGTGCCGTGCGCACCGAGGGCGCGTACTCCTGCACCGCCCGCATCACGTTCACCGCCAGCAGCCCGCGGCCCTGCGCCAGCGCCCGGGCGGCGGCGATCTCGCGGCGCAGCGCCTCCAGGTTGGCGGCATTGATGCGCGCCTTGGCCTCGTCGCCGACGCGGCACTCGCGCGTGCGCTCCATCAGGTCCGGGTGGTGACGACGCAGGTCCACCGACGAGATCGTGCCCACCGCGCCCAGCGCCGCCACGCTGCCGGCGAGCCGGTGCGCCGACACGCCCACGCCCATGCCGCCCTGCACGATGGGCAGCAGCGTGCGGCCGGCCAGCCGCAGCGGGCGCAGGCCACCGCGGGCGACGAGGTCGGGCAGCGGATCTTGGGTGGGGTTCGTGGCAGCGGTGGTCATCGTGAGCGGGGCGCACGCAGCGCGCGGCGGTCGGGGAGCGACCGGGCACGATAGCCCTGCCGCGCGCGCGGCGTCCTTGACCTGCGGCAAGGACGGTGGCAGCCGCGCGGCGGGCGCGCCGCCGCAAGGCCTGGCGCGCAGGCGCCAGCGGACGCCGTCGCGAGGACGCCGCAGCGAAGCGCCCATCGGCCCGTGGCCGATGCCGCCCGGCGCGCCCCTGCCCCGCGACCGCGGGGGTGCCCGGGGCGGGCCGGCTGAACGGTGGCCGAACGCTGCCGGCGCAGCATCGATGCCGATCGCCCTGCCCGGCGCCCAGGCTGCCGGTGCATGGCGGGAGTCGATGCCCACCCGTCGCGGGCGGAGGCTGCCTGCGCAGCACCTCGTGCCGCGGCCCAGCCAGGAGCCGCCATGTCTCGTTCCGCCACCGCCTTCGTCCCGCGCCGCCGCCGGGCGCGGCGCTGCCCCCGCCCGGCAGGCCCGACGCGCCTGGCGCTGGCCGCCGCGGCGCTGCTGGGTCTGAGCCTGCCGGCCCAGGGCTCGCCCCATGTCTGGACCGGCGGCGGCTTCGTGCCCGGCGTCACCGCGCCCCATCCGCTGCCCGCGGGCGAGGAACTGCAGATCAGCGGCGCAGCGGCCAAGAGCTTCACGGCCGTGGTGTTCGAGAGCCTGGGCACGGTGACCTGGACCGGCGGGCCGATCTCGATCGGTGGGGGCGCCAGCATTGCCACCGGCGGGCTGTGGGACATCGCCGGCGACCTGTCGATGAGCTACGGCGGCGGCGCAGCGGTCACCTTCACCAACACCGGCACGCTGCGCAAGGGCAGTGGCGCGGGGGCCGCGACGGTTGGCAACGTCGGCAGCTTCGGCTTCGTCAACAGCGGCCGGATCGACGCCTTCTCCGGCACGCTGCGCCTGAGCGGCGCCAACAGTTTCCTCGCCGGCACCAGCTTCACCGGTGCCGGCAGCGTCGAGGTCAACAGCAACTCCAGCTATGCCGGCGCGCTGCAGTCGGCCAACCTGCGCTGGACCGGCGGCACGCAGACCGGCGCCGCCGCCGTGCTCGGCGGCCAGGCCGAGTGGGCGAGCAACGCCACGCTGGCCGGCACCTGGACGGTGGCCGACGGCGCCACGCTGAGGGCCACCGGCACGGGCAACCGGGCGCTCAACGGCAGCCAGACGGTGCTCCGGGTCGACGGCACGCTGGCCTGGGCCGGCAGCGGGCCGCTGTCGATCGGCGCCGGCGCGCAGCTGGTCAACCAGGGGCTGGTGGACCTGCAGACCAGCACCAGCGTCGTCTACGGCGGCGGCGACGCGGTCACGTTCAACAACACCGGCACGCTGCGCCACGGCGGTGCGGGGATTGCGACGGTCGGCAACGTCGGCAGCTTCGGCTTCGTCAACAGCGGCCAGATCGACGCCGTCTCCGGCACGCTGCGCCTGAGCGGCGCCAACAGTTTCCTCGCCGACACCCACTTCACCGGCGCCGGCAGCGTCGAGGTCAACA
>CAZUPH010000108.1:2809-3015 GCA_964621995.1 uncultured Rubrivivax sp. | reverse complement strand
GGCGCGCAGCTGGTCAACGACGGGCTGCTGGACTTCCAGGCCGGCACCAGCGTCTCCTACGGCGGCGGCGCGCCGGTCGGCGTGGCGAATGCCGGCACGCTGCGCGTCGGTGCGCCGGTGACCGTCGCGCTGAACACGACGGCGAACCTCGCATTCACCAGCACCGGCGTGATCGACGTGCACGCAGGCGCGCAGCTCACGCTGCT
>CAZUPH010000108.1:0-2795 GCA_964621995.1 uncultured Rubrivivax sp. | reverse complement strand
ACCGTCGCGGTGGGCGGCAGCGGGCTGCTCAACCGCGGCACGGTCGCGCCGGGCAGCCACGGCGTCGGCTCGCTGGCGCTCACGGGGCCCTATACCCAGGCCGCCAACGGCGTCTTCGCGGTCGACCTGACCGACCTCGCGCGCTTCGACCTGTTCACCGTCAGCGGTGCGGTGGCGCTGGACGGCACGCTGGCCCTGAACTGCCTGGGCGCGTGCAGCCTGGCCGTCGGCGACAGCCTGACCATCCTGCAGGGCGGCAGTGCGCTCGCCGGCAGCTTTGCCGACGTGACGCTCAGCGGCTTCGCCACCGGCGGCTTCGACGTCGTCTACGACCTCGCCGCGCGCCAGGTGCGGCTGGTGGTGACCGAGGCGGTGACGCCCGTCCCCGAGCCGGGCGCCTGGGCGCTGTGGCTGGGCGGCCTGGGCGCGCTGGGCTGGGTGGTGCGCCGGCGGCGCACCCTGCAGGCCTAGGCGGCGACGCCGGAGGCCGCCCCCGGGCCGGCCGCCTCGGGCGGCAGCAGGGCCAGCGCCTGCGCCTGCGCGAGGCTGCGGCCCGTCTCGAACAGCGCCGTGGCACGCGCCGCGCCCAGCGCGTGCACGATGAGCCGGCGCGCGCGCTTGAGCTCGCGCGCCTCGATGCGGTTGACCTGCCCCATCTGACGCTGCCAGGCCGCGACGATGTGGCCCTGCAGCAGCGCGGCCGGCTCGGCGCGGCCGACGCTCACCCAGGCCTCGGGCAGGTGCAGCAGCGCCCACAGCAGCGGCGCCTGGCGCTGCGAACGCCGCGCCAGGTGCACGGCGGCCTCGAAGGCCGCCGCCGCCCCGGAGCCCTGCCGCAGGCGCAGGCGCACGCGCCCGAGCTGCACCAGCCCGGCCATCGCCGTGATGTGCTCGCCGGCCTGCCGGGCCGCGGCGATGCAGGTCTGCAGCAGTTCGGCGGCCGCCGCCTCGCGCCCGGTCCAGCCCAGGCAGGCCGCGAGGTCGAGCTGGCGCTGACGCAGCCGCGGCAGGTCGCCGTGGCGCTCGTGCAGGCGGATGCAGCGCCGCACCAGCGGCTCGGCCGTCGCATAGTCCTCGCGCAGGTTCACCGCCACCATGCCCTGCGTGCGCAGCACCTCCAGCACGGCGGTGTCGCTGCCGCCGGCCTCGGCATCGGCGAGCGCCTCGGCCAGCCAGCCGTCGAGGGCGTCGATGTCCTGCCCCAGGTACATCGCGGCGCTGGCCCGCGCCACCTGCGCGTGGGCACGCCGCGCCGGGTCGGGCGCGCGCTCGAGCGCACGCTCCGCCTGCGAGCGGCTGCGGTCGGGCCGACCCGCGAGCAGCCACAGCGTGGCGAGCACCAGGTGGCCGCTGCAGGACCGACCGGCGTCGTCGGTCGCATCGACTGCCTGCTCCAGCACCTTCATCACTGCCTCCGTGGGCTGCCGCTGGTTCCAGTGGCCACGCAGCGCGATCGCCAGGTCCAGCGCCGCGGGCAGCGCATCGTCGGCCGGCGCGCTCGCGATCAGCGCCGCCAGCTGTAGCGCCGTGGCCTCGCGCGGGCGGCTCGTCGGGCCCTCGGTCGCGGGTGCCAGCGCCAAGAGCGCCCGGCGCACGGCCCGGCGCACCCGGGGCGGCTCGTCGGCGCGGCACTGCTCGGCGGCGTACTCGAGCACCGGCGGCAGCAGGCCGTACAGCGTGTCGCCGCACTCGTCGGGCCAGGCGCGCAGCAGCGAGCTCTCCAGCGCCTCGGCCAGCAGCGCCTGCACGCGGGGCAGCGCCGCCGCGGCAGGCGAGGGGCCGGCGCCCTCGTCGAGCGCGGCAAAGGCCCAGGCCGCGGCCTCGGCGCTGGCCGGCGCCTTCAGCACCGACAAGGCACGCAGCAGCCGGGCGAGCTCGGGCCGCAGCTGCGCCCAGCTCCAGGCGACGACATGGCGCATCGAGGCATGGCGCGAGCGTGCACCGGCGCGCGCCGCCGGCCGCGCCAGCAGGTCCAGCAGCGGCGAGCCGGCGCCCTCGCGCAGCCGCCTGAGCAGCTCCGCCGGCTGCAGCGCACGCAGCCGCGAGGCCGCCAGCTCGATCGCCAGCGGCATGCCGCCGAGCAGCCGCGTCAGCGCCACCACGGGCTCGACATTGGCGGCGGTGAGGTGGAACTCCGGACGCGAGGCGCGTGCGCGGTCGACGAACAAGGCCACCGCCGGGCTCGCCAGCGCCGCGGCGATCGCCGCACCGGGCGGCGCCAGCGCCAGCCCGCCGAGCTCGAACACCCGCTCGCCGTCCAGCCCCAGCCGCCGCCGAGAGGTCAGCAGCACGTGCAGCGAGGGCGCGGCGTGCAGCAAGCGCTCGATACACGCGCCGGCGTCCTCGTCCAGCTGCTCGGCGTTGTCCAGGATCGCCAGCGTGGGCGCCGCGCCCAGCCAGTCGGCCAGCCGGACCAGCGGGTCGCCGGCGCCGGCCGGCCGCGCCAGGCCGCTCAGCGTCTCGACCACCGCGGCGGCGTCACGGCAGTCGGCCAGCGACGCGTAGAGCACACGCTCGAAAGGGGCGTGCACGGCCTGCGCTGCCGCGCCGGGCGACTCGACCAGCGCCTGCGCCAGCTCGCCCGCCAGGCGCGTCTTGCCGCTGCCGCCCGGCCCCAGCACATTCACCAGCCGCTGCGTGACGACGAGACCACGCAGCCGCGCCAGGGACTCCTCGGCGCCGAAGGCGCGGGTCCAGTAGCTCGGCAGCGTGCCCACCGGGCGCGCACCGCCCGGTTCACCCGCCGGGCGCGCACCGCCCGGTTCACCCGCCGGGCGCGCGCCGCCAGGCTCGCC
>CAZUPH010000107.1:0-13792 GCA_964621995.1 uncultured Rubrivivax sp. | reverse complement strand
GCCGCCCAGCGCGTCCACCTCCTTCACCAGGTGGCCCTTGCCGATGCCGCCGATGCTGGGGTTGCAGCTCATCTGCCCCAGCGTCTCGATGTTGTGCGTCAGCAGCAGCGTCGCGCAACCCATGCGCGCAGCAGCCAGCGCGGCCTCGGTGCCGGCATGGCCACCGCCGACCACGATGACGTCGAAATCGCGCGGGTGCAGCATCGTGCGATTTTAGGTGGCGGCCGCCGGCGCCGCCTGCGCAGGGCCTCGGGCCCGACGACGCTCCCACCAGCGGTCGAAGAAGTAGTGCGCCACGGTATTGGCCGGCGGCTCCAGCAGCGTGATCGCGCCGGCGATCGCGATGTCGCCGGTCAGCGCGTAGCTCAAGCCGAAGGCGATGCCCAGGTGCATCACGCCGAACGTGGCAGACTTGGCCATGAGGGATTCCAATGAGAACGATTCTCGATCGAATGATGCCTTCGCCTGACCATCGCCGCCATCAATTGAAAGCAGCGCATCGATAGCAATAACGCGATGAAGTGCCGACCCGCCTGCGCCGCCTGCTGCATCGCGCCCTCGATCAGTTCGCCGATCCCCGGACTGCACGGGCCCAAGCCGGCCGGCATGCCCTGCCCGCAGCTCGACGAGCACCGCCGCTGCCGCCTCTTCGGCCGCCCGGAGCGGCCGGCGGTGTGCGCCTCGCTGGCACCGAACGCGGCGATGTGCGGCGCCACGCGCGACGAAGCGCTGGCCTGGCTGACGCGCCTGGAAGCCCTGACGACCCCCACGCCCCGCACCGCGTGATCTGCATCAATCCGGCCGACGGGCTGCCGTTGCAAACTGGTGGCCTCACACCTGCGGGGGTATCCCATGTTCAAGACCAACGTCGGCGGCATCGACCGCGTGCTGCGCATCGTCCTCGGCCTCGCGCTGATCGGGCTCACGCTCGGCGGCGTCATCGGCGCCTGGGGCTGGATCGGCATCGTGCCGCTGGCCACCGGTGCGCTGTCGACCTGCCCGATCTACTCGATCCTGGGCATGAACACCTGCCCGACGAAGAAGGCCTGAGCCCGGCACCCGGCGGCACCGCTGCCTACTGCAGCGGCGCGGTCTGCGCCACGCTGCGCAGGTCCTGCGCCACGCGGCCCTCGGCCAGCGCGATCACGCGCGAGGCCGAGGCGATCGTCTCCGGCCGGTGCGCCACGATCACCCGCGTCAGCGCCAGCTGGCGCACGGCCTGGTTGACGACGCGCTCGCGCTCGACGTCCAGCGAACTCGTCGCCTCGTCCAGCAGCAGGATGCGCGGGCGCTTGTACAAGGCACGCGCGAGCAGGATGCGCTGCTTCTGCCCGCCCGACAGCGCCGCGCCCATGTCGCCGATCAGCGTGTCGTAGCCCATCGGCATGGCCTCGATCTCGTCGTGCACCGCGGCCACGCGGGCGCACTGCTGCAGCCACTCGCGGTCCGGCGTGGCGCTGAAGAAGCTGATGTTGTCGGCGATCGAGCCGCCGAACAGCGGCTCGTCCTGCATCACCACGCCGACCTGGTCACGCCAGGCGCGCGCGCCGATGCGCGCCAGCGCCACGCCGCCGGCCAGCACCTCGCCGCTGCTGGGTTCGTGCAGCCCGAGCATGATCTTCAGCAGCGTCGTCTTGCCGCAGCCCGAGGGCCCGACGATGGCCACCGACTCGCCGGGTTCGATGCGCAGGCTCACGTCGCGCAGCACCTCGGGCTCGCCGTCGGCGTAGCGGAAGCTCACGTGGCGCAGCTCCAGCCCGGCCGCCGCATCGCCGGGCGGCGGCCCGCCCCGCCCTGCACTGCCGGTGTCCTGCTCCGGCGGCGTGAGCACGATGTCGGCCAGCCGCTCGCCCTGCAGGCGCAGCATCTTCAGCTCCACCGCCTTGTCGATGAGCGCGCTGACCCGGGACGCGAAGGTCTCCTTCCAGGCGAAGAACGCGAACAGCATGCCCAGCGACAGCCGCTGGTCCATCACCAGCAGCGCGCCGATCCAGATGACGGCCACGCGCTCCAGCCCGAACAGCAGCCTGTGCAGCACCGAGAACCACAGCTCGAGCTTGCGGATCGCGATCTGCGCATTCATCGTGTCGACGACCAGGCTCGCGAAGCGCGACTGGCGGTCGGCCTGCGCATTGAACAGCTTGATCGCCTGCACGCCGCGCAGGCTCTCCAGGAAGTGGCTGGACTGCTTCGCATCGAAGACCAGCGCCTCCTCGGTGGCCTCGCGCAGCGGGCGGAAGAACACTCGGCGCAGCAGCGCATAGGCGGCCACCGCGGCCAGCGCCACCGCGCTCAGCGTGACGCTGTACAGCAGCATCACCGCCAGTGTCAGCACCACCAGCAGGCCGTCGATGACGGCCTCGAGGAAGCTGGTCGTCAGCGTCTTCTGGATCTGCTGCACCGAGCCGAAGCGGCTCCAGACATCGCCGGCATGGCGCTTCTCGAACCAGGCCACCGGCAGCCGCATCAGGTGCGCGAAGACATTGACCAGCCACTGCAGGTTCAGCGTCGCCGACAGCACCAGCACGGCCCAGGACCGCGCCGCCGCCGTCGCGGCCTGGACCAGCACCAGCAGCCCGAAGCCGATGCCCAGCGTCAGCAGCAGGTCGCGGTCGGCACTGACGACCACGCCGTCGACCACCCACTGCATGAAGAAGGGCGACAGGAGCACGAAGAACTCGAGCGCCAGCGCCAGCGCCAGGATCTGCGCCAGCGAGCGCCTGAGCCCCGTCACCGGCCCGAGCAGCTGGCGCAGCGTGACGTGCCGCCGCTGCTCGGCCGGCCGGAAGCCCGGCGCCGGCTGCAGCTCCAGCGCCACGCCGGTGAAGCGGCGCGAGACCTCCTCCAGCTTGAGCCAGCGTGCGCCGCGCGCCGGGTCGTGAATCAGCGCCTCGCCGCGGCGCAGCGCGACGAGCACGACGAAGTGATTCAGCTCCCAGTGCAGGATGCAGGGGCGCTGCAGCTGCGCCAGCTCGTCGAGCTCGGCACGCAGCGCGCGCGAATTGAGCTGCAGCTCGTCGGCCATGCGCACCAGGTCGGCCAGCGTGACGCCCTTGAGCGAGACCGAGAAGCGCTGGCGCAGCGTCGGCAGGTCGGTCTCCAGCCCGAAGGCGCCGGCCACCATCGCCAGGCAGGCCAGGCCACACTCGGCGGCCTCGGTCTGCAGGATCACCGGCACGCGCAACGCGCCGCCGCCCAGCCGCAGGCCGCCCGCGAGCGCCATCAGACCCGCCCCCGCAGACCGAGCAGCGGCTCGAACAACCATTCGATCAAGCGCCGCCGGTCCAGCAGCACGTCCGCCTGCAGCCGCATGCCCGCACCCAACGTCATCGCCTCGGCGGCCGGCGCAGCCGCACCGTCCTCCAGCGCGACGGTGATGCGGAACATCGGCTCGCCGCCGGCGGCCACCGCCGGCAGCGCCAGCGCCGCCAGTTCGCTGGCCGCCAGCGGCGTGCGCGAGACCTGCAGCACACGACCCGGCCGGTGGCCGAATTTCTGGTACGGGAAGGCCTCGAAGCGCAGGCGCACCGGCTGTTCCGGCCGCACGAAGCCGACCGCGCTGGACGGCGCGAACAGGTGCGCCTGCAGCGTCGCGCCCTCGGGCACCAGGCTGGCCAGCGCCGAGGCCGGCGTCACGCTCTGCCCCGGCTCGGCCAGCACCGCGGTGACGGTGCCCGGCTGCGGCGCGCGGATCACGAGCCGGCGCTCGGCGTCGGTCTCCGCGCTCTCGCGCGCCAGCAGCGCCAGTTCGCGCTCGATGCCGGCCAGCGTGCCACTGGCGGCCAGCGGCAGGCTGCTGCGCTCGCCTTCGAGCTCGGCGCGCTCGCGGGCCAGCGCCGCACGTTGACGCGCCAGCGCCTGGGCCGCGGCGCGCAGGCCCAGGATCTCCTCGTTCTTGGCCTGCACCTGGGCCGACGAGATGAACTGCGCCGACTCCAGGCTCTGCAGCCGCGCCAGCGACTCCTCGGCCAGCGCCAGGCGCTGGCGCTGCAGCGCCGACTCGCTCTCGGCCTGCGCGAGCTCCAGCTCCAGCGCCTGCAGCCGGCGGTCCAGCGCGGTCTGGCGCGCGCGCACCAGCGCCTGCTCCTGCGCCGCGGCCTGCTGCAGGCTGCGCCGCCGTTCCTGCAGGCTGCGCTGCACCTCGGCCTCGGCCTGCGGCGCGAGCAGCGAGCGCTCCAGCGCCAGCACGAACAGCACCTCGCCGGCGCGCACCGCCTGGCCCTCGACGACATGCCGCTCGACCACCGTGCCGGCGGCGGCCGGCACGAGGCGGATCAGCCCGCGGTCGGGCACCAGCACACCGTCGGCGGTGGCCTTGCGCGTGTACTGGCCGAGCAGCAGGAAGGCCGCCACGGCCGCCGCCACGAGCACCGCCCCGACGGTCAGCAGCGTCAGCGACAGCGGCTGCACCAGCTGCACGCGGCCCAGCCACTGCTGCTGCTGGGCTGCGACGGCTTCGGGGCGGAAGAGGGAACGCAAGTCAGGCGGCGCCACCGGGGCGCTGGGTGGGCCGGGGCGCGGGCAGCCGCGGCCCCGCGGCGAGCGCAAAAAGGCGGACCGGCGGGGCCGGTCCGCTCACGCTGCGGGACAGGAGGGATGGCGCCCCGCCGCGCCCGGCGTGCCCGCGCCTGCGCGCCGGCACGCCGGTCAGCAAAGGCTCACCAGCCGCCGCGCGGCAGCTGCTGCGTGCTGGCCTGCGGCTCCAGCCAGCCACCACGCGGCAGGCCGCCGGCGATCCTGTGCAGGTCGGCCGCCGACAGGGGCACCGGGCCGCTGGCCGGGCGCGGCGCGGGAACGTTGGCGGAAACGGGACGGGGGGTCTGCGCAGCACGTTGCATCGAAGGCTCCAGGGAGAACAAACGTGCAGATTGCACGTTTGCTGCCATTGGAGCAGCGCACCCGCGGCTCGCGTACTGTCAGATCTTACAGGGTGGCAGGCGCGAGACAGCCGGCCGCGGGGCCGGTAACGCGACGTAACGCACCGCGCGGGTCAGTGGATCAGCCCGAGCCGCAGCGCCTTCAGCACCGCCTGGTGCTTGTTGACGCAGCCCAGCTTGTGCATCGCGTTGGTCACGTGCATGACCGCGGTGCGCTCGCTGATGCCCATCAGCGCACCCACCTCCCAGGCCGTCTTGCCGTCCATCGTCCAGCGCAGCGCCTCCAGCTCGCGCGGCGTCAGCGCGGGCCGCTCGGGCTGCAGCGCGCTCGGCACCAGCAGCCGCATCGCGGCGTCCTGCGCGTGCACCGCGAACAGCTGCAGGTCGGCCACCAGCCGCTGCAGCTCCTCGGGGTCGGCGGGCAGGGCCTGGTCGCGGTCCACGCCCAGCACGAAGTGCCGCCCTTCGGGCAGGTGCAGCGCCATCGCGATGCCGGTGCGGTAGCCGTAGCTGGCCTGCTGCTCCCACAGGTCGCCGGCGCCGCGCTCGAGGTAGGTGTCCTGGTCCCAGATGATGGGCACGCTGGCGCGCTTGCAGTGCTGCATCACCGGGTCGCGGCGGTAGAAGGCCGGGTCGGTGTAGGGCTCGGCGTAGTCGGCCGGCGTGTTGTCGACCTTGATGAACTCGCTCTTGCCCATGCCGTGGTCGATGACCGTGATGGCCGACACGGTCTCGAAGCCCAGGCGCTGCGTGAAGCGCACGACTTCCTCGCGGAACTCGTCGCGGTTCCGTGCCTGCATCACCGAGGTGTAGCCACCAGGGAGCATCGATTCCCGTCCAGACCTGTTGTCGACCACGCCACCATCCGCCGCGGCGACCGGCACCGCGGCGACCCCTGCAAGGGTTTACAGCTATCGCTGCCGCGCCGACTGCTCAAAGATAGCGCCATGCCTCAGACCGCATGTCACATCACCGAAGCGCCGTCGGCGCTGGTCTCTCCCTGGTCGCTGCGTGCCTGGCCCCCCCTATTGTGGCAGGCCCGCGAGCCGGCCCGCGTGAGGTTTCACCACCTCGGCACGCGCATCACCTTCAGCGGCGACCCGCTGGTGCCGCCCGCCGGCCAGACCATCTGGGCCGGCAGCGCCGCCGAGGGCGAGTGCGGCATGGCCTGGGACTGGATCCTGGTCGCGCGCGGCGTCGTCGCGATGGCCGACCCGATGTGCGTCATCACCAACCTGCGCCTGCTCGGCGACGAGGGCGAGGTGCTGACGGCGCAGCAGTCGGCACGCTTCCTCAACGAGATCGTGCGCGCGCTGCCCTGGCAGCACGAGGTGCGGCGCGCGCTGGATAACCGGCCCCCGCCGACGCTGATGTAGGGCGCCGCCCCGGCGGGCGGGGCTACTTCAGCGCCGCCGCGCGCAGCGTGCGCGCCACGTAGGCCAGCGACAGCACCGTCAGCGCCGCGCACACGGCCACCGAGAGCAGCACGTCGCCGCTGCCCAGCACCTCGCCGCGCAGCACGCGCCCCATCAGCGTGGTCTGCGCCAATGCCGGCAGCCACAGGTGCCAGGGCGCCGCGCCCTCCTGGCTCAGGAAGCCCACCAGCGGCAGCAGCGACACCGCGAGCACGACGATGGTGGCGCTGGCCTGCGCCTCCTTGAAGCTGCGGCAGCGGATCGCGATGGCCATCAGCAGCGCCGCCAGCGCGCCGGCCAGCGGCAGCAGCAGCGCCACGAAGGCCAGCGCCTCGGCGATGCCGAAGCGGAACATCGCCGCCAGCGCCTCGCTGCGCAGCAGCCACTGCCCGGGCAGGAAGCTCAGACAGGACAGCACCGCGATCAGCAGGCCCACGCTGGCCACCGCCCCCCACTTGCCCAGCACCAGCGCCAGCCGCTGCGCAGGGGTCATCAGCAGCGGCTCCAGCGAGCCGCGCTCGCGCTCGCCGGCCGTCGTGTCCAGCGCCGCATTGAGCGCCCCGTACAGCACCGCCATCAGCACGAAGAAGGGCACCATCGTCGTCAGCTGAGCGGCGCGCGTGGCCGGGTCTGCGAGGTCGCGTTCCTCCACCCGCACGGCCTCCAGCAGCGCCGGCGCCACGCCGCGCAGCGCCAGACGCAGCGTCGCCTGCTCCTGGTTGAAGCCGCGCAGCAGGCGCACCAGCGCCCCGCTGCCGGCGCGCGCGCGCTGGTTGGCGGCGCTGTACACCACCTCGACCAGCGGCGCCTCGCCACGCACGAGCGCGCGCTCGAAGTCCGCCGGCACCACCAGCACCGGGTCGCCGAGCTTGCTGTCCTTCAGCGCGCGCTCGAAGTCGGCCGGCGCCTCGCGCACCGTGTAGGTCTGGCGCTCGAGGAAGTTGCGCAGCGTCGGCGCATGTTCGAGGCCCTGCACGAGCACCTCGCGCGCCTCGGCACGGCGCTCGATGCCGGCCACCAGCGTGGAGATCAGCACCAGCACCAGCGGCCCGATGGCCACCGAGCTGAGCAGCACCATCGTCAGCGTGCGCCGGTCGCGCAGCGCATCCAGCAGCTCCTTCAGGTACACGATCCAGGCGGCGGCGATCATCGGGCCGCTCCGGCGGGAGCGGCGTGCCCTGCCGCGTCGGGAAAGGCCAGCTTCACGAAGCTCTCCTCGAAGTCGCGCTCGCCGGTGGCGGCGGCCAGCTCGGCCACGCTGCCGGCGGCCACGGTACGGCCCTGCGCGACGACGACGACGTGGTCGCACAGCCGTTCCACCTCCTGCATGATGTGGGTGGAGAAGACGATGCACTTGCCCTCGTCGTCGCGCAGGCGACGCAGCGCGTCTCGAAGCGCGCGCGTGGCCAGCACGTCCAGGCCGTTGGTCGGCTCGTCGAGCACGATGTTGGCCGGGTCGTGCACCAGCGCGCGCGCCAGCGCCGTCTTCATGCGCTCTCCCTGGCTGAAGCCGTCGGTGCGGCGGTCCAGCAGCGGCGCCATGTCCAGCACCGCGGCCAGATGCTCGGCGCGCCGCGCCGCCTGCGCCACGCCCAGCCCCTGCAGGCGGCCGTAGTAGACGATGTTCTCGCGCGCGGTCAGCCGCGGGTACAGGCCCCGTGCATCGCTGAGCACGCCCATGCGCGCCAGCGCCTCGCGCGGGTGCGTGGCCACGTCGATGCCGTCCACCTGCACGCTGCCGGCATCGGCCGGCAGCAGCGCCGCGGCGATGCGCAGCGTGGTCGTCTTGCCGGCCCCGTTGGGGCCGAGCAGCCCGGTGATGCGGCCGTCGGCCGCCGTGAAGTCCACGCCGGCCACCGCCTGCACGGTGCGCGCCCGGCGGCCGCGGCCCTGCACGAAGCGCTTCGCGAGCCCCTGCACGCGGATCATCGCGCCGCCTCCTGCGCCACGGCCGCTCCGGGCGGCACGAAGGCCGGCGGCCGCGGCAGGCCGCGCGCGCAGTCGGCGTCCACCGCCAGCGCCTCGGCGTCGGTCGCGGCGTCGATGAAACGGAAGAGGGCATCGCGCAGGCAGGGCAGCCCCATCGTGCCGTGGCCGGCCTCGGGCACCACGACATGCCGCGCCTTCGCGCCCAGCGCCTGCACGACGCGCTCGCCGTGGCGCGGCGGCGTGGCCGGGTCGGCACCGCCGGACAGCAGCAGCGTCGCGGCCGGCGCCGGGCCCAGCGTGTAGAACGCCGCCGGCACCGCGCCGCGCGGCCAGCCGTTGCAGTGGGTGCGGTACTGGTCCGCGAACAGGGTGCCGAAGTCGGCCCCGGGCGCGTCCGTCGCGGCGGCGGCCGCGTCCAGGCGCGGCAGGTCCTCGGCGCAGATCACCGAGAAGTGCATGCCCTCGGCGAGCAGCGCACTGCGGCTGCCGGCCAGCGCGGTGGCCAGGCCGGCCAGCGGCTCGAAGCGCCCGCGCGCCGCCTCGGCCACCGCGTGCGGCAGGCCGGCCGCCAGGGCCGGCGCATACAGCGGCGCACGCGCCAGCGCGAGCACGGTCGGCCGCGTCAGCGTCAGTCGCTCGTCGGCGCCGGTAAACGGGTGGCGCAGCGTCACCGCGCGCGGCAGCGCGGCCAGCAGCGCGCGCCAGTCCTCGCGCAGCCGCGGGTGGCGCTGCGCGCAGGCCGGCTGCGCCGCGCAGGCCGCCCACGCCGCGTCCAGCGCCGCCTGGCTGTCGGGCGAGAAGGCCGCCGGCAGCGCCATGTCCGGCGGCGCCACGCCGTCGAGCACCGCGCGGCGCACGGTCTGCGGAAACTGGCGCATCACCTCCAGCACCATGCGCGTGCCGTAGCTGCCGCCGACCAGGTTGACCTGCGCGGCGCCCAGCGCCCGGCGCACCGCGTCGGCGTCCTGCGCGGCGATCCAGCTCGTGTAGTGGCGCAGGTCGCCATGGGGCAGCGCCTGCAGCCGCTCGCGGCAGGCGCGCAGGCGCGCGGCCTGGCGGTCCGCGTCCACCGCGTCGGCGAGCGGCTGCGTCGGTGCCGGCTCGTCGCACTTCAGCGGCGCGCTGCGGCCGGTGCCGCGCTGGTCGATCAGCACCACGTCGCGCCGGTTGCCCAGCCGCGCGGTGAGGCGCGACACCGCGCCGGCGAGCTCGACCGCACTCTGCCCCGGCCCGCCGGCGAAGAAGACCACCGGATCGGGCTTGCGCTGCCGCGCCAGCGCCGGCAGCACGGCATAGTGCAGCTCGATCTGCCGACCCTGCGGCTCGGCCGGGTCCAGCGGTCGCATCAGCGTGCCGCACAGGACCTCGTGCTCGAGGCCCACCAGGCGGCACGGGCTCAGGCCGGGGCGCGGCTCGGCGCCGGCCGGTGCGGCCGCGACCAGGGCGGCGACGCCCAGGGCCAGCGCGCCAGGGCGCCGACACAGGCGCAGAAACAGCGGGGTTCGCATCATGGCCGCGATTCTGGCGGCCGCCGGTGGCGCGGCGCCCTCGCGGCGCACGAATGGCAGCCCGCGATGTGCGAAGGGTCGCCGTCGGCGCATGAGCGGCGCGACCCGCGAGTCGCCCGCCCAGGGGTGTCGGTCTACTTGACACCGTGAGCGGGTCGTTACTTCATGTATCGCGGCCGCGCCCCATGGGGCGTCCGCAAGTTGTTGATGGACCAGCGCTTTTTTCAGACTGGGGGGTCGCCGAGGCATGGCACTTGCACGCCTGCTGCGCATGGTGCCGCGGCGGCAGTCTGCGGTGCCATTTCCCGTTGATCCCGGGGCGCCCGCGCCCCATCCCAGGAGACGTCCATGAAATTCACGCGACACCTGATCGCCGGCGCCGCCGGCCTGGCGCTCGCCCTCGGCGCCACGGCCGGCCACGCCGCGGCCACGCATGTCTTCGACACCACCAGCACGGTCGGCATTCCCGGCCTGACCGGCTTCTCGACGACCGGCGCGATGATGAACGGCATGCTCGTCACGGCCACCTTCACCAACGGCTTCAGCCAGACGCTGGCCTGGGGCGCCACCGGCGCGGACTCCGGCGGCGTCTTCGGCAACGGCTGGTCGCTCACGCAGGCCGGCGACACCTTCGTCGGCATCGACGGCCCGGCACAGGGGCTGTGGGTCTTCTCCAATACCGCCACGACGGCCGCGCTGTCGCTGCAGACGCTGTACCTGGAGGGCGGCCCCGGGCTGACGGTGTTCGACGTCGACATGTACGACGGCTGCACCAGCTACGTCGCCGCTGGCCCAGACGAGTCCTGCACCGCCGGATCGGCCCGCGGCTCGCGCTTCCGCTTCTTCGGCAACGAGTCGGCCACGGTGACCTACACCGACGCGCTGGCGATCGCCCCTGCCGGCGCGGTGGGCGACCTCTTCCACAACATGCTGGTGGACTTCGGCCCGAACGGCATCCGCACCGACTTCCGCTTCGACCAGGACACCGACAACGATGCCCGCCTGCTGGTCCCCGAGCCGGGCGCGCTGGCCTTGGTCGGGCTGGCGCTGGCGGGCCTGGGCCTGACGCGTCGCCGTCGCGGCTGACAAGCCCGGTCACCCGACGCAGAAAGGGCGGCCCGCGGGCCGCCCTTTGTCCTTCTGTGTGGCGCACCGCGGCGCCCGCCTCACTGCAGGTAGGCCGCCGCCAGCAGTTCCTTCGTGTACGCCTCGCGCGGCGCGGCGAACAGCGCCTCGGCCTCGCCTTCCTCGACGACATCGCCGCCCTTCATGACCATCACGCGGTGCGACATCGCGCGCACCACCGCCAGGTCGTGGCTGATGAAGAGGTAGCTCATGCCGTAGCGCTGCTGCAGGTCCGACAGCAGCCGCAGCACCTGCTGCTGCACCGAGACGTCCAGCGCCGAGGTCGGCTCGTCCAGCACCAGCACCTCGGGCCGCAGCACAACGGCACGCGCGATCGCGATGCGCTGGCGCTGGCCGCCGCTGAATTCGTGCGGGTAGCGCTGCAGCGCGCCGGCCACGCCGTGGCGCTCCGAGAGCCCCACCTCGTCCAGCATCTCCAGCACCAGGCGGTCGCGTTCGGCCTTCGCCAGCTCCGGCCGGTGCAACGCGAGGCCCTCGCCGACGATCTGGCCGATCGTCATGCGCGGGCTCAGCGAAGCGAAGGGGTCCTGGAAGACCACCTGCATGCGCCGGCGCATCGCCCGCAGCTGCTCGCGGCGGGCATTGTCGATGCGCTGGCCGCCCATCGTGACGCTGCCCGCACTGATCGGCTGCAGCGCGAGCAGCGCCATGCCCAGCGTCGTCTTGCCCGAGCCCGACTCGCCGACGATGCCCAGCGTCTCGCCGCGGCGCAGCGCCAGCGTCGCCTGCCTGACGGCCTGGAACTGCCGCTTCCTGAACCAGCCCTCGCTGAAGCTGAAGGCCACGCCCACGCCCGCGGCCTGCACGAGCAGCGGCGCGTCGTCCGGCACCGGGCGCACCACGCGCTCGGGCCGGCTGGCCAGCAGCTTCTTCGTGTAGCTGTGCTGCGGCTGGGCGAATACCTCGGCGGTGGGCCCCATCTCGACCAGGCGGCCGCGCTCCATCACGCCGACGCGGTGCGTGAAGCGGCGCACGAGGTTCAGGTCGTGCGTGATGAACAGCAGCGCCATGCCCATCTCGGCCTGCAGCTCGTCCAGCAGGGCCAGGATCTGGGCCTGGATCGTGACGTCCAGCGCCGTCGTCGGCTCGTCGCAGATCAGCAGCCGGGGCCTGCAGGCCAGCGCCATCGCGATCATCGCGCGCTGGCGCTGGCCGCCGCTGAGCTGGTGCGGGTAGACGTCCACGCGCTTGTCGGGCTCGGGGATGCCGGTGCGCGCCAGCAGATCGATTGCGCGCGCGCGCGCGGCGTCCTTGTGCAGGCCCTCGTGCAGCTCCAGCACCTCGCCGATCTGGTTGCCCACCGTGTACAGCGGGTTCAGCGCCGTCATCGGCTCCTGGAAGATCATGCCGATGCGCCCGCCGCGCACGGCGCGCATCTCGCGTTCGGAGCGCTGGCACAGGTCCTCGCCCTCGAAGACGATGGCGCCCGTGGTCTGGGCCGCGTCCACCAGCCGCAGCACCGACAGCGCGGTGATGCTCTTGCCCGAACCCGACTCGCCGACGAGCGCGAACTTCTCGCCCGGCGCGATGGTGAAGGACACGTCGTTGACTACCGTGCTGGCGCCGAAGCGCACCGTCAGGTGGCGGATGTCCAGCAGGGGCCCCAGCCCGTCGCTCGTGGCCATCTCAGGACTTCCGCGTGTCGAAGGCGTCGCGCAGCGCGTCGCCGATGAAGGTCAGCAGCAGCATCGTGCTCACCAGCACGCAGAAGGTGCTGACGATGATCCACCAGGCGTCCAGGTTCTCCTTGCCCAGCTTCAGCAGCTCGCCCAGCGAGGGCACGCTGGAGGGCACACCCAGGCCGAGGAAGTCCAGGCTGGTCAGCGCCAGGATCGCGCCGGCCATGCGGAAGGGCAGGAAGGTGATGACCGGCGTCAGGCTGTTGGGCAGCACGTGGCGCCAGATGATCTGGCCGTTGCTGAGGCCCAGCGCGCGCGCCGCCTTGACGAACTCCAGCCCGCGGTTGCGCAGGAACTCCGCGCGCATGTAGTCGCTCAGCCCGATCCAGCCGAACAGGCTCAGCAGCACCAGCAGCAGCAGCAGGCTGGGCTCGAAGATCGAGGCGAAGATGATCAGCAGGTAGAGCTCCGGCAGGGCGCCCCAGATCTCGACGAAGCGCTGCAGGAACAAGTCCACGCGGCCGCCGAAGTAGCCCTGCAGCGCGCCGGCGGCGATGCCGATCGCGGTGCCGACCACGGTCAGCGCCAGCGCGAACCACACGCTCACGCGAAAGCCGTAGAGCAGCCGCGCCAGCAGGTCGCGGCCCTTGCTGTCGGTGCCCAGCCAGTTGCGCGCGCTCGGCGGCGCCGGCGGCAGCGCGGGGTCGAAATAGTCGATCGAGTCGGCGCTGTGCGGGTTGATCGCCATCAGCGCCCAGTTGCCCTGCTTCGCGAGCAGCCCGGTGATGAACGGGTCCTTCCAGTCGGTGGGCGTGCCGAAGTCGCCGCCGAGTGCGGTCTCCGGCGGGTTGTGGAACATCGGCGCCAGCCACTGGCCGTCGATGCGCGCGACGATGGGGCGGTCGTTGCTCAGCAGCTCGGCGAAGGTAGCCAGCACCAGCAGCACGCCGAAGATCCACAGCGAGACATAGCCCAGCCGGTTGCGGCGGAAGCGCGCCCAGGCGCGCTGGTTCGGCGACAGCGGCGCAAGGGCGGCGGCCGCCGGCGCGGGGGCCAGCGGCGGGTCGAGGACGGCACTCAAGGACGGGGCTCCTTCGGGGACATCAGCGCGCCACGCTGCCGAACTGCACGCGCGGGTCGACCACCGTGTACAGCACGTCGGACACCAGCTTGACGACCAGCGCGATCAGCGTGAACAGGTACAGCGAGCCCAGCACGACCGGGTAGTCGCGCCGCACCACGCTCTCGTAGGACAGCAGGCCCAGACCGTCCAGCGAGAACAGCGTCTCGATCAGCAC
>CAZUPH010000106.1:0-14004 GCA_964621995.1 uncultured Rubrivivax sp. | reverse complement strand
GCTCAGCGTGGCCGGCGACGCCGGCGGCGCGCCGCAGGGCTTCGTCGTCGTCGGCTTCCTGCCGGCCCGGGGCGGCGAGCGCCGCAAGGCGCTGGACGCCGTGCTGACCGAGTCGCGCACGCAGGTGCTGCTGGAGGCGCCGCACCGCATTGCCGCGCTGCTGGCCGCGCTGGCCGAGGCGGCGCCGCAGCGCCGGCTGACGCTGGCGCGCGAACTGACCAAGCAGTTCGAGCAGGTGGTGACGCTGCCGGCCGCCGAGGCTCCGGCCTGGCTGGCCGCCGACGCGCAGCGCCTGCGTGGCGAATTCGTGCTCGTGCTGCACGCGCTGCCGGCCGCGGCCGCGGAGGCCGCCGAGCTGCCGGCGCCCGCGCTGCACGCGCTGGCCGTGCTGCAGCGCGCGCTGCCGCTGGCGCAGGCGGTGGCGCTGGCGGCGGAGATCGGCGGCGCGCCGCGCAAGGCGCTGTACCGCCATGCGCTGGCGCAGCGCGACGGCGGCGGGCCTGCGGACGCCGGCGACGCGGACGACGCCACGGCCTGATCGCCGCACGCCGCTGCGGGGCAGGGGGCCAAACCTACAATCGTCGGCATCAGCCGACGCGGCCCCGGCCCGCCGGTACGCTGCGTCCCCGTCCACCCATTCCCGAAGGCCCGCATGATCACCCGCGAACCGACCGTCGAACGCCTGGCCACCGCGCACGCCCTGATGCTGGAGCCCTTCGGGATCGACGAGCCGACGCTGGCGCGGGCGCTGGCGACGATCCGCGAGCACCGCGTGGACGACGCCGACCTGTACTTCCAGACCACGCGCCACGAGGGCTGGAGCCTGGAGGAAGGCATCGTCAAGAGCGGCAGCTTCAGCATCGATCAGGGCGTGGGCGTGCGTGCGGTGGCGGGCGAGAAGACCGCGTTCGCCTACTCCGACGACCTCTCGCCGGCCGCGCTGATGGACGCCGCGCGCACCGTGCGCACGATCGCCGCCGCCGGCCAGCAGCGCCGCGTGAAGGTCGGCGGGGCCAGGCCGCGCATCGCCGGCAGCCGCATGCTGTATGGGCCGACCGACCCCATCGCCACGCTGGACAGCGCGCAGAAGGTGGCGCTGCTGGAGAAGGTCGAGAAGATGGCGCGCGCCAAGGATCCGCGCATCGTGCAGGTGATGGCCGGGCTGTCGGCCGAGTTCGACGTGGTGCTGGTCGCGCGTGCGGACGGCACGCGCGCCGCCGACGTGCGCCCGCTGGTGCGCCTGAACGTGACCGTGATCGCCGAGCAGGACGGCCGGCGCGAGATCGGCAGCGGCGGCGGCGGCGGCCGCTTCGGCCTGGGCTACTTCACCGACGCCATTGCGCAGTCCTATGTCGACCACGCGGTCAACGCCGCGCTGACCAACCTGGAGAGCCGCCCCGCGCCGGCCGGCGAGATGGCCGTCGTGCTGGGCCCGGGCTGGCCCGGTGTGCTGCTGCACGAGGCCGTCGGCCACGGCCTGGAAGGCGACTTCAACCGCAAGGGCAGCAGCACCTTCGCCGGCCGCGTCGGCGAGCGCGTGGCGGCCAAGGGCGTGACCGTGCTCGACGACGGCACCATCGCCGAGCGCCGCGGCTCGCTGAACGTCGACGACGAGGGCCATGCCACGCAGCGCAGCGTGCTGATCGAGGACGGCATCCTGCGCGGCTACATCCAGGACAGCCTGAACGCACGGCTGATGGGCGTCGCGCCCACCGGCAACGGCCGCCGCGAGAGCTATGCCCACCTGCCGATGCCGCGCATGACCAACACCTACATGCTGGCCGGCGACCGCGACCCCGCGGAGATCGTCGCCAGCCTCGAGCGCGGGCTGTACGCCACCAACTTCGGCGGCGGCCAGGTCGACATCACCAGCGGCAAGTTCGTCTTCTCGGCCAGCGAGGCCTTCTGGGTCGAGAACGGCAAGATCCTCTACCCGGTCAAGGGCGCGACCATCATCGGCAACGGCCCGGACGCGATGACGCGCGTCAGCATGATCGGCCGCGACCTGCAGCTCGACACCGGCGTCGGCGTCTGCGGCAAGGAAGGCCAGAGCGTGCCGGTGGGCGTCGGCCAGCCGACGCTGCGCATCGACAAGCTCACGGTCGGAGGCACCGCTTGACGAATGCCCTCGCGTCGGCCGACGTCACGCTGGCCGACATCGAGGCCGCGGCGCAGCGGCTGGCGGGGCAGGTGCTGGACACGCCCTGCCTGGAGAGCCGGACGCTGTCGCAGATCGTCGGCGCGCAGGTCTTCCTGAAGTTCGAGAACCTGCAGTTCACCGCCAGCTTCAAGGAACGCGGCGCGCTGAACAAGCTGGCGACGCTGGTCGATCGCGGCGAGCCGATCCGAGGCGTCATCGCCGCGAGCGCCGGCAACCATGCCCAGGGCGTGGCGCACCATGCGCAGCGGCTGGGCCTGCGCGCGGTGATCGTGATGCCGCAGCACACGCCCACCGTGAAGGTCGAGCGCACGCGCGGCTTCGGCGCCGAGGTCGTGCTGCACGGCGAGACCTTCGACGTCGCGCGCGACCATGCGCTGGCGCTGGCCGGGCGCGAAGGCCTGGTCTTCGTGCACCCCTTCGACGACCCGCTGGTGGTGGCCGGCCAGGGCACCATCGGGCTGGAGATGCTGCGTGCGCAGCCGGACCTGGACACGCTGGTCATCGCGGTCGGCGGCGGCGGGCTGATCAGCGGCATCGCCACCGCGGCACGGGCGCTGAAGCCCGGCATTCAGATCGTCGGCGTGCAGACCAGCCGCTTCCCGGCCATGGTCAACGCGGTCAAGGGCACGCAGCACCCGCAGGGCGCCGGCACCATCGCCGAGGGCATCGCGGTCGGCCGGCCGGGGCTGCTGACGCAGCGGCTGGTCAGGGAGCGTGTCGACGACCTGCTGCTGGTGGACGAAGGCGACATCGAGCAGGCGGTGCTGATGCTGCTGGAGATCGAGAAGACCGTCGTCGAGGGCGCCGGCGCGGCAGGGCTGGCGGCGCTGCTGAAGCACCCGGCGCGCTTCGCCGGCCGAAAGGTCGGCCTGGTGCTGTGCGGCGGCAACATCGACCCGCTGCTGCTGGCCGGCATCATCGAGCGCGGCATGGTGCGCGCCGGGCGCCTGGCGCGCATCCGCGTCGCGGCCCGCGACACGCCGGGGGTGCTGGCTCGCATCACCGCGGTCGTCGCCGGGGCCGGCGCGAACATCGACGAGGTTCACCACCAGCGCGCGTTCTCGACCTTGTCGGCGCAGAACGTGGAGGTGGAGCTGGTGCTGCAGACGCGCAACCCGGGGCATGTGGGCGAGGTGATCGCCGCGTTGCAGGCGGCAGGGTTCGAGGCGGCGAGCTACTGATCCCGCCGTTGACCGCCGAAGGACACCCGATGCCGATGCACAGGCGCCTGCTGCTGACGGCTGCGCTGCTGGGGCTGGCGCCGCGGTTGGGCCTCGCGCAGGCGCCCGCACCGGGTCCGTCGCCGGCGCCGCCGTCCCCGCCCGGCCTGCTCGAGCGTGTGCAGGCGCTGGGACTGGAACAGCATGCCGCCGGCCGCGTGACGGCCTGGTATCCGGCAGGCCTGCGCAGCCGCGCCGAGACGCTGCGCGCGCTGATCGACGATGCCGCCGGCTACTTCCGGCGGCAGCTCGGCATCGAGGGCGAACTGCATCTGGCCGTGCTGACCCGCGAGCAGTGGGACCGCGTGATCGACGGGCAGCCCTACGGCATCCCGGGCGTCGCCGGCCGGCCGCCGGTGGTCTTCATGCCGGCGGGCGACGACGGCCTGGCCGCCGAGGACGCGCTCGCGCTGCGGCCGCTCGTCGCGCCAGCCACGCTCGAGGCGCTGGCCGACGCCGGCTTCGACTACGAGACGGCGTCGCGCCGCTACGTCGACCTGGTCGGCCTGCACGAGCTGGGCCATGCGTATGCACGGCGCTTCGGCCTGTGGGCCAACTGCCGCTGGCTGGACGAACTGGTTGCCACCTTCTTCGCCTATGCCTACCTGCGCGAGCAGCGCCCGGCGCTGGCCCGGCTGTGG
The DNA here is from genome assembly GCA_964621995.1 of uncultured Rubrivivax sp. Classification (GTDB taxonomy): domain Bacteria; phylum Pseudomonadota; class Gammaproteobacteria; order Burkholderiales; family Burkholderiaceae_C; genus Rubrivivax. Next base: position 9,982 of record CAZUPH010000106.1, on the reverse strand, counting down.
GACGGCGTGCTGCAGGCCTATGTCGACGCGGTCGTGCCGGCGCACCGCACGCTGGAGGACTTCGATCGCCTGTACTTCGGCGTGGGCGCGCGGAACTACGTCTGGTACCAGGCGCAGTTCCAGCGCAAGGTCCGCCAGGCCTACGAGGCCCGTGGCATCGCATTCCTGCGCGAGCTGCAGGCGCACTTCGGCACGCCCTCGCCGGTGGTGCTGGCGCCGGAGCGCATCCTGGCCCGGCTCGACCCGGTCATGCCGGGGTTTCGGGCCTGGGCGGCGTCGCTGGCGGGACCGGGCGGCGGCGTGCCTGGGCGCTGAAGACCGAGGCCTCGGCCACACGCCCGGCCCTCGTCGCCTGCCGGCAGGCCGCAAGCACAAGGCGGCCGTTCGCAAGCAGGCAGGCGCCGGCCGAGACCAGCCATGCCGTCATCCAGCCGTCAGCCAGACCGTGCTACATTGCCGAGCATGCGTCCCGCATCGTTCTACTTTGCGTACTTTTGGTTCTCGCACCGCACGGCGGCTGGAGAGGCAAAGGCGTAAGCGAACCAAGCGCGACGCAGCATCCCAGAGAACCGCCGGCAACCCCGGCGGTTTTTTGTTGCCCGCCGGTCACGACAGGATCCGCCCACCATGAGCCCCAAGTCCACGACGACGACCGACGAGCGCCTGGCGCTGTCCGAGAAGACCAGCGCCACGGACGACCAGCGCATCCGCGACGTCACGCCGCTGCCGCCGCCCGAGCACCTGATCCGCTTCTTCCCGATCGCCGGCACGCCGGTGGAGACGCTGGTCAAGGACACGCGGCAGTCCATCCGCACCATCATGCAGGGCGAGGACGACCGGCTGCTGGTCGTCATCGGGCCCTGCTCGATCCACGACCCGATGGCGGCGCTGGACTACGCGCGCCGGCTCAAGGCCGAGCGCGAGAAGCACGCCGGCGAGCTGGAAGTGGTGATGCGCGTGTACTTCGAGAAGCCGCGCACCACGGTGGGCTGGAAGGGGCTGATCAACGACCCCTACCTGGACGAGAGCTACCGCATCCACGAGGGCCTGCGCATCGCGCGCCAGCTGCTGGTGGACATCAACCGGCTGGGCGTGCCGGCGGCCAGCGAGTTCCTGGACGTGATCAGCCCGCAGTACATCGGCGACCTCATCGCCTGGGGCGCCATCGGCGCGCGCACCACCGAGAGCCAGGTGCACCGCGAGCTGGCCAGCGGGCTGTCGGCGCCGGTGGGCTTCAAGAACGGCACCGACGGCAACATCCGCATCGCCATCGACGCCATCCAGGCCGCGGCGCGGCCGCACCACTTCCTGTCGGTGCACAAGAACGGCCAGGTGGCGATCGTCGAGACCAAGGGCAACAAGGACTGCCACGTCATCCTGCGCGGCGGCAAGGCGCCGAACTACGACGCCGAGAGCGTGGCCGCGGCCTGCGCAGAGATCGAGGCCGCGAAGCTGCCCTGCCGGCTGATGGTGGACGCCAGCCATGCCAACAGCAGCAAGCAGCACCAGCGCCAGATCGACGTGATGCGCGACGTGGGCAGCCAGCTCGCCGCCGGCACACGCTGCATCTTCGGCGTCATGGTGGAGAGCCACCTGCACGCCGGCGCGCAGAAGTTTGCCGCCGGCAAGGACGACCCGGCGAAGCTGGCCTACGGCACCAGCATCACCGACGCCTGCATCGGCTGGGACGACAGCGTCAACGTGCTGGAGATCCTGGGCGCCGCGGTGAAGGCCCGGCGGCGGCACCGCTGAGCGGTCTCAGCGGCGCGATGCCTTCGTGCAGGCCCACAGCCGCGTCGCGCCCTCGTCGCTTTCCAGCCAGCGGGCCAGCGGCCGGCAGGCCGCCCCGTCCACGCACAGTTCGTAGTCGGGCACATAGCCGGAGCGGCTGAGCCGCAGTTCGGCCGGCCAGGGGTCCGCCGGCCGGTAGTGGTACCAGCCCTCCTTCAGCACCGCGCCGGGCGGCGGCTCCATGCCGGCACCGCTGCCGCGGATGCGGGCCTCGGTGGCGTGCAGGCGCACGCCGGCACCCTCGCGCCGGACGCGGTAGTCCTCTTCCCAGCGCGTCTTCTCGATCGAGTGCACCCAGGCCAGCGTGAAGCGCTCGCCGGGCACGAAGACCACGGGCGCCTGGGCGCCGCCGGCCAGCAGCGCCAGGCACAGGCCGATCGCGCCGGCGGACACCCCGGGGTCAGGCCACCGCGCGGCGCGCCGCCCGGCGCTGGCGCCACAGGTGCCAGGCCACCAGCAGCGCCGCGCCGCCGAGGCCGATCTCGTCGGTGAGCGGCAGCGCCAGCACCAGGAAGGAGGCGGCGGCAATGCCGAACAGGCGCTCGGCCCAGTTCAGCGGCCCGAACAGGTAGCCGATCGCGCCGGCGCCCCACAGCGCGATCGCGACCAGCGCCTTGAAGACGATGTAGACCACCGCCAGCGCGCTGTCGGTCTGCAGCATCAGCGCCGGCGCGTAGACCGCCATGTAGGGCACGACGAACCCGGCGATCGCCACGCGCAGCGCCTGCATGCTGATCTTCAGCCCGCGTTCCTTGGCGATCGGGCTGGCCGCGAAGCAGGCCAGCGCCACCGGCGGCGTCAGGTCGGCCATGATGCCGAAGTAGAAGACGAACATGTGGCTGACGATCAGCGGCACGCCCAGCTCCAGCAGCACCGGCGCGGCGAGCGAGCTGGTGATGATGTAGTTGGGGATCGTCGGGATGCCCATGCCCAGCACCAGGCAGGTCAGCATGGTCAGGAACAGGGCCAGGAACAGGTTGTCGCGGCCGATCGCGATGATCTGGCCGCCGAACTCCGCGGCCACGCCGGTGAGGTTGAGCACGCCGATGATCACGCCCACCAGCGCGCAGGCCACCGCCACCGGCACCGCCTGGCGCGCGCCCTGGGCCAGCGCGTCCAGCGCGATGCGGCGCGTGTCCTGGCCGCGGCGCGTGACGATCAGCGTGCCGATCAGCACGAAGCTGATGATGAAGAAGGTGATGACGCCGAACTGCAGGAAGCCGGCGCAGGCGATGCCCAGCAGCACCCAGAAGATCACGCGCAGCGGCGTGCCCTTGACGCCGCTGATGACCGCGGCGCCGAAGATCAGGATCACCGTCAGCGCCAGGCCGATGGTGCCGCTGAACAGCGGCGTGTAGCCGCTGAACAGCAGCGCCACCAGGCCGATCAGCGGCAGCAGCAGGTACCAGTGCGTCTTCACCGCCGCCCAGGGGTCGGGGCAGTCCTTCTTGTCCAGCCCGATCAGGTGCTTGCGCCCGGCCTCCAGGTGCACCATCCAGAAGGCGGTGACGAAGTACAGGATCGCCGGGATGATCGCCGCCTTGACGATCTCCACGTAGGGCACGCCGATGGTCTCGGCCATGATGAAGGCCACCGCGCCCATCACCGGCGGCATGATCTGCCCGCCCATGCTGCTGGTGGCTTCCACGCCGCCGGCGAAGGCCGGCGAGTAGCCGAAGCGCTTCATCAGCGGGATCGTGAACTGCCCGGTGGTCACCACGTTGGCCACGCCCGAGCCGTTGATCGTGCCCATCAGCCCCGAGGTGATGACGCTGACCTTGGCCGGACCGCCGCGCGTGTGGCCCACGGTGCCGAGCGCGAAGTCGGTGAACAGCCGGATCATGCCGGCCTGCTCGAGGAAGGCGCCGAACAGGATGAACAGGAAGATGAAGGTCGAGCTGACGTAGGTCGGCACGCCGTAGATGCCCTCGGTGCCGAAGGCCAGCGTGCCGACGACGATCTCCCAGCCATAGCCGCGGTGCGCCAGCAAGCCCGGCAGGTACTGCCCGAACAGCGCATAACCCAGGAACGCGGCGCAGATCAGCGGCAGCGCGAAGCCCATCACGCGGCGCGAGGCCTCGAACAGCAGCACCAGCGTGGTGATGCCGATCACCGCGTCCCAGCGCGTCAGGTCGCCGGCGCGCCAGGTGAGGTCGGCCTCGAAGACCCAGTGGTACAGACCGAAGACGAAGCCGGTCAGCCCGAGCAGCCAGCCCAGCGCGCGCCAGCGGCGCTGTCCCCAGCCCGGCGGGAACAGGATGAACACCATCCACAGCACGAAGCCGACGTGGATGGCCCGGATGACCTGGCTGGACATCGGGTGGAAAGACGCCGCGACGATCTGGAAGCAGGAGAACAGCACCGCGACCCAGAAGACGGCGCGGCCCATCTCGCCGTGCACCGGCGGCTCGGGCACCAGGGCCTGCGGGGCGGCGGCGGCGGTCGGCTTGGCGTTCATCGGGGCTGCAGGCAGGGGGTTTGAAGACGCCACCGGCCGGCGGGTGCCGGCCGGTGGAGGGCGCCGCCGGGGGGATCAGCGGATGACGCCGACCTCGCGGTAGTAGCGCTCGGCACCGGGGTGCAGCGGCACCGGCAGGCCCTTGGTGGCGTTCTCGCGCTTGATCACGCGCGCGGCGTTGTGCGCGGCGTACAGCGTGTCGAGGTTCTCGTACATCGCCTTGGTCATGCGGTAGACGAGGTCGTCGGACACGCCGCTGTGGGTGACCAGGAAGTTGGGGATCGCCGCGGTGGCCACGTCGGCGGTCTGGCCCTCGTAGGTGCCCGCCGGGATCACCGCCGGCTGGTAGGCGGCGTCGCCCACCTTGGCCACCACGTCGGCGGGCACCGCCACGACGACGATCTTCACCGCGGTGGCGAGGTCGCGGATCGAGGCCACGCCCAGGCCGGCGGACTGCAGCGTGGCGTCGAGCTGGCGGTTCTTGATCAGCTCGACGGATTCGCCGAAGGGCAGGTACTCCACCTTCGCCAGGTCCTGGTAGGTCAGCCCGGCGGCGCGGAAGACCGCGCGCGCATTGAGCTCGGTGCCCGAGCGCGCGGCGCCGACCGAGACGCGCTTGCCCTTCAGGTCGGCCAGCGTGCGGATGCCGCTGTCGGCGCTGGCGACGATCTGGATGTAGTTGTTGTAGGTGGCCGAGACGGTGCGCAGCTTGTCCAGCTTGTTCGGGAAGCCGGCATCGGTATTGCCCTTCCAGGCGTCGGACAGTGCGTCGGCCAGCGTCAGCGCCAGCTCGCCGCGGCCGGCCTGCAGCAGGTTCAGGTTCTCGGCCGAGGCACGCGTGACCTGTGCCGTGGCGCGCACGTTGGGCACGTCCTTGCCGACGATGTTGGCCAGCGCCACGCCCAGCGGGTAGTAGATGCCCGCCTGGCCGCCGGTGAGCACGGTCACGAACTGCTGCTGCGCATGGGCCACGCCGGTGACGGCGGCGGCCACGACCGCGCAGCCCAGCGCGATGCGACGGAGGAATTTCATCTTCTGTCTCCTGAGGGGGTTGGAAAAAAGCCTGGGGACGATACAGGTCAGCGCGGGGCGCGTGCCCGTGGGTTCCACATAGCCCGTGGGGTTGCCTGGCCGGGGCGCGCCGGGCCGGCCGCCACCGCCGGCGCGGCCTTCGCGCTGCGGCGCGGCACCGCACGCGTCCGGCCGTCTGCCGCGAGGCTAAGGCGCGCTGCGGGCAAAGTTAAGGCGTGATTTCCCCGGGCCGTGCCACATGTCAGCATGGAGGCCGCGGCAGGCCGAAAACGAAAAGGCCGGGCAGGTTCCGCCCGGCCACACGAAAGAAGGGCCGGGCAGGTTCCGCCCGGCCACACGAAAGAAGGGCCGGGCAGGATCCGCCCGGCCACAAGAAAGAAAGGCCGGGCGGTTCCGCCCGGCCTCGTGGCCTCGGTCGCTGCGGGCCGTTCAGGCCTTGCGGCGGCTCATGCGGGCCAGGCCGGCCAGCGCCAGACCCACCAGCGCCAGGGTCGAGGGCTCCGGCACGTCGCCGCCGGTCTCGACGAAGATCTTGCGACGCACCGCGGCGTTGAAGTCCGCGAACGTCGCCGCCGGCTCGATGAAGCCGTCGGCAGTGATGACGTTGTTCAGGTAGTAGTTGTTGATGCCGGTCCCGCCGATCGGCAGGCCGTTGATCGTCATGTTGTTGGCGGCGGCCCGGTCGCGCGCATTGCGGTCCAGGGTCGAGTTGCTGGTGCCGTCGCCGGACACGTCGATCACCAGGTTGTCGGTGCCTTCCAGCACACCACCGGCACCGATGGCGGCGAGCATCAGGTCGATCGCGCGGTTCGTGCCGGTGTAGATGGCGGTGCCACCGCTGCCCGGGCGCGCGAAGGTATCCAGGACGTCGGCAAAGGCATTGATCTCGGCGGCCGACGTCAGCACCGCGAAGCTGTCGAGCGCGGTGGTGAAGAAGTTGCTCGCGAAGAACACCACGTTGACGGCGGTCTTGCCGTTCGTGCCGCCGAGCATGTTGGCCTGGATCGCCGCGTCGCGGAAGGCGCTGGCGTAGCCGTCCATCTGCAGGTTGTATTCGGCGGTGCTGACGCTGCCGGAGACGTCGATGACCAGCGACAACGCCAGGTCGACCGGTGCGGCCTGCGCCTGGCTGGCGCCGAACAGGGCACTGACGGCCAGGGTGGCGGACGCCAACAGGGAACGGAACTTCACGGCTACTCTCCTCGTGGATGCAAAGGCACTGAAAGACCTGCCTTCCCTGAGCGGGATCCGTGCCACCCCGGCACTTTCCCTTTGTTCCCGGCAACTTGGGGCCGCTTGCCCCTGAGCACCGCCGACAGGTGTCAGGCCTGCCGACAGGGCATCAACCCTTAGAAGGCCCGCCCGAGCGCCAGGTAGCCCCGACCGCCCCGGGGGGCATCCAGCGCTCGCGCGTAGCCCAACCGGATCTGCAGCGCCATCGCATACAGCAGCTTCGTCTCGGCCAGCAGCTCCACACCCGCGCCGCGGCGCCAGCGGTCCGGGCCGCGGCCGCTGTCCCAGGCCCCGCCGGCATCGAGGAAGACCGTGCCGGAGAGGCGGTTGAGCCCCAGCGGCGGCACCATGCCGTGGCGGTCCACGTCGGCCAGCGTGAAGCGCCACTCGGCGCTGGCGACGCGGGCGTGGCGGCCGCGCAGCGCCGGCTCGTCGCCGCGCCAGCCGCGCAGCGCGAGTTCGCGCTGGTTCAGCACGTGGCCGATCTGCAGCCACTCGTCGGTGGCGCCGCCGAGCTGGAAGGGCTCGGTGCGGCCGCGCGCGCGGGCTTCGGTCCAGCGCAGCGCCAGCACCGTGCGGCCCAGCGGCAGCCAGCCGCGCAGGTCGACGCGGGCCACGTGGCCGTCGTAGGCGCCGCCAGCGCGGGCGAAGGGCTCGTAGCTCTCGAGCAGCAGCGTCGCGCGCATTCCGCGGTTGCGGCCCTCGCTGGCCCAGTTGCCGCCGCCGGTGTCGAAATCGGCCAGTGCGGCCAGCACATGTTCGTCGCGCGGGCGCGTGCTGCGGTCGGCCGGGACGTCGATGCGCTCGATGCGGTCCAGCGCCGCGCCCAGGCCCAGCAGCGTGCGCCGCTCCAGCCGCGGCGCCACCGGCAGCAGGCTCAGCCACTGCGCCTGCGTGCGCCGGTCGTACACGGTGGTCGTCTCGTCGCCACGGCCGCCGGTCCAGGCACGTGCGCTCAGCGTGCGCGTGAGCGCCAGGCCGTGCACGCCGCGCCAGAGGTACTCGATGCTGCCCAGCGGCTCGCGCTGCGAGGTCTCCCACAGCGCGGTGGCCGTCCAGCGGTGCCAGCCCAGCGCGTCTTCGCCGAAGGTGCTGGCGCCCAGCGCGGTGAGCCCGCGGTCGGACAGCGCCGCGGGCAGCCAGCTGCGCGGCGCCATCGAGCGCCAGCCGGCGTAGGGCTGCGGCTCGCCGAGCACGGGCGGCGTGTCGTCCGCGGCCGGCGTGGCCGGCGGATCGTCGGCCGGCGCGAGGTCCGCCGCCAGCTCCTGCAGCGGCTGCACCGCGGCCAGCCGGTGCAGCACATACCCGCCGGGCGCGATGACGGCGCTGAGCAGGCTGCCGTCGGCCGCCGTGCCGGCATGGGCGGCGACCGCGGTGTGGCTGTGCGTCAGGCGCTGCAGCCGCCCGCCGGCCAGCCGCCAGACATTGGGCACGCCGTCCTCGGCGAGGATCATCTCGAGACCGGCCGCGCCGCGGCGCAGGCCCGTGATCGGCGCGCGGCGCGCCAGCAGCAGCGTCGCCGTGGCGGGCCGCGCCGGGTCCACGCGCAGCACGCGCCAGTCGGCACCCCCGGCATGCGGGCGCCGCGTGACGATGGCGACCGCACCATCGTCCAGCGCCGCCAGGTCCACGAGCTCGGTGCCGTCGGCCGGCGCCCACAGCTCGGTCGGGGCGCCGCCCTGGGCATCCAGGCTCACCAGCCGCGTGCGGCCGGCGTCGAGCTGCAGCGCGACGATGCGCCCTGCGGCCTGCACGGCGCGGCGCAGATGGGCGCAGTCGGTCAGCGGCCGCAGCTGCGTGCCCTCGAGCCGGAACAGGTCGTAGGCCAGGTAGTGGGTGTCGCAGCGTTCGGGCTGCGCGATCAGCACGGCGCCGTCCGCCGCCACGTCCAGCCGCGCTCCGCGCTGCACGCGGGTGAGCGCGCGGCGCGTGCCGTCGGGTGCGAGGCGCACCAGCTGCGCCGCGTGCACGCCGTCGTCCAGCACCGCGAGCCAGCCGCCGCCGGCGGCCGCCGGCAGCGCGGCCAGCGAGCCGGCAGCGAACCACGGCGGGCCGTCCAGCGCCTCGCCCACCACCTGCGGCCGCGCGCGCAGCGCCGCGGAGCGTTCGTCCACCTGCTGCGCCAGGTCCTGAAGGAACTCGGCCCACAGCGTGTCCATCGTGCGGCCGGTCGCTTCCCGGGGTGCGCTGTGCAGGCGCGGCACCAGGTTGCCGCTGTAGCGCCCGACGATCGCGCCCGCCGCCGCCGCGCCATGGCGGCGCTGCACGAAGTCGAAGAAATAGGCGCCGTACAGGTACTGCTGCGCCACCGGCATGCGGCGGCCGTCGGCGTTGATCTCGGCCAGCGAGACGAAGCCGCGCCCGCGCTCGGCGCGCAGCCAGGCCTCGAACCAGGGCCCGCGCAGGCGGCCGCGGCCGGCCGCGGGGTCGCTCTCGTGCAGCACGGCCAGGCCTTCGAGCATCCACGGCGGCTGGAACAGGTGGGGCATGAACCAGAAGACGCGGCCGAAGACGGCCTGCAGCACACGCGGCGCGCCGCGCACCTTGTCCAGGTGCACGGTATGCGTCAGCTCGTGCACCAGCAGCAGATCCAGCCAGGCGCTGTTGTCCAGCAGCTCGCCCTCGTCGGGCGGCGCGAGGAAGATGCCCACGCGGTTGAAAGGCAGCGGCGTGGCGTAGCCGTTGGCGAGGTCGGTTTCGCTGTACAGCACGATCTCGGTGCGGCCGCGCGGCTGCCACTGCAGCGCCTCGGTGACGTGGCCGTACGCGCGCTCGGCGGCACGCGCCACCGCCTCGGCCTGCACCCGCTGGCCCTCGCGGTAGTGCACGCGGAAATGTGCGCTGTCGGCACTGGACCAGGGCACGCGCGGGTCGGCCATCTGCGCGCGCGCCGGGCCGGCCCAGGCCAGCAGCAGCAGCGCGGCGAGCAGCCACCACGCGCCATGGGCCCGCGGCAGCCGGGTTCGGAGCAGTCTCAACGGGGCCTCCCTGCGCAGCGCCGGCGCGGCGCGGGCAGCGATGTTGCCCGATCCGCCGCGGCGCGGCTGCGTAGACTGCACACCTCAGGCAAGGAGGCACGACAACCATGCGCAAGGAAGTCACGGTGGCCTACGGGCCGGCGGGTACGGTGGTGGCGGCGCTGCCCGCGGGCGAGGCCGGCTGGCCGGCCGAGCAGGCGCGGCGCTGGCTCGACGAGCGCTTCGTCGAGCTGGAGTGCGAGCCGCTGCGCGCCAGCGGCAAGCTGCTCAATGCCGACAAGGTGCTGGCGGTGGCCGCCGCGCTGGGCCGCGAGCGGCTGGAGGGCGACGAGGCGCTGCGCCTGGACTATGCGCGCGCCGTCACCGCCGCGCTGGGCCGCCCGCTGGTGCGCGTGGACGTGGACGCGGCGGCGGTGACGTACTGAGCGGCTAGCCGGCCGCGTCGGCGCCCTCGTCGCGCGCCAGCTTCTGCGAGCGCCAGTAGACGTCG
>CAZUPH010000105.1:0-14264 GCA_964621995.1 uncultured Rubrivivax sp. | reverse complement strand
GAAGCGCACCGGCTTGGTCCCGAAGTCGGCGGCCATGATGCCCAGGCCGTTGTCCAGCCCCTTGTCGAAGGCGTTGGCCGAGACGATGGCCACCGGCGCCGTGCTCAGGCCCTGTTCCCGCACGGCGCGCAGCGTGGCCCAGCCGTCGATGCCGGGCATGGCCAGGTCCAGCAGGATGGCGTCGACCGCCATCTCGTGCAGCAGCGCCAGCGCGGCATGGCCGCTGGCGGCCTGCAGCACCTCGAAGCCCAGCGCCTGCAGCCGGTCGGCGAGCAGCAGCCGGTCGACCTCCTCGTTGTCGACGACCAGCACGCGCCGGCGCTCACCGGCATAGCCGCCGCGCGCGGGCGGCGCCACCGGCGCCAGCGCCGCGTCCAGCTCGGGCAGGAAGAGCCGGATGCGGAAGCTGGTGCCCGACCCCGCCCGTGCGCCGCCGTCCTGCGCGGCCTGCGCCGCGGTGCGGCTCGTCACCGTCATCTCGCCCCCCATCAGCGCGGTCAGCATGCGGGCGATGGTCAGCCCCAGGCCGGTGCCGCCCGGCGCGCCCGCCGCCGACGCGCCGCGCGAGAACGGTTCGAACACGCGCTCGAGCTCGTCGGGCGCGATGCCCGGGCCGCTGTCGGCCACCTCGAACCAGGCCGTCTCGCGCGCCCAGCGCGCCGTGAAGCGCACCTCGCCGCGTGCGGTGAACTTGACCGCGTTGCCCAGCACGTTGATCAGGATCTGCGTCAGCCGCCGCTCGTCGGCGCGCACCAGCGCCGGCAGCTCGCCGAGCTCGGCCACGAAGCGCAGGCCCTTGGCGGCGGCCTGCAGCTCGAACATCTGCGCCGTCTGCGCCAGCAGCTCGCGCAGGCGCACCGGGCGCGGCTCCAGCGCCAGGCGGCCGGCCTCGATGCGCGCGATGTCCAGCGTGCCCTCGATGACGCCCAGCAGGTGCTCGCCGCCGCGGCGGATGACGCCGACCGCGGCGCGCCGGTGCGCCGGCGTGGCCGGGTCCTCGTCGAGCAGCTGGGCATAGCCCAGGATGCTGTTCAGCGGCGTGCGCAGCTCGTGGCTGATCGCCGACACGTAGCGCGTCTTGGCCTGGCTGGCGGCGTCGGCGGCGGCGCGCGCGGCCTCGGCGGCGAGGCGCGCGCGCTGCAGCTCGGCGTCGGTGCGGCGGTGCGACTCGATCTCGCGCACCAGCGCCTCGGTCTGGCGGTTGCTCTCCTCCTGCGCGACGCGGCGGCTGGTCTGCGCCAGCACCAGCCACCAGGCGATCAGCGCGGCCAGCAGCAGCAGCGCGGCCCAGGTCTTGACGAAGGCGGCGTGCAGCGCCGGGGCCAGCGCCGGCGCGGCATCGCCGAGCTGGCGCAGCTCCGCGGTGTACAGCAGCGCCAGCAGCCCGGCCAGCCCCGGCGCGACCAGCGCCATCAGGCCCAGCCAGCGCGCCAGCCCGGTGTCCAGCTGCGGCCACCAGCGCCGCGGCGTCAAGCGCTGCAGCAGCGCCGCGACCTGCAGCGAAGCGCGTGCCTGCGGTGGCTTGCACAGGTCGTGGCAGCGGGCGTCCAGCGCGCAGCACAGCGAGCAGATCGGTCCGCCGTAGGCCGGGCAGCCGGTCATGTCCTCGGGCTCGTACTCGCGCTCGCAGACGGTGCAGCGCCGCTGCAGCCGCGCGCCGAGGTAGGCCGCGTGCTGCGGCGCCTCGGGCACCAGGTAGTAGCGCCCCTGCGTGGCCCACGCAATGAGCGGGGAGGCGATGAAGGCGACCGCCATCGCGATCACCGCCGAGTAGGCCTCGGCCGTGGCGCCGAAGGCGCCCAGGTGCGCCGCGATGCCCAGCCCCGAGGCCAGCCCCATCGCACCCACGCCCACCGGGTTGATGTCGAAGAGCCGCGCGCGCCGGAATTCGATGCCCTTCGGGCTCAGCCCCAGCGGCTTGTTGACGACGAGGTCGGCGACGACGGCGCTGATCCAGCCGATGGCGATGTTGCTGTACAGCCCCAGCACGCCGGCGATGGCCTGGAAGACCTCCAGCTCCATCAGCATCAGCGCGATCAGGATGTTGAAGACCACCCAGACCACGCGCCCGGGGTGGCTGTGCGTGACGCGCGCGAAGAAGTTGCTCCAGGCCAGGCTGCCGGCGTAGGCGTTGGTGACATTGATCTTCAGCTGCGAGACGACGACGAACAGCGCCGTGGCCGCCACCGCCCAGCCGTAGGGGCTGAAGACCAGCTCGTAGGCCGCCAGGTACATCTGGTTGGGGTCCACCGCGCGTTCGGCCGGCACCGCCATCTTCAGCGCCAGCAGTGCCAGCAGCATGCCGCCGGCCATCTTCAGCACGCCGGGCAGCACCCAGCCGGGCCCGCCGATCAGCACCGCCGCCCACCAGCGGCCGCGGTTGGCGCGCGTGCGCTCGGGCATGAAGCGCAGGTAGTCGACCTGCTCGCCCATCTGCGTGATCAGCGCGATGCCCACCGTGAGCGCAGCGCCGAAGGCCAGCGGCTCGAAGCCGCGGTCCGGCCGCGCGCGGCCCTCGGCGTCGACGCCGCCGAAGGACGCCAGCTCCGCGGCCAGCGTCGGGTGCGCATGGAAGACGACCACGTAGGGCAGCACCAGCAGCAGCAGCCACAGCGGCAGGGTCCAGGCCTGCAGCCGGCTGATCGCGGTGACCCCGTGCGTGACCAGCGGGATCACGACCAGCGCGCACACGAGGTAGCCCCAGGCCGGCGGGATGTCGAAGGCCAGCTCCAGCGCGTAGGCCATGATGGCCGCCTCCAGCGCGAAGAAGATGAAGGTGAAGCTGGCGTAGATGAGGCTGGTGACGGTGCTGCCGATGTAGCCGAAGCCGGCGCCGCGCGTGAGCAGGTCCATGTCCAGCCCGTGGCGCGCCGCATAGACGCTGATCGGCAGCCCGGCGGCGAAGATGATCACGCCGGTGGCGACGATGGCCCAGGCCGCGTTGACGAAGCCGTACTGCAGCAGCAGCGTGGCACCCAGCGCCTCCAGCACCAGGAAGGCCGCGGCACCCGCGAACGCGGTGTGCGCGACGCGCCACGGGCTCCACTTGCGGAACGAGCGCGGCGTGAAGCGCAGCGCGTAGTCCTCCAGCGTCTCGCTGGCGACCCAGGCGTTGTAGTCGCGGCGCACCTTGACGACGCGCTGCTGCGGCAGGGGGGCGTCCATGTGCGGGCCGTGAATGCACGGAACGCGCCACCTCGGGGCCGGCGTTAGCATGCTGGCACCCATCGTGCTGATGCCCTGCCCATGGACCTGACCCCGCGCGAGAAGGACAAGCTGCTGCTGTTCACCGCCGCCCTGCTGGCCGAGCGCCGCCGCGCGCGCGGCCTGAAGCTGAACCACCCGGAGGCGGTGGCGCTGATCAGCGCCGCGATCCTGGAAGGTGCGCGCGACGGCAAGACTGTGGCGCAGCTCATGAGCGAAGGCCGCACCGTGCTCACGCGCGACGATGTGATGGAAGGCATCCCCGAGATGATCCCGGAGATCCAGGTCGAGGCCACCTTCCCCGACGGCACCAAGCTGGTGACCGTGCACCAGCCGATTGCATGACAGGCACCTGATGCACCAAGGAGCGCACCGATGAAACGCCTGCTCGCCGCCTCCGCAGCGCTGCTGCCTGCGCTGGCCTCCGCCCACGAAGGCCATGGTCCCGCGGGGCCGCACTGGCAAGCCACCGACGCCTGGGGCTTCGTGGCGCTGGGCCTGCTCGTCGCCGCGGCGCTGTGGCTGGGCCGGCGCCAGTGAGGCCGGCATGACGATCCCCGGCGAACTGCTGGTCGACGACAAGGCCTCGCACACGCTCAACCCGGGTCGGCGCACGCTGACGCTGGTGGTGGCCAACAGCGGCGACCGGCCGATCCAGGTCGGCTCGCACTACCACTTCGCGGAGACGAATGCGGCGCTGCTGTTCGACCGCCAGGCGGCCAAGGGCCACCGGCTCAACATCGCCAGCGGCACCGCGGTGCGCTTCGAGCCGGGGCAGGAACGCACCGTGGAGCTGGTGCCCTACGTGGCGACCGGCGGTGCGGTCCAGGTGTGGGGCTTCCGCGGCTTGATCAACGGGCCGGTCTGACCTGCGGCTGGAACGGAGCATCTGAATTGCGGCGCGGACCACTGCTGACCGTTTCCGGCGTTCTGCGAACGCTGGGCTTCTGGTCTTTGCCTGTGCCCGGGTTGGCGCAGCGAAGCCGCGTGGGGGCAGCCCGCAGCGCCCAGAGTCCGGCGGTCGGCGCTGCGCGCCGACTCCCCTGCGATGCTCGCGCTGCTGGCCCGCGGCCAACTCACTTCGCTCGCTGCGCTCGCTCCGTTCGGACATGGGCCGCGAGTCAGTCTGGGATGCGCGCTGCGCGCGCGGCCAGGGCAGTCGCCGCTGAAGGCGGCGACCGCGGAAGTCGGCGCCGGCAGCGGGTGCCGCCTGGCGAGATGCCCTGGCCACGGCACGCCATGCACGCGAGAACGAATCCAGCGTCCGCAACGCGCCGCAAGCCGCCATCGACCGATCGAGGCCGATGCATGCGTCGAGAGTCGCGCGCAGCGCGGTGGAGAAACTGACATGGCGACGATAGGACGCCGCGCCTACGCGGAGATGTACGGGCCCACCGTCGGCGACCGCGTGCGGCTCGCCGACACCGGCCTCGTGATCGAGGTCGAGCGCGACCTCACCCTGAACGCCGGCGGCTACGGCGAGGAGGTCAAGTTCGGCGGCGGCAAGACCATCCGCGACGGCATGGGCCAGAGCCAGGCCGTCAACGGCCCCGGCCACCACGAGGCGGCGGACTGCGTGATCACCAACGCGCTGATCGTGGACCACTGGGGCATCGTCAAGGCCGACATCGCCATCAAGGGCACGCGCATCGCGGCGATCGGCAAGGCCGGCAACCCGGACGTGCAGCCCGGCGTGGACATCGTCATCGGCCCGGGCACCGAGATCATCGCCGGCGAGGGACTGATCGTCACCGCCGGCGGCATCGACAGCCACATCCACTGGATCTGCCCGCAGCAGATCGAGGAAGCGCTGATGTCCGGCGTGACCACCATGCTCGGCGGCGGCACCGGCCCGGCCACCGGCACCTTCGCGACGACCTGCACGCCGGGGCCGGAGAATATCCACCGCATGCTGCAGGCGGCCGAGGCCTTCCCGATGAACCTGGGCTTCTTCGGCAAGGGCAACACCAGCCGGCCCGAGGCGCTGAGCCAGCAGGTGGCGGCCGGCGCGGTCGCGCTGAAGCTGCACGAGGACTGGGGCACCACGCCGGCGGCCATCGACAACTGCCTGACGATGGCCGAGGTGACCGACGTGCAGGTCGCCATCCACACCGACACGCTCAACGAGAGCGGCTTCGTCGAGGACACCATCGCCGCCTTCAAGGGCCGCACGATCCACACCTTCCACACCGAGGGCGCCGGCGGCGGCCACGCGCCGGACATCCTGAAGGTGGTCGGCGAGGCCAACGTGCTGCCCAGCAGCACCAACCCGACACGGCCCTACACCGTCAACACCATCGACGAGCACCTGGACATGCTGATGGTGTGCCACCACCTGGACCCGGCCATTGCCGAGGACCTGGCCTTCGCCGAGAGCCGCATCCGCCGCGAGACCATCGCCGCCGAGGACATCCTGCACGACCTGGGCGCCATCAGCATGATGAGCAGCGACAGCCAGGCCATGGGCCGCGTCGGCGAGGTCATCATCCGCACCTGGCAGACGGCGCACAAGATGAAGGCGCAGCGCGGCGCGCTGCCCGGTGACGGTGCACGCAACGACAACTTCCGCGTCAAGCGCTACATCGCCAAGTACACGATCAACCCGGCGCTGGCGCATGGCATCGCGCACGAGGTCGGCAGCGTCGAGCCCGGCAAGTGGGCCGACCTGGTGCTGTGGCGGCCAGCCTTCTTCGGCGTCAAGCCCAGCCTGGTGCTCAAGGGCGGCTTCATCGCCGCGGCGCTGATGGGCGACCCCAATGCCAGCATCCCGACGCCGCAGCCCACGCACTACCGGCCGATGTTCGGCAGCTTCGGCGGCGCGCTGCACGCGACCTCGCTCACCTTCGTCAGCCAGGCCGCGCTGCGCGGCGAGATCGGCCGCGAGCTCGGCCTGAGGAAGCGCCTCGCGGGCGTGCAGGGCTGCCGCAGCGTGAAGAAGGCCGACATGGTGCACAACGCGCTGACGCCGGTGATGGAGATCGACCCCCAGACCTACGCCGTGCGTGCCGACGGCGAGCTGCTGGTCTGCGAGCCGGCCACCCTGCTGCCGATGGCGCAGCGCTACTTCCTCTTCTGAACCCGATGCTCACCGCAGGCAAGCTGATCCCCGGCGGCCGCGGCCTGGCACCGGTGCTGGTGCGCCGCGCGCCGACGGTCGAGCTCGACTGGGACACGCGCTGCCGCAGCCGCTTCGAGGCCACCGACAGCGGCGGCCGGCGGCTGGGCGTCTTCCTGCCGCGCGGCACCGTGGTGCGGGGCGGCGACGTGCTGCTGGCCGAGGACGGCTCGCTGGTGCGCGTGATCGCCGCGCCGCAGCCGCTGCTGGTGGTGCGCGCCTGCCCGCAGCACGGCACGCCGCGCGACCTGCCGCGCGCCGCCTACCACCTGGGCAACCGCCATGTGCAGCTGGAGGTGCGCGCCGACGCGCTGCTGCTCGAGCCCGACCATGTGCTGGCCGACATGCTGCGCCAGATGCACCTGATCGTGAGCGAGGAGCAGCAGCCCTTCGAGCCCGAGGCCGGGGCCTACCAGGCCGGCGGCGGGCATGGGGCGCATGGGCATGCGCACGGCCACGGCCCTGCTCATGCGCACGCTCATGGTCACGGGCACGGCCAGGGCGCGCACGACCACCCTCACGAGCACTGAATGCCCGCCGCCGCCACGCTGCTGCGCCTGATGTGGCTGGCCTCGCCGGCGCTGCCGGTGGGCGGCTTCAGCTATTCGGAAGGCCTCGAGGCCGCCGTCGAGGCGGGTCTCGTGCACGACGAGGCCAGCGCCGGCGACTGGCTGCTGGACCAGCTGGCGCTGGGCCCGGCGCGCTGCGAGCTGCCGCTGCTGGCGCAGGCCCACGACGCCTGGGCTGCGCACGACGCGGCGCGCGTGGAGTCGCTGGCCGCCTGGTGGAGCGCCACGCGCGAGACCGCCGAACTGCGCCAGCAGACCGAGCAGACCGCCCGTTCGCTGCTGCAGTGGCTGCGCCAGGGCGAGCAGGCCGCCGACGCGCGTGTCGAAGGCTGCGCCGCACTGCCGCCGGGCTGGCCCGTCGCCTACGCGCTGGCCACCGTGCTGGCCGGCGCCCCGCGTGCCGAGGCGCTGCTGGCCTTCGCCTGGAGCTGGGCCGAGAACCAGGTCGCCGCCGCCGTCAAGGCGGTGCCGCTGGGCCAGGCCGCGGCGCAGCGCATGCTGCAGCGCCTGGCCGATGCGATCCCGGCCGCCGTCGAGACCGCCCTGACGCTGCCCGAGGCCGAGCGCCAGTCCTTCCTGCCCGGGCTGGCGCTGCTGTCGGCCCGCCACGAGACCCAGTACTCCCGACTCTTCCGCTCATGAGCACGACCCTGCACCGCATCCCCGGCCGAACGAAGACGCTGCCGCCGCTGCGCGTGGGTGTCGGCGGGCCGGTCGGCTCCGGCAAGACCACGCTGGTGGAGATGCTGTGCAAGGCGATGCGCGAGCGCTGGGACCTCGTCGTCGTCACCAACGACATCTATACGAAGGAAGACCAGCGCCTGCTCACGGTGGCCGGCGCCCTGCCGGCCGAGCGCATCATGGGCGTGGAGACCGGCGGCTGCCCGCATACGGCCATCCGCGAGGACGC
Source organism: uncultured Rubrivivax sp. (assembly GCA_964621995.1). Lineage (GTDB taxonomy): Bacteria > Pseudomonadota > Gammaproteobacteria > Burkholderiales > Burkholderiaceae_C > Rubrivivax. Next base: position 6,466 of record CAZUPH010000105.1, on the reverse strand, counting down.
CTCGATCAACCTCGAGGCGGTGGACCGCATGCTGGAGCGCTTTCCCGAGGCCGACATCGTCTTCATCGAGAGCGGCGGCGACAACCTGGCCGCCACCTTCAGCCCCGAGCTCAGCGACCTGACGATCTACGTGATCGACGTCGCCGCCGGCGAGAAGATCCCGCGCAAGGGCGGCCCCGGCATCACGAAGAGCGACCTCTTCGTGATCAACAAGACCGACCTCGCGCCGCATGTCGGCGCCGACCTCGCGGTGATGGAGGCCGACACGCGCCGCATGCGCCCGGGCCGGCCCTACGTGATGAGCAACCTGCGAACGAAGCAGGGGCTGGGCGAGGTGGTGGACTTCATCGAGCGGCGCGGCCTGCTGCGGGCCTGATCCGGCGCGGCGGGCGCGTCGTGCGATGCGCCTATGATGGACCGCTCGTTCGATCGGATCCGTCCACAGCCACCGCGAAGGAGCACCCATGGGACTGCTGTCATTCATCAAGAGCGCAGGCGAGAAGCTGTTCGGCAAGAAGGAGGCCGAGGCCGTCGCCGCCGCGCCGACGCCGGAGAAGGTGGCCGACCTCAGCCGCACCGCCGGTCAGGCCATCGCCACCTACATCAACGCCCAGGGCCTGAAGGTCGACGGACTCGACGTGCAGTTCGACGCCCCCAGCGCCACCGTCACGGTGTCGGGCATCGCGGCCGACCAGGCGACCAGGGAGAAGGTCGTGCTGTGCTGTGGCAACGTGGACGGCGTCGGCGCGGTCAACGACCTGATGACCGTGGCCACGCCGCCGGCGCCGGAGGCGCAGTGGCACACCGTCGTCAGCGGCGACAACCTCTCGAAGATCGCCAGGAAGTTCTACGGCGACGCCAACAAGTATCCGGTCATCTTCGAGGCCAACAAGCCGATGCTCAAGCACCCGGACAAGATCTACCCGGGGCAGGTGCTGCGCATCCCGCCGGTCTGAGCGCCAGGCCGGCGCGGCGCTCAGCGCCGCGTCGCGAGCCAGATGCTGGGCAGGATCAGCGCCGCGCCGGCGGCGTGGTACCAGCCCGGGCGCTCGCCCAGCAGCGCCCAGGCGAGCGCGGCGCCGTAGACCGGCGCCAGGTAGAGCATCAGCGCCGTGCGCGAGGCGCCGAGTTCGCGCTGCAGGAACGAGTACGCGCCGTAGCTCAGCACGCCGGGCAGCACCGCGGCCAGCACGACCAGGCCCAGCGCCGCGGCGCCGAGGGGCGGCCCCGGCGCCCACAGCGCCTCGGCCAGCGTGAACGGCGCCATCACCAGCAGCCCGCCGGCGATGATGGCCACCAGCCGCTCGCCGGTGCCCAGCGCCGAGCTCCAGTGCTTGAGCAGCACCGAATAGGCCGTCCAGGCCGCGGCCGCGGCGACCATCCAGCCGTCGCCCGCGGTGAAGCGCACCGCCAGCAGGTTGCCGGGGTCGCCCTTGGCGATGACGAACAGCACGCCGGTCAGCGCCAGCACCGCCCCGGCCACCTGCGCGCGGCCCAGCCGCTCGTGCAGCAGCCAGGCGCCGAAGACGACGATGGTCACCGGCGTGGCCGCATAGATCAGCGCGATGTTGGTCGAAGTCGTGCTCTGCCCGCCCAGGTAGACCCAGGCGCCGCAGATCCACATGCCCAGGGCGCCCAGCACCAGCAGCTGCCTCCACTCCTGCCGCCAGACGAGCCGGCCCGCCGCGTCGCGGCGCGCGAGGCCGCGCCAGACGAAGGGCGCCAGCAGCGCGGCAGCCAGCAGCCAGCGACCGAAGGCCAGCGCATGCGGCGCGATCACACCGTCGGCGGCGCGCGCGATGATGTAGTTGGACGACCACAGCGCCGGCACCACCCACGGCAGCACGCGCGCCAGCCGCGCGCGCTTCATCGCCGCGGCCGTCACGGGCGGCGAGCCATCGACTCGCCGACGCGGATGGCGCGGCCCGGTGCCCAGTCGGGGTTGAAGGCCAGCGGCCCGGGCGGAAAGAGCAGCACGACGGTGGAGCCGAGCAGGAAGCGCCCCATCTCGGCGCCGCGCGCGAGCACGAGCTCGCGCTCGGCATAGCCCCACTCGCGCACGCGGCCGGGCCGCGGCGGGTTGACGACGCCGTGCCAGGCGGTGGCCATGCTGCCGACGATGGTGGCGCCGACCAGCACCAGCACCCAGGGCCCGGGCGCACCGTCGGCGCCGTCGAAGACGCAGACCACCCGCTCGTTGCGCGCGAACAGCCCCGGCACGCCGCGCGCGGTGGCCGGGTTGACCGAATACAGCGCACCCGGCACGTGCAGCATGCGCCGCAGCCGGCCGGCGCAGGGCATGTGGATGCGGTGGTAGTCCTTCGGGCTGAGGTACAGGGTCGCGAAGTGGCCACCGTGGAACTGCGCGGCCAGCGCGGCGTCGCCGCCGAGCAGCGCGCTGGCCGTGTAGTGGTGGCCCTTGGCCTGGAAGATGCGCTCGCCGTCGATCGCACCGAGCTGGCTGATGGCGCCGTCCACCGGGCTGAGCAGCACGGCCGGGTCGTCGCTGGCCGCCGGCCGCACACCGGGCTTCAGCGCGCGCGTGAAGAAGTCGTTGAAGGTGGCGTAGGCCGCGGGGTCGGACTCGGCGGCCTCGGCCATGTCGACGCCGTAGCGCCGGACGAACCAGCGGATCAGCGCCGTCGTCGCCGCGCCGCCGCGTGCGCCGGCCACCAGGCCGGCGAAGCGGGTCAGCGCCTGCTGGGGCAGCAGGTGCTGCAGCGCGACCGCGAAGCGCTCGCCCGCCGGCGGCCCCTGCGGCCCTTGCGCGTCTGCCGCCATCACGCTCAGCGCATCGGCGCCAGCTCGCGCAGCGCCTTCACCGCGCCGGCGCCGACGCCCGCGCCGAAGCGCTTGGCCAGCCGCTCGGCGACGTTGTCGCGTGGCGTGTAGTCCACGATCTGCTCGGCCTTGATCACCTCGCGCGCGACATGGTCCAGGTTGCCCATCGCGTCGGCCAGGCCGAGCTTCACCGCCTGCTCGCCGTTCCAGAACAGGCCGGAGAAGGTCTCGGGGCTCTCCTTCAGGCGCTCGCCGCGGCCCTCGCGCACGGCGGTGATGAACTGCTGGTGGATCTGGTCGATCATGGCCTGCGCCAGCGCGGTCTGGCGCGCGTCCTGCGGGCTGAAGGGGTCCAGCATCGCCTTGTTCTCGCCGGCCGTGAGCAGCCGGCGCTCGATGCCCAGCTTCTTCATCGCCTCGACGAAGCCGAAGCCGTCCATCAGCACGCCGATGCTGCCGACGATGCTGGCCTTGTCCACGTAGATCTCGTCGGCGGCCGCCGCGACGTAGTAGGCGCCGGAGGCGCAGACCTCCTCGACGACGGCGTACACCTTCTTGCCGTGCAGCGCCTTCAGGCGGCGGATCTCGTCGTTGACGATGCCGCTCTGCACCGGGCTGCCGCCGGGCGAGTTGATGCGCAGCACGACGGCTCGCGCGCCGGGGTCCTCGAAGGCACTCCTCAGCGCCGAGACCAGGCGCTCGGCACTGGCCTCGCCGTCGGCGTCGATCGCGCCGCGCAGTTCCACCAGCGCGGTGTGCGGCGAGCTCGGCGGGCCGGGCACCACGCGGTCGGAGAACAGCGCCCAGGCGATGGCCAGCGCCAGACCCAGCCAGGCCAGGCGGAAGAAGAGGCGCCAGCGGCGGTCCGCCCGCTGCTGGCGCAGCAGTTCGCGGCCCAGGCGCTCCAGGCGTTCCTCGATGCCGCCGGCACGCGGCGGCGCCGCGGGCGCCGCGGCGGGCGAGGCGGGAGCCGCCGCACCGCGGAAGTCCTCGCCGAAGAACGGCGGCGCGGGCGCGGGCGCAGGAACCGGTGCAGCGGGGTCGCCGCCCGGGCGGTCGGGGTCGGAGGGGTTCATGCGGGTGGGGGCTGGGCCGGCTCGTCGAAGGGCACCGGCCTGATGTCGCGGGAAGGATACCAATACACCTCGCCGCCGATCTCCTCGACGGCGATCGGTTGCAGCCGGCCGCGCCCGCACGGGCCGCCGACGCAGCGGCCGTCGGCCGGCTCGTAGGCGGCGCCATGGATGGAGCACAGGATCCAGCGCCGCCCGGTGTCGAGGAACTCGCCGGGCTGCCAGTCCATCTCGGCCGGCACATGGGCGCAGCGGTTCACGTAGGCGCGCACCGTGCCGTCGAAGCGCAGCGCGAAGGCACGCGCCGGGCGACCGTACTCCAGCACGTCCCAGACCCAGGCGCGGCCGCGCTCGGCCAGCTCGGTGCCGGCGCACAGGCGCTCGCGCCCGGGCACCGGGTCGCGCGCCCAGCTCGGCGGCGGCAGTTCGCTCATCGTGCGCGCGGCGGCGTCAGGCGTTGGCCATCAGCCAGTCGTGCAGCTCGCGTGCGGAGTGCGCGACGTACAGCGGCTCGTGCTCGCCGAAGGCCGCGGGCTCGTGCGCACCGTAGCTCACGGCCACGCGCGGCGTGCCGGCATTGCGCGCCAGCAGCAGGTCGTGCGTGGTGTCGCCGATCATCAGCGTGCGCGCGGGCTCGGTGCCCAGCTCGGCCATCAGCTCGTGCAGCATCAGCGGGTGCGGCTTGCTCGCCGTCTCGTCGGCGGTGCGCGTGGCGTCGAACATGCCGTGCAGCTGCGCATGGGCCAGCGCCAGGTCCAGCCCGCGCCGTGCCTTGCCGGTGGCCACCGCCAGCAGGTGGCTGCGCTGCTTCAGCGCGCGCAGCATCTCGACCACGCCGGGAAACAGCACCAGCGCGTCCTGCTGCGCGAAGTAGTGGTGGCGGTAACGCTGCGCGAGCTCGGGGTAGCGTTCGCGCGGCAGGTCCGGTGCGGCATGGCGCAGCGCGTCCTGCAGCCCGAGGCCGATCACGTAGGCCGCCTGCGCGTCGCTGGGCACGGCCGCGCCGACGTCGCGGCAGGCGGCCTGGATGCACTGCACGATCAGGCCGGTGCTGTCGTACAGCGTGCCGTCCCAGTCGAAGACGATGAGGTCGAAGCGTCGGTCCGTATTCATCGGTCCAGCAGTGTCGCGCAGTCCGCCGGCAGCGGGCTCGTCAGGGTGATGCGCCGGCCCTCGGCCGGGTGGTCGAAGGCCAGTTCGCGCGCATGCAGGAACATGCGCGCGAAGCCGGTGGCCTTGGCCCAGGCCTTGTTGCGCGCGAAGTCGCCGTATTTCGGGTCGCCGACGATGGCATGCCCGCTGGCCGCCAGGTGCACGCGGATCTGGTGCGTGCGGCCGGTCTTGATCGTCACGTCCAGCAGGCTCAGGCCGTCCAGCGCGCGCACCACGCGCACCAGGCTGATCGAGCGCCGCGCGTCCTCGGCCGCGGGCGGGGCCACACGCACGTGGCGCTCGCCGGCGGCGTCGGTGGTCTTCACCAGCGCCAGGTCGATCACCTTCAGCTTCGCCGGCCAGGCGCCCCAGACCAGCGCGGCATAGACCTTGTGCGTGTCGCGGGCGCGAAACTGGTCCTGCAGCGCCAGCAGCGCGCTGCGCTTCTTGGCCAGCAGCAGGATGCCCGAGGTCTCCTTGTCCAGCCGGTGCACGAGCTCGAGAAACCGCGCCTGCGGCCGCGCCCGGCGCAGCTGCTCGATGACGCCCGAGCTGACGCCGCTGCCGCCGTGCACCGCCACGCCGGCGGGCTTGTCCACCGCCAGCAGGTGATCGTCCTCGAACAGCACCGGAAACTCGCGCGCCGGTGCGGCCGGCGCCGCGCTGCGGTCGGGCAGGCGCAGCGGCGGCAGGCGGACCTCGTCGCCTTCGGCCACCCGCGTGTCGGCGCTGGCGCGGCCCATGTTCAGGCGCACCTCGCCGCTGCGGATGACGCGATAGACATGCGTCTTGGGCACGCCCTTGAGCAGGCGCAGCAGGTAGTTGTCCAGGCGCTGGCCGGCCGATTCGGCATCCACGCGCACCCGCCGCACCTCCGCCGCGCCGCCGCCGACTTTGACCCCTATAATCCGCGGCTCCACGTTTGCGCCGTAAGTGCTTGATTTATCGGAGTTTACCCGGGCATGCCCGGTGCGACGATGGAACCGGTGCCCGTTGCTCGATCCTGTCCTGCAGCGTGCGCCACAAGAGGTGATGCAACGCCCGCGCGGGTGCGTCAGGCCGCAAGCCACAGCTTGACCGGCGGTCGCGCCCCGCGAGCGGAAGAGACAACGCAGACCATGAACCGGCCCCGGCCCGAGAACCGGGGCAGCCCGTGAATCCCCGGCACGAGATCGCAGTGCGGTCTCGTGCCCGCGTCCGGCAGAACGCCGCAGCCATGCCCCGCCCCAGCCCCCACGTCCCAGCGTCACGCCCCCGGCCCCAAGCCGCCGCGGCAGCGTCGCCGGGACCGTCGCCGCGCACGCCGCGGCGTGGGGGCCCGGCCGGCGCAGCCGCTGCGGCACGCGCCGCGACGCACGCGCCAACGCTGCCACGCTGACCCCACCGCGCCGCTCGCGGCGCGCGGTCGACGGCAGTCCAGGGCACTCGCGACCTCGGTTCGACCGCGCTGACTCGTGCAT
>CAZUPH010000104.1:0-14282 GCA_964621995.1 uncultured Rubrivivax sp. | reverse complement strand
CGCGGCGGCCGTGGTGTCCGGCGCGCCCGGTGCGCTGTCGAAGAAGCCGTAGCCGGGGTCGCTGTCGGCCGGCGTGGCCTCCGGCGCGCCGGGGGCACCGGCGTGGAAGCCGTAGCCCGGGCCCAGCGGCGCCAGCTTGACCTGCTCGCGCGCGACGTGGAAGCCGAAGAGGTCGACCAGTTCGTTCTCGCTGGCCGCGGTGAGCACCTTGAAGCGGCGCATGCCGTCGGCGTCGCGGCCGGCGTCCAGCGGCTCGATCGTGCCCAGCCCCGGGATCTCGGTGAACAGCTCGGCCAGGTGGTCGGCGTGCGCGGGGTCGGCCAGCGGGCCGACCGTCAGCTCCAGCAGCCGCGCCGTGCTCTTCGGCGAAGGCGCCGGCATGCCGGACGGCGCAGCCGACGCCGCGGCCGGCGGCGCGGCCGGCCGCGCCGGCGCCACCACCGGGCTGCCGCCTTCGGCCAGGGCGCGGATCGAGGCCAGCAGCTCGGCGGTGTCCACGAGTGCGCCGCCGCGGCCCTGGTGGCGCGCGAGCTGCGCCTTCAGCGCGTCGCCGCTGGCCAGCAGCACGTCGACCATCGCGGTGGTGGGCTGCAGCTCGTGGCGGCGCAGCTTGTCCAGCAGCGTCTCCATCTGGTGCGTCAGCTCGGCGACGTCGGCGAAGCCGAAGGTCGCCGCGCCGCCCTTGACCGAGTGCGCGCAGCGGAAGATCGCATTGAGCTCCTCGTCGTCGGCGGCCTCGACGTCCAGGCCCAGCAGCATCTGCTCCATCTGCTCCAGGTTCTCGGCGGCCTCCTCGAAGAAGACCTGGTAGAACTGGCTGAGGTCGATGCCGGCGGCCGAACTGGCGCCCTGGGATTGGGTGTCACCCATGACGGGTCTCCTGTCCTTGCTTTGGTGTCGTGGCGGTGGCGTGCAGCGTGCTCAAGCCAAGCCGCAGGCGCGGATCCGGCTTTGCCGGTCCGCTGCATGAGCCCGCTGGGGGGGCAGCCACCGGTAGGGAGCGTGGGGGCTCATCGAATCACCTTGCCGATGACCTCGATCAGCTTGGCCGGGTCGAAGGGCTTGACCAGCCAGCCGGTGGCGCCCGCGGCGCGGCCGGCCTGCTTCATCTGGTCGCTGCTCTCGATGGTCAGGATCAGGATCGGCGTGCTCTTGAACTTGGGGTTCTCGCGCAGCTTCTTGGTCAGGCTGATGCCGTCCATGCGCGGCATGTTCTGGTCGGTCAGCACGAGATTGAAGTCGCGGCTGTTGGCCTTTTCCCAGGCGTCCTGCCCGTCGACCGCCTCCACCACGTTGAAGCCGGCGTTCTTCAGCGTGAAGCTGACCATCTGGCGCATCGAGGCGCTGTCGTCAACGGCAAGGATCGAGTGCATCGTGGTCTCTCCGGAGGGTGTCGGTAGGCGGCGCGGGGCGGGGCAGGGCGGGGCGCGTCAGAACAGCTCGATGGAGCCGGCGTCCATCTCGTCCTGCGTCACGGGGTTGGGGCGCATCGGCGCGTCCTCGACGACGGCGATGCCGTCCTCGTCGTCGCCCATCGCCTCGGCGGCCAGCCGGTCGGCGCAGTTGCGCAGGCGGCGCGAGGTGTGCGCGATGAGCTGGCTGGCCATGTCCTGGAACTGCAACGCGGTGATCGCGCCGCCGATGGCGCGGCGCGCCTCGTGCAGGCTGCCGGCTTCCACATGCCCGGTGGCGTCCGTGAAATGCGTCATCAGCGCCTGGCTCGCGTCGTCGAGCAGTCGCTGCAGTCGCTCGAGGTCGTTGCTGGCCACCATCAGGTGGTCCTGCAGGTCGGCCGCGGCCAACAGGGGCAGTCCGCCGCCGGGGGGCGGCTCAGAGGCGTCCTGTGCAAGCATCCGGGCTCCGTGTTCTTGGGTTTCCTGGCGGCACGGCACGGCCGGCGCGGCGCAGGCAGGGCGTCGCGCGACCCGCCGCGAGGCTTGTCGTCCAGCCCATTTTCGGCAGCCCCCCCGCGTACATTGAGGGGAAGATTGGCCGAAAGCGCGGCCAATTCGCACCCGGAAGGGGCCGGCGGCGGGCTTTGTCATACTGCCGGGCATGAACGGCGTCGCGAGCACCGAGCGCAGCACGGCCGGCAAGCCGATCCGGCTGCTGCATCTGGAGGACAGCGAACCCGACCACGCGCTGGCGATGGCCTACCTGCAGCGCGCCGGGCTGGTGCTGGACGCCCGGCGCATCGAGACGCGCGGCGAGTTCCTGGCCGCCATCGAGCAGCCCTGGGACGTCGTGCTGTCGGACTACCACCTGCCGGGCTTCACCGGGCTGGACGCGCTGGCGCTGCTGCGCGAGCGTGGCGCGGCGCTGCCCTTCATCCTGGTCTCCGGCCAGATCGGCGAGGACACCGCGGTGGAGGCGATGCGCAACGGCGCCGCCGACTACCTGCTGAAGAACAACCTGGCGCGGCTGGCGCCGGCGGTCGAGCACGCCATCGCCGCGGCCGAGACGCAGCGTGCGCGCCAGCGCGCCGACCGCGAGCTGCAGGCCTCGCGCCGGCGCCTGTCGGAGCTGGCCCAGCACCTGCAGACCAGCGTGGAGGCCGAGCGCCATGCCATCGCGCGCGAGATCCACGACGACGTCGGCGGCTCGCTGACGGCGCTGAAGTTCGAGCTGGACTGGATCCGGCGCCATGCGCCCACGCCCGAGGTGCAGCAGCGCGCCGCGTCGGCACTGGAGACCGTGAGCTACGCCATCGGGGCCAGCCAGCGCATCATGCAGAACCTGCGCCCGGCGATCCTGGAGCAGGGCCTGGTGGCGGCGCTGCAATGGATGTGCAGCGCCTTCGAGAAGCGCACCGGCATCGCGTGCGAGTTCCGCGCCGACCCGGCGCGCGTGGCCGAGACCATGCGCCTGCCCGGCGGCGTGCCGCTGGTGGCCTACCGCACCGCGCAGGAGGCGCTGACCAACGTGAGCAAGCATGCCCAGGCCAGGCGCGTGGTGGTGGACCTGTCGCTGACCGGCGGCGTGCTGTCGTTGGAGGTCAGCGACGACGGCCGCGGACTGACCGGCGCCGACCTCGCCAAGGCGCGCAGCTTCGGCATCCGCGGGCTGCACGAGCGCGCCTCCACGGTGGGCGGCTGGGTCGACCTGTCCAGCGGCGGCGGCGGCACCTCGCTGATCCTCTCGGTGCCGCTGGAGGAACCCGCCTCGGACGGCGAGGACGGCGAGGCCCCGGTGGCCGCGCCGGCATCGCAGGAGGAGCTGAGGTGATCGACGTCATCCTGTGCGACGACCACGCGCTGATCCGCCGCGGCATCCGCGACACGCTGTCCGACGCGGCGGACATCCGCGTCGTCGGCGAGGCCGGCGACTACGGCGAGCTGCGTGCGCTGATGCGCACGCTGGAGGCGCAGGCGCGCGAGAACGGCCGCGACCACGGCAAGGTCGCGCCCTGCGACGTGCTGGTGCTGGACATCAACCTGCCCGGGCGCAGCGGCCTGGACGCGCTGCATGAACTGAAGGACGAGGGCTCGCCGGTCAAGGTGCTGGTCGTCAGCATGTACCCCGAGGACCAGTATGCGATCCGCGCACTGCGCGCCGGCGCCTTCGGCTACGTCAACAAGGGCGGCGACCCGCAGCTGCTGGTGCAGGCGGTGCGCACGGTGTCGCAGGGCCGCAAGTACGTGACGCCGGAGATCGCGCAGATGCTGGTGGAGAGCCTCACCGCGCCGGCCTCCGAGCACCCCCACCAGAAGCTCTCCGACCGCGAGCTGCAGACCCTGGTGATGATCGCCAGCGGCAAGCGCCTGGCCGACATCGCCGAGGAGCTGATGCTGAGCCCGAAGACGGTGTCGGTGTACCGCGCCCGCGTGCTCGAGAAGCTGCAGCTGGCCAACAACTCCGAGCTCACCGTCTACGCGATCCGCAACGGGCTCGTCGGGCAGTAGCGGGCCCGGCATGGCGGCCCCGCGCAGCGATCCGCTCGCCGACCCGGCCGGCATACGCCGCGCGGGGCGCGAGCTGCTGTCGCTGGCGCTGATCGACGCGCGCAACCGGCTGCTGCAGGCGCTGGCGCGCGACGAGTCGCCGGCGGCGCTGCGGACCGCCGCACGCGCCGGCGCGCACCAGGAGTGCTGGATCACCTGCAACCTGCAGCGCACGCGCGGCGAGGACGGTGACCCCGGCGCACCGCGGCTGGCCGGCGTGGAGCCGCGCATCGAGGCCTGGCTGGACCTCGCGCGCGCGGCACCGCCCGCCGACGCGCTGCGCGCCTACCTCGAGCAGACGCTGGAGCAGACGCTGGACCTGCTGGCCGGCAGCGCCGAAGACGACCGCGCGCTGCACGTCTACCGCCAGGCGTTGCTGCACGAGGACCGGCTGGCGCAGGTGCTGGCCGAGCGGCTGGACGAGGGTGCGCCGCCGCCGCGCGCCGACCGCGAGGCGCTGTGGTTTCCCGCGCAGCGCTGGCTGCTGGGCTCGCCGCCCGGCGGCTTCGTGCCCTACAACGAGCGCTGGGCGCACGAGGTCGCGGTGCCCGAGTTCGAGATCGATGCCCAGCCCGTCAACTGGGCGCGCTATGCCGAATTCGCGGCCGACGGCGGCTACGACCGGCGCGAGCTGTGGAGCGAGCCCGGCTGGGCCTGGGCGCAGCGCGAGGGGCGGCCCGCGCCGCGGCGCGTGGAGCAGCTGCAGGGCGGCAGCGTGGTCGTCGAGCGAGGTGCGCCGGGGGCGGCCGTGCTGCAGCGGGCCCCGCCGGCGCAGGCCGCGATGCACGTCAACCGCTACGAGGCCGAGGCCTGGTGCCGCTGGGCCGGCCGCCGGCTGCCGACCGAACCCGAGTGGGAGCTTGCCGCCGCCGGCGGCGCGAGCCGCGGCTTTGCCTGGGGCGATGTCTTCGAGTGGGTCGCCGGCAGCGCACGCGCCTGGCCGGACGCCGGCCGCGTGGGCGGCGGCTGCCTGGACGCCATCCCGCCGCCGGGCAGCGCCGGGGTGCTGCGTGGGGCGTCCTTCGCGACGCCGCCGCGCTGGCGGCATGCCAAGGCGCGCCGCTTCGCGCCGCCCGAGCGCGATACGATGTTCTGTGGCTTCCGCAGCTGTGCGCTCTGAGCCGCAGCGCGCGCAGCCCTTCCCAACCAGGACCCGACGATGCCCTTGCTGAACGTGACGATCAACGGCCGCGCCGTGCAGGCCGAGGTCGAGCCGCAGACCCTGCTGGTCGAGCTGCTGCGCGAGCGGCTCGCGCTGACCGGCACCCATGTCGGCTGCGACACCGCGCAGTGCGGCTGCTGCACCGTGCTGCTGGACGGCGACGCGGTCAAGTCCTGCAGCGTGCTCGCGGTGCAGGCCGCCGGCCGCGCCGTCACCACCGTCGAGGGCCTGGCCGCCGCGGACGGCACGCTGCACCCGGTGCAGGAGGCCTTCGTCGCCTGCCACGGGCTGCAGTGCGGCTTCTGCACGCCGGGCATGATGATGGCGGCCACCGGGCTGCTGCAGGCGCAGCCGCCGGGCCGCGTGCCCGACGAGGCCGAGATCGTGCAGGCGCTGGAGGGCAACCTGTGCCGCTGCACCGGCTACGTCAACATCGTCGCCGCGGTGAAGCAGGCGGCGCAGGTGATGGCCGGGGGCGCCCGATGAACGCGCCACTGGAAGCCGGCCGCTTCGGCAGCGGCCACGCGGTGCGCCGTGTCGAGGACCCGGCGCTGGTGCGCGGCGAGGGCCGCTTCACCGACGACCAGGTGCTGCCCGGCCAGTGCTGGCTGGCCTTCAGGCGCTCGGAGCGCGCGCATGCGCGCATCGCCGGCATCGACACCGCGGCGGCGGCGGCGATGCCCGGCGTCGTCGCGGTCTACACCGGCGCGGACCTGGTGGCGGCCGGCGTCAAGACGATGCCGCTGGCCGTGCCCTTCAAGCGGCCGGACGGCCAGGCCGCCAGCGCACCGCCGCGGCGGGCGCTGGCGCACGAGTTCGTGCGCTTCGTCGGCGAGCCGGTGGTCGCGGTGGTGGCCGAGAGCCGCGACGCGGCGCGCGCGGCGGCCGATGCCGTGCTGGTCGACTACGAGGACCTGCCGGCGGTGGCCGACCTGCTGCACGCGCTGGCCCCCGGCGCGCCGCAGGTCTGGGCCGGCGCACCCGGCAACGTGCTGGCCGAGGCCCGCCACGGCGACGCCGCCGCGGTCGAGGCCGCCTTCGCGCGCGCCGCGCACCATGTCGAGCTGACCCTGGTCAACCAGCGCCTGGCGCCGAGCCCGATGGAGCCGCGCAGCGTCTCGGCCTGGATGGACGGCGAGCGGCTGGTGCTGCGCCTGTCCAGCCAGATGCCGACCGCCGTGCGCAACACGCTCGCCGACCTGATCCCCGGCCGCAGCCAGGCGACCGTGCGCGTGCTGGTCGGCGACGTCGGCGGCGGCTTCGGCATGAAGACCGGCGCCTATCCGGAGGACCTCGTGCTCGGCTGGGCGGCGCTGGCCACCGGGCGGCCGGTCAAGTGGCAGGCCGAGCGGCTGGAGGACTTCGTCGCCGCGGTGCACGGCCGCGACCAGGTCAGCCGCGCCGCGCTGGCGCTGGACGCCGACGGCCGCGCGCTGGCGCTGCGCGTGCGCACGGTGGCCGGCGTCGGCGCCGAGCCGAGCAACACCTCGGTGATGATCCCGCTCCTGATCGGGCCCTGGGTCAGCACCAGCATCTACGACATCCCGGCGGTGGACCTGCACCTGCGCGCGGTGCTCTCGAACAGCGCGCCGACCGGCGCCTACCGCGGCGCCGGCCGGCCCGAGGCCATCTACATCGTCGAGCGGCTGATGGACGCCGCGGCGCGCGAGATGAGGCTGGACCCGGCCGAGCTGCGCCGGCGCAACATGATCCGGCCCGAGCAGATGCCCTACCGCAACGCGATGGCGCAGACCTACGACAGCGGGTGCTTCGAGCAGATCCTGGACCAGGGCCTGGCGCTCGCCGAGTGGGACGGCTTCGCGGCGCGGCGCGCCGCCGCGCAGGCGCGCGGCCGGCTGCGCGGCCGCGGCATCGCGACCTTCCTCGAGTGGACCGGCGGCAATGCGCTGGAGGAGAACGTCGGCGTCGCCGTCACGGCCGACGGCTTCGTCGAGCTGACGCTGGCGACGATGCCGATGGGCCAGGGCATCGCGACGAGCTACGTGCAGCTGGCGCACGATGTCTTCGGCGTGCCGCTGGAGCGCATCCGCGTGCTCACCGGCGACACCGACCGCGCCAACGGCTTCGGCAGCGCCGGCAGCCGCAGCCTGTTCACCGCCGGCGCGGCGGTGCGCGTGGCGGCGGAGAAGACCGTGGACGAGGGCCGCCGCCTGGCCGGCGAGGCGCTGGAGGCGCCGGCCGCCGACATCGAATACCGCGCCGGGCGCTACACGGTCGCCGGCACGGACCTGTCGATCGGCCTGTTCGAGCTCGCCGCCCGCCAGGACGGCGCGCGGCTGGTGGCCAGCGGCAATGCCAAGGCCGGCGGTCCGAGCTGGCCCAACGGCTGCCACGTCGCCGAGGTCGAGGTCGATCCCGACACCGGCGAGGTCGAGGTGGTCGCCTACGCCTCGGTCAACGACATCGGCCGCATCGTCAGCCCGGTCATCGTGCGCGGGCAGATCGAGGGCGGCGCGGTGCAGGGCATCGGCCAGGCGCTGGGCGAGCGGGTCGTCTACGACGCCGACAGCGCGCAGCTGCTCAGCGCCAGCTTCATGGACTATGCGCTGCCGCGCGTGGACGGCTTCCTCGGCTTCCGCACCGCCTTCGACGAACGCATCCCCTGCCGGACCAATGCGCTGGGGGCCAAGGGCGTGGGCGAGCTGGGCACCATTGGCGCGACGCCGGCGGTGGTGAATGCCGTGGTCGACGCGCTCGCCCACGCCGGCCTGGGCCGCGACGCCGAGCGTGTGCAGATGCCGCTGACGGCCGAGACGGTGTGGCGCGCGCTGCGCCGCGACTTCGGGCCGGCGATCGAGGTCTGAACGCCGACGGCCCCGGCGCTCAGCCCGGCGGCAGGCTGGCGAGCAGCTTGCGCGCCTCGTCGGCCTGCGGCCCCTGGCGCTGCAGCTCCAGCGCGCGCTGCAGCGCGGCGCGCGCCGGACCCGGGCGCTTCGCGTCCGCCAGCACCACGCCCAGGTGGTAGTGGTAGCCGGCGATGCCCGGCTCGATCTCGATGGCGCGGCGCAGGCTGGCCTCGGCGCCGGCCAGGTCGCCGGCGGCACGCTGCGCCCAGCCCAGCGTGTCGTGGAAGGGCGAGGATCCGGGCGAGAGCTCGACGGCCTTGCGCGCCCAGGCCACCGCGCGCGCCGCGTCGCCGCCGCGCGCCACCGTCATCCAGGCCAGGTTGTTGTAGGCCAGCGGGTTGCCCGGCGCCAGCTCGATGGTCTTCAGGTAGCGCGGCTCGGCCTCGGCCCAGCGCTGCGCGGTCTGGTGCACGTCGCCGAACTTTAGCTGCACCTCCGGCGACTGCGGCGCGGCGCGCTCGGCGGCCTGCAGCTGCGTCAGCGCGTCGGGCAGCCGGCCGAGCGCGGCCAGCGCGTCCACCCGGTCGAGCATCGGCGGCACGAAGCCCGGCGCGCGGCGCACCGCCTCGTCGAAGGCGGCCAGCGCCGGCTCGGCGGCGCCGGCCTCGAGCTGCAGGCGGCCGATCGCGCGGTGCGGCGCCGGGTCGCGCGGCGCGATCTCGGCGGCGCGCGTCAGCGCGGCCAGGGCGTCGTCGCGGCGGCCGGCGGCGGCGCTGGCCACGCCCAGGCCGTACTGGGCGCGGGCATTGCCCGGCTGCAGCTTGACCGCCGCGCCGAAGCTGCGCACGGCGTCGGCCCGCTTGGCCGGCGCGCGCAGGTAGAGGTCGCCCAGCTCCAGCAGCGGCGGCAGCGCGGTCGGCGCCAGGTCGCGCGCCTTCACCAGCGACTGCTCGGCGCGCTGGAACTGGCCGCTGGCCACGAGATGGCGGCCCCAGGCCAGGTGCACCAGCGGCGACTTCGGGTCGGCGCGCTCGGCGTCGCGCAGGTGGCGCTCGATGTCCTCGCGGCGGCCCTCGGCCTGCGCGACGGCGGCCAGCCCGACCAGCGCCGGCACGTGGCGGGCGTCGATCTTCAACGCGGCCTCGAAGTGCCGCCGCGCGGCCGCGATGTCGCCGTTGAGCTGGGCCTGGATGCCGGCGCGGTGCTCGCGGCCGGCCGGCGACTCGGCCGGGGCAGCGGCCGAGCGGAAGGTCTGCCCGTCGGCATTCAGGGGCGCCGCCGGCACGGCGCCAGCCAGCAGGGCGCAGGCGGTGGCCGCAAGGGCGGCATCGCGGAGGGTCCGGGACAGCGGCATGGGTGGGTTCGGGCAGGCTGCGGGATGGGCGACTGTAGCGAGCCTGACGGCCGGCGACCAAGGTGATCCTGCGCGTTTGGCGCGGCTTTGCCCGCCGCAGCGCTGTCGATCTCGTTTACATGTGCCGTCCCAGGATGCCGTGCCGTGCGCGGGCGGACGTTGACCGCCAATGCCAAGTGCTTGTCGTGATTGACTTTCCCCAGGATAGGGGGGGTATCGGGCACGTTCGATGCATGGTTTGGGGCAAGCCGGAGCGAGGTCGGTCGTGAACCGAAGAGGCCGGCGGATTTCCAGCGAAGTGCGCAACAGGAGCATCCGATGAAACTCAGTCCCGTCCGTGCCATCGCCGCCGCAGCCGCGGTGTGCGCCATGGCCGCCGCCGGCAGCGCCCATGCCGCGCTGACCACCTTCCAGACCTACGTCGGCAACTATGGCGTGTCGACTGACGGCTGGGGTTCGACGACCCAGCAGGGCACGATCCGTGCCTCCGTCCCCGTCGGCGCCACGGTCGTCGGCGCGTACCTGTACACCTCCACCTTCTTCAATTCGTCGCTGTCCGGTGTCGGCGGCACGCTGGCCGGCCAGGCCGTCAACTACTCGACCAACCTGGGCACGATCCCGGCCCCGGCCTGCTGCACCTTGACGGCCGCGCGCGCCGACGTGACCAGCATCGTCAAGCCCTTGGTCGACGGCGGCCCCGGCGGCATCTACAACTTCAACATCACCGAAACCAGCAGCAGCCAGGACGGCTCGGCGCTGGTGGTCGTGTACCAACTGGGCTCGCTGGCCACCTCCACGGTCGCGATCCTGGACGGCTTCTCGCGCGTGGATGGCGAGTCGACGACCTTCAACTTCGCGCAGCCGCTGGACCCCAACGCCCCCGGCTTCTTCGCCGAGATGCGTCTGGGCATCGGCTTCAGCTGCTGCTCGCAGGCCTCGAGCGTGGCCGTCAACGGCACCACGATCACGGAGAACGCCGGCAACAACGACGACAGCGCCGACCCGTCGCTGTCCAACGGCAACCTGATCACCGTCGGCGGCTTCGACGACCCGTTCTCGCCGATGCTGCCCACCTACGCGCAGGACCGCGAGCGTTATGACCTGACGCCCCACGTCGGCGTCGGCGATACGTCGATCGCGATCCGAACCAACAATGCATCGCGAGACGACAACATCTTCCTGGCCGTCTTCCACGTGGCCGGCGAAGCGACGGTCTGCGACCCGAACTGCCCGACCGTGCCCGAGCCGCTGACCCCGGCGCTGGTGGGCGTGGCCCTGCTGGGCCTGGGCCTGCAGCGCCGCTTCGGCAAGAAGGCCTGAAGCGCCTTTCGATCCGTCTGATGCAGGGCCCGCCGGTTCAAGCCGGCGGGCCTTTTCGCTTCAGGGCACCCGCCGGCGCCGCACGACGGGGCCGGCTGCTTCAGCCCGCCGCCATCGGGCCGCGCAGCGGCCTCTGCGCCAGCACGCGCGCCAGGTCGGCCAGGCTGTCCAGGTTGTGGGCCGGCAGGAAGGCGTCCACGTGCGGCAGCATCGCGCGGATGCCGGCCGCGCGCGGCTGGAAGGCCGCAAAGCGCAGCAGCGGGTTGAGCCACACCAGCCGGCGGCAGCTCTTGTGCAGCCGCTCCATCTCGAAGCGCAGGTGTTCGCAGCGCGGGTCGTCCGGCGTGCCGTGCTCCAGGCCGTCGCTGATCAGCAGCACGGTGGCGCGGCCCGAGAGCGTGCGCCGCGCCCAGTCGCGGTTGAACTCGTGCAGGCACTGCGTGATGCGCGTGCCGCCGGACCAGTCCTGCACCTCGCGCACCACGCGCGCGACCGCGATGTCGGGGTCGCGCTGGCGCAGCGCGCGCGTCGTGCGCGTCAGCCGCGTGCCGAAGACGAAGCTCTCCACCCGCGCCTCGGCATGGCCGAGCGCATGCGTGAAATGCAGCAGCATGCGCGAGTAGCGGCTCATCGAGCCGCTGATGTCGGCCAGCACGACCAGCGGCGCCGGCTGCTCGCGGGGCCGTCGCCAGCGCAGCTCCCACAGCTCGCCGCCGTGGCGTGCCATCGCCTGCATCGTGGCGCGCACGTCGGGCCGGCCGGGGTGGGCGGCACGCCGGCTGCGGCGCGTGGCGACGCGCTCGAACAGCGGCGCCAGGCCGCGCAGCAGCGCCAGCGCCTGGCGCCACTCGTCGGCGCTCATGGTCTCGAAATCGGCCTTGCGCAGCAGTTCGCGTTCGCTGAAGGTCAGCGTCGCGTCGACCTCCATTTCCTGCGGCGGCGGGGGCGGCGCGGGGGCCTGCGGCTGGTGCGGGAACAGCGCGTCGCCCAGGCGCCGGTTCTCGGGCGGCGGCGGCGCGTCGGTCTTCGCCTGCACCTTGGGCAGCAGCATCGCCATCAGGCGGCCGGCGATGTCGGGGTCGCGCCAGAACAGCGTGAAGGCCTGCTCGAAGAGCTCGCGGTGCTCGGCGCGGTCGACGAAGCAGGCCGCCAGCACGTCGTGGAAGTCGCGCCGGCTCTCGAGCCCGGCCACCTGCAGCGCACCCAGCGCGAGCTGGATGCGGTCGCTGCCCAGCGGCAGCCCGGCCGCGCGCAGCACGCGGCCGAAGTGCATGACGTTTTCGGCCAGCCGGCCGGGCAGGCGGTCGGACCCCGGCGTCGTGGCGGACGCGAACACTGCGCGCGCCTCAGCGGCCCTGCGCCTCGGTGTCGCGCCGCACCTGCTCGAGCAGCCGCGCCGCCTCGGAGCCCTGCACCTTCGCGATGTCGTCCTGGTACTTCAGCAGCACGCCCAGCGTGTGGTTGACGGTCTCGGGGTCGAGCACCAGTGCGTCGAGCTCCATCAGCGCGCGGGTCCACTCGATGGTCTCGGCGATGCCCGGCAGCTTGTACAGCTCCACCTCGCGCAGGCGCTGCACGAAGGCGACGATCTGCGCGGCCAGCGCCTGCGGCGCGCAGGGCACGCGGCGCGCCAGGATCTGCGCCTCGCGCGCGGCGTCGGGGAAGCCCACCCAGTGGTACAGGCAGCGTCGCTTGACCGCGTCGTGGATCTCGCGCGTGCGGTTGCTGGTCAGCACCACGATCGGCGGCGCAGCCGCCTTCACGGTGCCGAATTCGGGGATCGTGATCTGGAAGTCGCTCAGCACCTCCAGCAGGAAGGCCTCGAAGGGCTCGTCGGCGCGATCGAGCTCGTCGATCAGCAGCACCGGCGGCACCGGGTTCTGCGGGTCGATGGCCTGCAGCAGCGCGCGCTTGACGAGGAAGCGCTCGCCGAACAGCTCCTGCGCCAGCTTCGCCCGCCCGCCGCTGTCCGCTTCGTGCGTGGCCTCGGCGAGCCGGATCTCGAGCATCTGCCGCGCATAGTTCCACTCGTAGGCCGCGCCCGCGAGGTCCAGGCCCTCGTGGCACTGCAGCCGGATCAGCGGCCGGCCCAGCATCGCGGCCAGGGTCTTGGCGATCTCGGTCTTGCCGGTGCCGGGCTCGCCTTCCAGGAACAGCGGGCGCTGCATGCGCAGTGCCAGGAAGACGGTGGTGACGAGCGCACGCTCGGGCACGTAGTCCAGCGCCAGCAGGCGCTGCTCGGTGTCGTCGATGCTGACGGGCAGGCGGTGTTCGGCGTTCACGGCCGCATTGTCACTTGCCGGGGCCCGGCCTGCCGAGGCCGCCGCCGATGGACGGGGCCCGCGGAAGCTGGTACACGGGCATCACGATGAAGTCCTTCCGCTGCCTCGCGTCCTGCGCGGCCCTGGCCCAGCGGCGGCTTACCCCTGGGGCGCCGCCGCCGGCGCCCGCCGAAGCACCCGCCGAGCCGCTGCCGCCCGTCACCGGCTTCGACGACGCGATGGAGGCCACCCGCGAGGCCGTGCGCGACACCACGCGCTGGCTCGCACGCAGCGTGGACGGCTGGTTCGGCGACCTGCGCTTCGAGCAGGGTGGCGGCGTGTACCACGGACGCCTGAGCCTGAGCCTGCTCAAGCGCGAGCGCGAGCCGCTGGACCAGGCCGTGCGGCTGAATGCGCGCTGGCGGCTGCCCAACATCGAGCGCAATGCCTACCTCTTCGTAGGCCGCGACAACGAGCGCGATACCGTGAGCGACCGGCCGGCTGCGGTCGGCGAGCGCGAGCGGCTGCAGCCCCAGACGGCGGACCAGCGCAGCTTCTTCGCCGGTTTCGGGCTGACCCTGCGCGACCTGGTGGACTTTCGCATCGGCCTGCGCAGCCGCGCACGCCCCTACGCCCAGGCGCGGCTGCGCGGCGCACGGGAGTTCTGGGACGGCGGCCTGGTCGGCGTGAGCCAGACCGTCTTCTGGACCGCCGACGACCAGATCGGGTCGACCAGCGCGCTGTCGGTCGAGCATGCGCTGACGCCGCGGCTGACGCTGCGCTGGCTGAGCTCGGCCACGCTGACGCGCCGCATGCCGCAGGCCGAGTGGTCCAGCGCCGTGGGCGCCTGGCTCGTGTTGCCGGCGCAGCGCCTGGCCGTGCTGGAGGCGCTGGTCGACGGGCGCGACGAGAGCGGCCTGGCCACCGCGGAGATCGGCCTGCGGCTGCGCTGGGAGCAGCCGGTCTACCGCGACTGGCTGTTCGGTGAACTGCTGCTGGGCCACTTCCGCACCCGCGCTGTGGCCGGCGCGCCGCGCAGCAGCGCCTGGGCGCTGGGCGCGGGGCTCAGAATGCACTTCTGAGGCAGGCTCCGGCATCCGCCCCGAGCTGACCCGAGCCTCCACCCAGATTCCGCCCAGTCTCCACCCGGTCTCCACCCCGCCGCCTCAAGAGCCACCTCCACAGCCCTCACGACGGCCCCGCACCACCCCGCACGACTGCCGCTGCAGGACGACCCCGCGCCACCGACCGACGCCCCGCCCGCCCCGCCAGCCCGCATGCCCGACAGCCCCTGGTTCCTGCTCGAACGCGACGCCGCGCTGCTGCGCCTGCGCGGGCGATGGAGCGTGCAGGCGCTAGCCGAATATTCAAAAATTTAAGTGTTTCATATTTTTATTGGAAAATTTTTAAAAATTGGAAAAATTGATTCTATTCATT
>CAZUPH010000103.1:278-14299 GCA_964621995.1 uncultured Rubrivivax sp. | reverse complement strand
GCCGCCGATCAGCTTGCGGTACTCGTTGCTCTTGAAGTCCGACAGCCGCACGATCACCGGCTTGGGCCAGAAGGCGGCGGCGATCGTGGCGATGCCCTCGGTGAGCTTGTCCACGTAGAAGGCGCGCGGGCTGGCGTGGCCGCGGGCCACGCTCTCCACCGCCTTCTTCAGGTCGGTGTCGACGTTCGGGTAGTCGAGGATGGCCTTCGGGTGCACCCCGATGTTGTTGTTGATGATGAATTCCAGCCGCGCGAGGCCGACCCCCGCATTCGGGATCTGCGCGAAGTCGAAGGCCAGCGTCGGGTTGCCGACGTTCATCATGATCTTGACCGGGCAGTACGGCATCTCGCCGCGCCGCACCTCGGTGACCTCGGTCTCCAGCAGGCCGTCGTAGATGTAGCCGGTGTCGCCCTCGGCGCAGGACACGGTGACCAGCGCGCCGTCGGCCAGGCGCTCGGTGGCGTCGCCGCAGCCGACCACCGCCGGGATGCCCAGCTCGCGCGCGATGATGGCCGCATGGCAGGTGCGGCCGCCGCGGTTGGTGACGATGGCGCCGGCGCGCTTCATGATCGGCTCCCAGTTCGGGTCCGTCATGTCGGTGACGAGGATGTCGCCCGGCTGCACGCGGTCCATCTCGGTCGGGCTGCTGACCAGCCGCACCGGCCCGGTGCCGATCTTCTGGCCGATCGCGCGGCCCTCGGCCAGCACCGGCGTCTTCGGGTGGCCGCCCTTGAGCTTGTAGCGCTGCTCGACCTTGCCCGCGCCCTGGCTCTTCACGGTCTCCGGGCGCGCCTGCAGGATGTAGAGCCGGCCGTCCTCGCCATCCCGGCCCCACTCGATGTCCATCGGGCGGCCGTAGTGCTGCTCGATGACGACCGCGTAGCGCGCCAGTTCGACCACCTCGGCGTCGGTGAGCGAGTAGCGGTTGCGCTGCTCCGGCGGCGTGTCGATCACGCGCACCAGCTTGCCGCCGGTGGCCTGGCCCGAGCGCGGCGCGAACTCCATGCGCTGCAGCTTGGAGCCCAGCGAGCGGCGGATGACCGGAAACTTGCCGGCCTTCAGCATGGGCTTGTGGACGTAGAACTCGTCGGGGTTGACGGCGCCCTGCACGACCATCTCGCCCAGGCCGTAGCTGGAGGTGATGAAGACCACGTCGGCGAAGCCGCTCTCGGTGTCGATCGTGAACAGCACGCCGGAGGCGCCGAGGTCCGAGCGCACCATGCGCTGCACGCCGGCCGACAGCGCCACGTCGGCGTGCGCGAAGCCCTTGTGCACGCGGTAGCTGATCGCGCGGTCGTTGTACAGCGACGCGAAGACCTCCTTGACCCGGTGCAGCACGTCCTCGATGCCGTGCACGTTCAGGAAGGTCTCCTGCTGGCCGGCGAAGCTGGCATCCGGCAGGTCCTCGGCGGTGGCCGACGAACGCACCGCGAAGCTGGTCTCCGGGTGGCCCTCGGTCAGGCGCGCGAACTGCTCGCGGATGGCATGCTCCAGCGCGGCCGGGAAAGGCGTGTCCAGGACCCACTGCCGGATGCGCGCGCCGGTCTCGGCCAGCGCGCGCACGTCGTCGACGTCGAGCTTGGTCAGCGTGTCGTTGATGCGCTGCTCGAGCCCGCCTTCGCGCAGGAACTCGCGGAAGGCATGCGCCGTGGTCGCGAAGCCGCCGGGCACGCGCACGCCGGCGTGGCTGAGCTGGCTGATCATCTCGCCGAGGCTGGCGTTCTTGCCGCCGACCACCTCGACGTCGGTCATCCTCAGTTGTTCGAACGGTACGACCAGGGCGGCCGCCAGCGGGGATGCAGACATGGGAAAGCTCCGTGATGGGGGAAAACCGGTGCTTCCGCTGCGACGCCGGGCGGCCTGCCGACGGGCCGGGCGCAGCGCCGCCGGGCGCACGCAGGCCGCGCGGGACCATATCGGACCGCGGCCTGTGCGGGGAGTCGTGGGCCGGGCGGGGTCATCGTGGGCGCTGCCGTGCGGGGCTGCCGGGCGGCGGAAAGTTGCCGGGATTCTACGGAGTTCTTCCTTATGATGGCCTGCATTTTCCGGACCCGGCGACGCCGCGAGAGCCCATGCCCGAACGCACCGTGTTCTTCGTCTCGGACGGCACCGGCATCACCGCCGAGACCTTCGGCAACTCGGTGCTGGCGCAGTTCGAGGCCAACCCGCGTCACGTGCGCCGACCCTTCATCGACAGCGCCGAGAAGGCGCGCGAGGTGCTCGACGAGATCAACCGCACCGCCGAGAGCGAGGGCAAGCGCCCGATCGTCTTCGCGACGCTGGCCAACGACGAGGTGCGCGAGGTGCTCACCGGCCCCGGCTGCCGCGGCCTGCTGCTGGACATGATGCGCACCTTCGTCGAGCCGCTGGAGGCCGAGTTCGGCATGAAGAGCAGCCACCGCGTGGGCCGCTTCTCCGACGCCAGCACCAGCCGCGAGTACCACGACCGCATCGACGCGATCAACTTCGCGCTCGCCCACGACGACGGGCAGTCGGCACGCAACCTGGACATCGCCGACGTGATCCTGCTGGGCGTCAGCCGCAGCGGCAAGACGCCCACCAGCCTGTACCTGGCGATGCAGCACGGCATCAAGGCCGCGAACTACCCGCTGATCCCCGAGGACTTCGAGCGCGGCCACCTGCCCAAGCCGCTGGCGCCGCACCGGCGCAAGTGCTTCGGGCTGACCATCGACCCGGTGCGGCTGGCCGAGGTGCGCAACGAGCGCCGGCCCGGCAGCAAGTATGCGTCGCTGGAGAACTGCCGCTACGAGGTGCACGAGGCCGAGGCCATGATGCGCCGCGAGAGCATCGCCTGGCTGTCGTCGACCAGCAAGTCGATCGAGGAGATCGCGACGACGATCCTGCGCGACCTGCGGCCGGACCGGCTGGTGTATTGAACGTGCGCAGTCTCCGGGTGCGGGCCTGCAGGCCCGCACCGCTCGTCAGGCGAAGGGGCCCGCGCAGGCGGGCCCCTTCGCCTGACGCACCCTGCGCGACCTGCGGCCGGATCGGCTGGTCTACTGAGCTCGTATCCCCCGGCGTGCCGACTCGTACAGGCAGACCGCCGCCGCCGCGGCCACGTTGAGCGACTCCTCGCCGCCGGGCTGCGGGATGCGCACCGAGAGCACGCAGCGCGCCAGCAGCCCCGCCGACACGCCCTGCCCCTCGTGCCCCAGCACCCAGGCGCAGGGCCGCGGCAGCGCGGCACGCGGCAGTTCATGCCCGGCGTGCGAGCTGGTGGCCACCAGCGGCACCTGCAGCGCCGCCAGGTCGGCCTCCTCCAGCCCCTCGACCAGCCGCAGCGCGAAGTGCGCACCCATGCCGGCACGCAGCACCTTGGGGCTCCACAGCGCCGCCGTGCCGCGGACCGCCAGCACCTGCGCCACGCCGAAGGCCGCCGCGCTGCGCAGGATGCTGCCGACGTTGCCGGCGTCCTGCACGCGGTCCAGCACCACGCTGGCGGCGGCCGGGTCCGGCGCCACCGGCGCCGGCGCATCGACGAGGAATCCCAGCCCGGCCGGCGAAGGCAGCGTGCTGAAGCCGGCGAACAGCGGCGCCGGCAGCACCGCCACCGCGGGCGCCCAGGACGCCAGTTCGCGCAGCCCGGGCGCCGCCCAGGCGGCCTCGGTCACCACCGCCTGGCGTGCCGGCAGCCCGCGCGTGCGCAGCGCGGCGCACAGGTGCTCGCCTTCCAGCCACAGCACGCCGGCGCGGCGGTAGCCGGCGCCGTCCTGCGCCAGGCGGCGCAGCTGGCGCAGCAGCGGGTTGTCGCGCGAGCTCAGCGCCTGCACGCGCGGCGTGGCGGCGTTCACCCGGGCGCCGTCCACAGCGTGAGCGCCTCGCGCACCGGGGCGAAGCTGCGGCGGTGCTCGCTGCAGGGTCCGTGCAGGCGCAGCGCCTGCAGGTGCTCGGGCGTCGGGTAGCCCTTGTGGCCGTCGAAGCCGTACTGCGGATGCCGCTCGTGCAGCGTGGCGCACAGGCGGTCGCGCTGCACCTTGGCGAGGATGGACGCGGCGCTGATCGCCGGCACCAGCGCGTCGCCGTGCACCACGGCGCGCGCCGGCACCGCCAGCGCGGGCACGCGGTTACCGTCCACCAGCACCTCCAGCGGTGCCAGCCGCAGCGCGGCCACCGCGCGCTGCATCGCGAGCATCGTCGCGTGCAGGATGTTCAGGCGGTCGATCTCCTCCACGCTGGCCTGCCCGATGCCGACGCACAGCGCGTGCGCGCAGATCTCGGCGAAGAGCCGCTCGCGGCGCGCCGGGGTCAGCGCCTTGGAGTCGGCCAGGCCGGGGATCGGGCGCAGTTCGTCCAGGATCACCGCGGCGGCCACCACCGGCCCGGCCAGCGGGCCGCGGCCGGCCTCGTCCACCCCGGCCACCAGCGGCTGCACACGCTGGCGCACGCGCCGCGCGAGACCGCGCACCGCCGGCGGCGCCGGCCAGTCCAGCGCCAGCTGCGCCGGCCCGCCGCGGCCCGCGCTACGCGAG
Organism: uncultured Rubrivivax sp.; assembly: GCA_964621995.1. GTDB lineage: Bacteria > Pseudomonadota > Gammaproteobacteria > Burkholderiales > Burkholderiaceae_C > Rubrivivax. The sequence goes on along the minus strand of CAZUPH010000103.1, from coordinate 9,809 downwards.
GACTTCGGCGATGGCATCGCTGGCGCGCCGCGCCGTGTCCTGGCGCAGCTCGTGGTGGAGATCGCGGAAACGCCGCGCCAGCCGTTCGGCCGCCGGCAGGTCGTCCAGCCAGGCCCGCACGGCGTGCGCCAGGGCCTCGGGCGTGCAGTCGTCCTGCAACAGCTCGGGCACGACGAAGTCGCGGCTCAGGATGTTGGGCAGGCCGACCCACGGCTGGTAGCGCATGTGGCGCATGATTTGCCAGCTCAGCGCGTGGATGCGGTAGCCGATGACCATCGGCCGCTTGAACAGCGCCGCCTCCAGCGTGGCGGTGCCGCTGGCGATGAGCGTCACGTCGCAGGCCGCCAGCGCGGCGTGCGACTGGCCGTCGAGCAGCTGCAGCGGCACGCCGCGCGCATGCGCGGCGACGAGCGGCTCGACCAGCGGCCGCAGCCCGGGCGCCAGCGGCAGCACGAAGCGCAGCGCCGGGCGCTCGCGGTGCAGCCGCGCCACCGCCTGCAGGAAGACCGGCGCGTTGTCCTGGATCTCCGAGCGCCGGCTGCCCGGCAGCACCGCGACCACCATGTCCTGCTCGCCCAGGCCCAGTGCGGCGCGCGACGCGGCGCGCGGCGGGTCCAGCGGGATCGCGTCGGCCAGCGGGTGGCCGACGAAGGTGGCCGCCAGGCCATGCTCGCGCAGCAGCGCAGGCTCGAACGGGAACAGGCACAGGACGTGGTCGCAGCTCTCGGCCATGCGCTTCGCACGGCCGCCGCGCCAGGCCCAGATCGAGGGGCAGACGAAGTGCACGGTGCGCATGCCCGCGGCCTTCAGCCGCTTCTCCAGGCCCAGGTTGAAGTCCGGCGCATCGACGCCGACGAAGACCGCCGGCGGCTCGGCCAGCAGCCGCGCGCCGAGCTCGTCGCGGATGCGCTTGATGCCGCGGTAGTGGCGCAGCACCTCGAAGTAGCCGCGCACCGCGAGCCGGTCCGACGGCCACCAGGCCTCGAAGCCGGCCTCGGCCATGCGCGGCCCGCCGATGCCCACCGCCTGCAGCGCCGGCCAGCGCTCGTGCAGGCCGCCGAGCAGCAGTGCCGCGAGCAGGTCGCCCGAGGCCTCGCCGGCGACCATCGCGAGCCGCATGCCGCTGCCCCCGCCGGCGTTCAGCGCACGATGCCGCGCTTGGAGGCGGCCAGGAAGTCCAGCAGCAGCGCCACGTCCGCGGCGCCGCCTTCCGGGCAGGCCGGGTCGGCGGCCAGCGCGGCGATGGCCTCCTTCGCGGCCTCCAGCGTGAGGCCCTGGCGGTACAGCAGCCGGTGCATCTGCTTGACCAGCGCGATGCGCTCGCGCGAGAAGCCGCGCCGGCGCAGGCCCTCGATGTTGAAGCCGTGCTCGGCCAGCGGATGGCCGGTGACCATCATGAACGGCGGCACGTCCTGCGAGACATGGCTCTGGAAGCCGGTCATCGCGTGCGCACCGATCTTGCAGAACTGGTGCACGCCGGTGAGCCCGCCGACGATGACCCAGTCGCCGATGTGCACGTGGCCGGCCAGCGTGGCGTTGTTGGCCAGGATGGTGCGGTTGGCCACCTGCACGTCGTGCGCGACGTGCACGTAGGCCATGATCCAGTTGTCGTCGCCGATGCGCGTGACGCCCCCGTCCTGCGCGGTGCCGCGGTTGAGGGTGCAGAACTCGCGGATCGTGTTGCGGTCGCCGATGTGCAGCGCCGTTGGCTCGCCGCGGTACTTCATGTCCTGCGGCGCGCCGCCCAGCGCGGCGTGGGCGTGGACGCGGTTGTCGCGGCCGATCACGGTGGGCCCGTCGATCGTGACGTGCGACGCGATGCTCGTGCCGGCGCCGATGCGCACGCCGGCGCCGATGACGGCGTAGGGGCCGACGGCCACCCCCGCGTCCAGCTCGGCGCCGGGATCGACGATCGCGGTGGGATGGATCTGCGCCATCGCTCGGGCTGCGGCGGTGCGCGTGGTCAGGCGACCTTGCGCATCGTGCACATCAGCTCGGCCTCGGCCGCCACCTGGCCCTCGACCGAGGCGCGGGTGCGGAAGCGGTAGATGCCGGACTTGATGCGGTCGATCTCGGCCTCCAGGATGAGCTGGTCGCCGGGGCCGACCGGGCGCTTGAAGCGCGCGTTGTCGATGCCGACGAAATACACCACCTCGTCCTCGCGGATCGCGCCCTGCGCGCTGCTGTCCAGCGACAGCAGCGCGGCGGCCTGCGCCAGCGCCTCGAGGATCAGCACGCCGGGCATCACCGGGCGCACCGGGAAGTGGCCGACGAAGAAGGGCTCGTTGATCGTGACGTTCTTCAGCACCCGGATGCGCTGCCCGCGCTCGATCTCGAGCACGCGGTCCACGAGCAGGAAGGGGTAGCGGTGCGGCAGCTTGGTGAGGATCTGCTGGATGTCCATCGCATTCAGGCCTTGCGCTCCAGCGCCCGCAGCCGCTCGCGCAGGGCGTGCAGCTGGCGCAGCGTGGCCGCGTTCTTCTCCCAGGCGGCATTGTCATCGAACGGGAATGCGCCGCTGTACAGCCCCGGCTTCAGGATGGAGCGCGTGACGACCGTGGCCACCGTGATCTGCACGTGGTCCACGATCTGCAGGTGGCCCAGGATGCAGGCCGCGCCGCCGATCGAGCAGTGGCGGCCGATGCGCGCGCTGCCGGCGATGCCCACGTTGCCGGCGATGGCCGTGTGCGCGCCGATGTGCACGTTGTGGCCGACCTGCACGAGGTTGTCGATCTTCACGCCGTCGTCGACCACGGTGTCGGCGAGCGCGCCGCGGTCGATGCAGGTGTTGGCGCCGATCTCCACGTCGTTGCCGATCACCACGGCCCCGAGCTGCTCGATCTTCTCCCAGTGCGCGCCCTCGCTGCCGCCGCCGGCAGGGGCGAAGCCGAAGCCGTCGGCGCCGATCACCGCACCGGCATGCACCAGCCCGCGCTCGCCGATGCGGCAGCCCTCGGCCAGCGTGACGCGGCCCTTCAGCACGGTGTGCCCGCCGACGACGGCGTCCTCGCCGACCTGGCAGTGCGGCCCGAGCACCGCACCGGCGGCGATGCGCGCACCGCGCGCCACGTGCACCAGCGCCCCGATGCTGGCGCCGGGGTCCACGACGGCGCCCTCCTCGACCACCGCGCTCGGGTGCACGCCGGGCACCGGCGCACGGCGCGTGCACCGCGCCCACCACTGCGTCAGGCGGGCGAAGGCGAGATACGGATCGGCGCAGACGAGGGCCGCGCCGCGCGCCGCCGCGGCGTCGCGCAGCGCCGGGGAGACGATCACGCAGCCGGCGGCGCTGGCGGCCAGCTGCGACTGGTAGCGCGCGCTGGCCAGGAAGCTGATGGCGTCCGGCCCGGCGCTGTCCAGCGGCGCGATGCGTGCCACTTCGGCGGCCGGGTCGCCGACCAGTTCGCCGCCCAGCAGCGCGGCCAGCTCGCCCAGGCGCGCGCGCATGGCCGCCGCGCGGGGGACTTCAGCGCGACGGCGTCGCCGCGCCGGCGGGCGCCGTGGCGGCCGGGCCGTTGAGGGCGCGGATCACCTTGTCGGTGATGTCCACGCGTGCGCCGGCGAAGACCACCTCCTGCAGGATGAGGTCGTACTTCTCGGCGTCGAAGATCTGCTTGATCGCGCGGTTGGCGCGTTCGACGACGCTGGCCAGCTCCTCGTTGCGGCGCTGGTTCAGGTCTTCCTGGAACTCGCGGCGCTTGCGCTGCAGGTCGCGGTCCTGGTCCACCAGCTCGCGCTGACGGCGCTGCTGCTCGGTCGGCGACAGCGTGGGCAGGTCCTTCTCCAGCCGGTCGGCGGCGGCCTTCAGCCGCGTGGCCTGCTCGTTGAGCTCGCGCTCGCGGCGGCCGAACTCGGCCTCCAGCTTGGCCTGCGCGGCGCGCGCCGGCGCGGCCTCGCGCAGCACGCGCTCGCTGTTGACATAGCCGATCTTCAGTTCCTGCGCCATGGCAGGCAGCGCGGCAGCCAGGCCGAGCCAGGCGACCAGCAGCACGCGGCCCGCCCTCATGCGGGCGGTGCCACGGGCGGCGGTGCGAGCCATCGTCTTCATCAGAAGGCAGTCCCGATCTGGAATTGGAAACGTTGGATTCTATCGTTGCGCTGCAGCTTCACCGGGCGCCCCCAGCTCAGCTTCAGCGGTCCCACCGGCGAGATCCACGACAGGCCCAGGCCGACCGAGGCACGCAGCGATTCGGCGGTGACCTTCTCGTCCTCGCGCCAGACGTTGCCGGCGTCGGCGAAGGCGAAGATGCGCAGCGTGCGGTCGTTGCCGGTGCCGGGCACCGGGAAGTACAGCTCGCTGTTGATGTTCAGCCGCCGCGCGCCGCCGACATAGGCGCCGGTGGGGTCCACCACGCCCAGCGAGCCCTGCTCGAAGGCGCGCACGGTGCCCAGGCCGCCGCCGTAGAAGTTCTTGAACACCGGGAAGGGCTTGCCGCCCAGGCCCTGGCCGATGCCGATCTCGGCGTTGACGCCCAGCGTCAGCCGCCAGGGCAGCGGGAAGTACTCCTGGTACTGCAGGTTGGTGCGCAGGTAGCGCACGTCGCCGGCGAAGGCCCACTCCAGGTTGACGCGCTGGTAGCGGCCCGCGGTGGGCACGAGGATGCTGTCGCGCCCGTCGCGGGCCCAGCCCAGCGTCACCGGGAAGGCGTTCGCCTTGTCGCCGTACAGCACGCGGTAGTTCAGGTAGGTCAGCGGGATGCCGATCGAGGTGCCGATCTCGGTGCGCTCCGCGCCGATGCCCAGGAATACCGTGTCGTATTCCGAGAACGGGATGCCGAAGCGCACCGCCGCGCCCGGGGTCTTGAGGTCGTAGGTGTCGCCCAGGCTGTTGTAGGGCCGGCTCGTGCGGTAGAAGAGGTCGATCGCGCGCGAGATGCCGTCCACCGTCCAGTACGGGTCCACCGTGCTGATGACCAGCGTGCGGTTGAACTTGCTGGTGTTGACCTCGAAGCCCAGGTAGTTGCCGGAGCCGAAGGCGTTGTCCTGCTTGACCGACGCGGTGAAGGTGAACTTCTCGGCGTTGGAGTAGCCGGCGCCGACCAGCAGGTTGCCGGTGGGCTTCTCCTTGACGGTGACGACCAGGTCCACCTGGTCCGGCGCGCCGGGCACCTCCTCGGTGTCGACCTCGACACTGGCGAAGTAGTCCAGCCGGCGCACGCGCTCCTGCGACAGCTTGATCAGGCCGCCGTCGTACCAGGCGCTCTCGAGCTGGCGGAACTCGCGCCGGATGACCTCGTCGCGCGTGCGCGTGTTGCCGGCGATCTCGATGCGCCGCACGTACACGCGCCGCTCGGGCAGCGCCGCGAACACCACCGCCGCCTGACCGGTGGCGCGGTCGATCTCGGGCCGCGCCTCCACGCGCGCGAAGGCGTAGCCGTACAGGCCGAACAGGTCCTGGAAGCGGCGCTGCGTCTCGGCCACCGCGTCGCCGCGGTAGGGCTGGCCGGGGCGCAGCAGCACGAAGGCGCGGAACTCGTCCTCCTTGCCCAGGTAGTCGCCCTCCAGGCGCACCGAGGTCACCGTGTAGGGCTGGCCCTCGCGCACCGAGATCGCCACCGCGATCGACTGCTTGTCCGGCGAGATCGTGACCTGGGTGGACTCGATCGCGAACTCCAGGTAGCCGCGGTTGACGTAGTAGGCGCGCAGCTTCTCGAGGTCGGCGTTGAGCTTGCTGCGCGAGTAGCGGTCGTTCTTGCTGTACCAGCTGAGCCAGCCGGTCCTGTTCAGCTCGAACAGGCCCAGCAGCGTGGACTCGTCGAACACCGTGTTGCCGGTGATGCGGATGTCGGAGATGCGCGCCGCCTCGCCCTCGGTCATCGTGAAGGTCACGTTGACGCGGTTGCGCTCCAGCGGCGTGATCGTCGTGACGACCTCGGCACCGTAGAGGCTGCGCGCCAGGTACTGGCGCTTGATCTCCTGCTCGGCGCGGTCCACCAGCGCGCGGTCGAAGGGCAGGCCCTCGCCGATGCCGGCGTCGCGCAGGCTCTTGGTCAGCGGGTCCTTGTCGAACTCCTTCAGGCCGACGAAGCTGATGCCGGCGATGATCGAGCGCTCCTCGACGATGAGCACCGCGACGCGGCCCTCGATCTCGATGCGCACGTCCTTGAACAGGCCGGTTGCGAACAGCGAGCGCAGCGCCGCCGAGCCCTTGTCGTCGGTGTAGGTGTCGCCGATGCGGAACGGCAGCGCGGCGAACACGGTGCCGGGGTCGGTGCGCTGCAGGCCCTCGACGCGGATGTCCGCGATGACGAAGGGCTCGACGGCCTGCGCGGCGGCGCCGGCGGCGGCCAGGCCTGCCACGCAGGCCACGGCCGCCACTGCCACGGGGCGCAGCGGCCCGAACGGATACGAAGGGAACATGGATTCAGTGCAGGCCCAGCAGGCGGGCCACGTCGTTGAACAGGGCGAGCGACATCATCATCAACAACACGACGATGCCGCCTCGCTGCAGCCGGGCCAGCCAGAGGTCGGAGACCGGGCGGCCGGTGACGCCCTCGAAAATGTAATACATCAGGTGCCCCCCATCGAGCATGGGCAGCGGCAGCAGGTTCAGCACCCCGAGGCTGACGCTGACCAGCGCCAGGAAGCCCAGGTAGTAGGCCAGCCCCTGCTGCACCGACTGCCCGGCATAGTCGGCGATGGTCAGCGGGCCGCTGAGGTTCTTCAGCGAGGCCTCGCCGACGAGCATGCGGCCGAGCATCTTCACCGTCAGCACCGAGAGCTCCCAGGTGCGCGAGGCGCCCTGCACCAGCCCCTCCACCGGGCCGTGGCGCACGGTCACCATCTCCGGCGGCTGGCCGACGAAGGCCTCGACCCGGCCCACCGTCAGCTCGCCGTCGCGCACAGGGCGCGGCCGCACCTGCAGCTCCAGCGTGCGGCCGTCGCGCTCCACCCGCCAGGACTGCGCCACGGGCGCGCCGTCGCGCACGCCGCCGCGGATGGTCTCGCGCAGCGTCTGCGCGTCCACGACCGGGCGGCCGTCCACCGCCAGCACGCGGTCGCCGCGCTGCAGGCCGGCCTCGGCGGCGGCGCCGCCGGCGCGCACGTCGCCGAGCACCGGTTCGCTGAAGGCGCCGGCGAGGCCGATCTTGCGCATCAGCTGCGCGTCCACCTCGCGCGGGTCGAAGCCGGCCAGGTTCAGCGCCAGCGTGCGCGAGCCGCGGCCGTCGCGGTCGCTGACCTGCAATTGCAGGGTGCCGCGCTGCATGGCCGCCTGCGTGACCTGCCAGCGCAGGTCGGTCAGCGAACGCACCTCGTCCCATTCGCGGCCGTCGCGCGACAGCGAACGCACCCAGTCGCCGGCGCGCAGCCCGGCGGCCTCCGCCGGGCTGCCGGCCGCCGGCGGGCCGAGCACGGCCTTGGGCTCGTCGATGCCGATCCAGTGTGCCGCCGCATACAGCAGCACCGCCAGCCCCAGGTTGGCCAGCGGGCCGGCGGCGACGATCGCGGCGCGCTGCGCCAGCGGCTTGCGGTTGAAGGCACCGGCGGCGGCCTGCGGCTCCGGCACCGGACCCTCGCGCTCGTCGAGCATGCGCACGTAGCCGCCCAGCGGCAGCGCGCAGACCACGAACTCGGTACCGCCCGGCGCCTTCTGCCAGCGCCACAGCACGCGGCCGAAGCCGACCGAGAAGCGCAGCACCTTCACGCCGCAGGCCACCGCGACGCGGTAGTGGCCGTACTCGTGGATGACGATGAGCACGCCCAGCGTCAGCAGGAAGGCGAGCACGGTGACGATCACGCCGCGATCTCCTTCATGACCTGGCGCGCCGTGGCGCGTGCGCGCCCGTCCAGCGCCAGCAGGTCCTCGAGCGCGGGCTCGGCGGGCAGGTCGGGCGGCAGGCGTTCGAGCGTCGCGGCATTCACCCTGTGAATCGCCGTGAACGGGATGGTTCCGGCCAGGAAGGCGGCCACCGCCTCCTCGTTGGCGGCATTGAGCACCGCGGTCGTGCCCTCGGGCGCGCGCAGCGCGTCCCAGGCCAGCTGCAAGCCGGGGAAGCGGCGCGCGTCCGGGGCCTGGAAGCTGAGATCCTTCAGCGTCGTGAAGTCCAGCCGCTCGGCGCCGGACTCGATGCGCTCGGGGAAGGCCAGCCCGTAGGCGATGGGCACCTTCATGTCCGGCGTGCCCAGCTGCGCCAGCACCGAGCCGTCGCGGCAGACGACCATCGAGTGGATGATGCTCTGCGGGTGGATGACGACGCGGATGTCCTCGGGCGCCAGGTCGAACAGCCAGCGCGCCTCGATGACCTCCAGCGCCTTGTTCATCATCGTCGCCGAGTCGACGCTGATCTTGCGCCCCATGACCCAGTTCGGGTGCGCGACGGCCTGCGCCGGCGTCACGCCGTGCAAGGCGTCCGGGTCGCGGTCCCGGAAGGGGCCGCCGCTGGCGGTGAGCACGATGTGGTCGATGCGCGCGCGCCAGGCGGCCCGGTCCTCGGGCAGGCACTGGAAGATCGCCGAGTGCTCGCTGTCGATGGGCAGCAGCGTGGCTCCGCCCTCGTGCACCGCGCGCATGAACAGCGCGCCGCCGACGACCAGCGCCTCCTTGTTGGCCAGCAGCAGCCGCTTGCCGGCGCGCGCCGCGGCCAGGCAGGGCGCAAGACCCGCGGCGCCGACGATGGCGGCCATCACGCTGTCGACCTCGTCGGCGGCGGCCAGCTCCACGAGCGCCTGCGCGCCCGCGCGCACCTCGGTGCCCACGCCGGCGGCGGCCAGCCGCGTGCGCAGCTCGCGCGCGCGCGCCTCGTCGGGCAGCACCGCGATGCGCGGCCGGAAGCGCAGGCACTGCTCGAGCAGCTCGTCCACGCGCTGCTGCGCGCTCAGGCCGACGACCTCGAAGCGATCCGGGTGGCGAGCGACGACGCCCAGCGTGCTGGTGCCGATCGAGCCTGTCGAGCCGAGGATGGCCAGGCGCTGCCGCGGGCCCATCATGGCGTCCCCAGCGTGACCAGCGCCAGCCCCAGCGGGAGCACCGGCAGCAGCGCATCCACGCGGTCGAGCACGCCGCCGTGGCCGGGCAGCAGGCGGCTGCTGTCCTTGGCGCCGGCGGCGCGCTTGACCAGCGACTCGATGAGGTCGCCGACCACGCTCATCGCGCACATCGCCAGCAGCGCCGCCACCATGCCGGCCAGGCCCAGGCCCTGCAGCAGCCGGCTGTACAGGCTGGGCCCGTCGAAGCCGAACCAGCGGTCCAGGCCGATCCAGAACGCCGCCAGCAGCAGCACGCCGGCCATGCCCGACCACACGCCCTCCCAGCTCTTGCCCGGGCTGATCGACGGTGCCAGCTTGCGCCGGCCGAAGGCGCGGCCACCGAAATAGGCGGCGACGTCGGCCATCCACACCAGGCACAGCAGCGAGAGCATGAAGTTGATGCCGATGACATGCGCATGCGTCAGCGCCAGCCAGGCCGACCACAGCGCGACCACGCCCACGCCCCAGCGCACCGCGCGCGGCAGCTGCGGCCAGGCCGTCGGCCCGCTGCGCAGCGCCACCGCGCCCAGCGCCAGCCACAGCGCGGCGGCGGCCCACCACAGC
>CAZUPH010000103.1:0-264 GCA_964621995.1 uncultured Rubrivivax sp. | reverse complement strand
GGTCCTTCAGCGGCCCGGCCAGCGTGGCCGCGCCGGCCAGCGCCAGCGCGCCGCCAAGGGCCAGCGCCAGCCCGGCGCCGGCCTGGTTCAGGCGCGCCCATTCCCAGCCGGCGGCGGCGATCAGCAGCAGCGTCAGCAGCGCGAAGGGCCAGGCGCTGTCCGCGGCCAGCGCGCCCAGCGGATAGCGTTCGAGCGCGGCCGCCGGCACTTTCTCGAGGACGAAGGTCAAAGCGCCTCCCTCCGGATACAGCGTCTCGTAAGGTT
>CAZUPH010000102.1:0-14491 GCA_964621995.1 uncultured Rubrivivax sp. | reverse complement strand
GCTGCGGGCTCACCGCGGCGCGGCCGCCGGCACCGGCCAGCGCCGTCCTGGCGCCGGCAAGCACGCGCGCCAGCTCGCGCTGGTCGGCGGCCAGGGCACGCTGCTGCAAGCGGTCGATGCGCGCGGCCAGGTCCTCGTCGGTGGCGGCGGCGCCGACCGCGTCGTCGGCCAGCGCGCGCAGCTGCTCGGCCAGCGTGGGCTCGGCGGCGGGAGCCGCCGCGCCGGCGTCGAGCTCGGCAAAGGCCGAGGTGCGCTCGCTCTGCCCCATCACGGCGCTGAGCACGCCGGTGGCGGGGTCGAAGCGGAACAGCGACTTCGCCAGCTGCGGCTGCACGCTGAGCATGTCGATCAGGAAGCTCAGGGCGCCCAGGTTGTCGGCCAGGCGGTCGAAGCTGCCGGACTGCACCGCGCGCTGCGGGTCGGCCTCGGTCTGCGCCAGCTCGTCGACCGCGTCGCGCATGTGCAGCGCCGCGGCCGAGGCCTGGTCCAGCCCCAGCACCGAGAGCACGCCGCGCATCGCCGAGAGCTGGCCGGGCACCGGGATCAGCACGGCACGGTCGGCCGGGTTGCGGAAATACTGGTCGATGTGCTTCTCGACCTCCGACAGCGTCGCGCGCAGCTCCTGCACCACGCTGCCCATGGTCTGGCGGTCGCTGACGCGGCGGTACAGCTCCTCCATCCAGGGTTCCAGCGGATGCGGGTCGGCGCCGATGCGCAGCTCGTCGATGCGGCGCGCCAGGCGCTGCACGCGCTCGGCGAGCTGCGGGTGGTCGAGGTCGCCGTCCTCCAGCGAGGCATCGAGGTACAGCATGGAGGTCGCGACCTCCATCGCCAGCGGCGCCGGCGGCGCCGCACCGGCGGCCACCGTCTGCGCGATCGTCGTCTGCATCGCCAGCGCGAGCGCGTCGCCGCCGGGGAACAGCCTGGTCAGCGACTCGCCGACCAGCGTGAACTGCTCGGCCAGCCCGGTGAGCCGGTGCAGCTCGCCGCCGGCGACGGCGGACCAGGAATCCTTGGCCGCGGCGACGCGCTTCTTGGCCAGCACGAGGAGCGCCGGGTCGACGCGGCCCAGCCGCGGCGTCTCGTAGTCGGCGGTCGGCCGCTGGTCCAGCCGCCAGGCGCGGCGCACCGCGGCCAGCCGCGGCGACGGGCGCTCGGCGCTCGGCGCGCGCGCGTGGCTGCAGAAGAACAGCAGGTCCTGCGCGAGGCGGTCGGACAGCTCGACCTGGCCGCCGGCGCCGGCACGTGCGCCGGCGCGCAGCAGCGCGAGCAGGCGCGACGCGATGCGCTTGGTGTAGACATCGCCCGTCAGCAGGCTGCCGGCCTGGGCCTCGAAGACCGCCGCGGCGAGCTGCCAGAAGGTGGAGAGCTGGCTGCCGCCGGTGCCGCCGGGCTGCGCACGCGCGCCGGCGCCGAGGTCGGCGCAGAGGTCGCTCATGCGCGCCAGCGGGCCGGCGCCGGGCTCGCGCATCAGCGCCAGCACCAGCGTCTCCATCTCGCCGCGCGCCGCATCGTCGGCGGCGCGCGGCTGCGCCGAGGCGTCCGGCGGCAGCGCGAGCCACTGCCAGTCGATCTTCCACAGGTCCGCCGGGTGCACGCGGTCGGCGCCGGCGAGCTGCTGCACCGCGCGGTACTGCGGGAACAGCATCACCGGCGAGACCGGCTTGCCGGCGAGCTGGCGGCCCAGGAAGTCCAGCAGCGCGAAGGACACGCGCTCGATGGTCTCCACCGCGGCGGCGTCCACCATCGCCGGGCGCGCGACCATGCGCTGCACCGCCGCCTCCGAGCCGCGCAGCACGTCGGCCATGGCCGGCATGCCGACGAGCTCCAGCGCGCCCACGCCCTGGTGCAGCTGCGTGCGCGCGGTGCGCAGCACCGAGGGGTCGACCGCGTCGACGTCGCTGCCGGCCACCGCCTCGGCTTCCTTGAGGTAGCGGCGCAGCGCCTTGTGCGCGGTCTCCAGCGAGCGACGCAGCTCGCCGACGACCCAGGCCAGCGCGCTGAGGTCGTCGGCGGGCGAGGGCTCGCGGCCGGCGCTGTCCACGGGGTCGGTCATCGTGCGGGTCCGGTGCGTCTGCGGTGCGGCGGCGTGCGGCGCCTCAGCCGATCTTGAAGCGCGCCACCGAGGCCTTGAGTTCCTCCGCCGTGCGCGAGAGCTCGCGCACCATCTGCGCCGTCGAGCGCGTGCCCTCGGAGGTCTGCTCGGTCACCGCGAAGATGTGCTGGATGTTCTCGGCCACCACGTTGGCGGACGCGGCCTCGCGCGAGGCCTCGGCCGAGATGCGAGCGATCAGGTCCGACAGCTCGCGCGTGACGCGGTCGATGTCGCCCAGCGCGGCACCGGCCGCATCGGACAGCTTCGCGCCCTCGACCACGCCCTGCGTGCTGCGCTCCATGGCCGCCACGGCGTCCTGGGTGTCGGTCTGGATGGTGCGCACGATGGCGGCGATCTGCCGCGTCGCGTCGCCGGAGCGTTCCGCGAGGCGCTGCACTTCCTCGGCCACCACCGAGAAGCCGCGGCCCGCCTCGCCGGCCGACGCGGCCTGGATGGCGGCGTTCAGCGCCAGCACGTTGGTCTGCTCGGTGATGTCGCTGATCAGCTCGGTGATCTCGCCGATCTCCTGCGAGCTCTCGCCCAGCCGCTTGATGCGCTTGGAGGTCTCCTGGATCTGGTCGCGGATGGTGTTCATGCCGCCGATCGTGTCCTGCACCGCCGACAGGCCGGCCTCGGCGGCGCGCAGCGACTGCTGCGCCACCTGCGCCGTCTGCTGCGCCTGCGAGCTGACGTCGTTGATGCGGCCGGCCATCTGCAGCACCGACTCGCCGGTCTCGCGGATCTCGCGCAGCTGCTCGGTGGAGGCGGCGAGCAGCTCGGTGGAGGTCTGCTCGACCTGCGAGGTCGTGTCGGTCACGCGCGAGACCGTGCTCTGCACCTGCGCGACCAGCATGCGCAGTTCCTCCACGGTGTAGTTCACCGAGTCGGCGATGGCACCGGTGATGTCCTCGGTCACCGTGGCCTGCTGCGTGAGGTCACCCTCGGCCACCGTCTGCAGCTCGTTCATCAGCCGCAGGATGGCCGCCTGGTTGGCGTCGTTGACGCGCTTGGCCTCCTGCTCCTGGCGCTCGGCCTCCAGGCGCTGCGCCTCGGCGACCTGCGAGCGGCTGGTCTGGTCGGCGACGAAGACGCGCAGCAGCCCGAAGCCGCCGCCGGCCAGCAGCAGCAGCGCCAGCGCCCCGGCGGCCAGCGGCCAGCCGGCGAAGGCGCCCTGCCCGGCCAGGCCTTCCTGCAGGCCGTCCAGCGCGCGGCGCAGCGGCTCGGAGTCGGCGACGATGGCGGCCTGCGCCTCGCGCGCGGCGACCAGGCCCTGCAGGTTGGACAGGATCGCGCTGGCCTCGGTGCGCGTCTGCTCGTACTGCTTGACGAGCTGCTCCAGGCGCTCGCGCGTCTCGGCATCGCGCGTGCCGGGCAGGCGCAGCTCGGCGTTGCCGGCGAGCACGCCCTGCGCGATCTCGCGGAAGCTGTTGAGGTCCTTGCCGAGCAGGAACACGGCCTCGGCGGACACGCCCTCGGTGGTCAGGAATTCGTTGGCGCTCTTGCCGATGCGCTGCGTCAGCATCACCAGCTGGCCCACCGCCGACAGCTCGGCGGCGGAGGCACCGCGCTGCAGCTTCAGCGAGCTCACGGTCTCGGCCAGCTCCAGCAGGTCGGCGCTCTGGCGGTTGATCGCGCGCAGCGCGGTGCCGACCTGCGTCAGCGTCTGCTGCTGCGTCAGCACGACGGCGGCGTTGCGCTCGGCGCGCTGCACCTGCGGCAGCAGCGCGGCGATGCTCTCCTGCAGCGACGCCGGCGCCGCGGGCACGCCGCCCTCGCCGGTCTGCAGGCTGGTCACGTTGGCCACCAGGATGCCGGCGGACTCGCGCACTTCCGGGAAGGCCGCGGCGTTGCCGACCAGGGCCTGCGAGACCGACTTCGCCAGGCGCTGCGACTGCGTCGTGGCCTGGCCCACCGCGGCCACCTGCGTGGCGTTGCGGTTGCCGGCGAGCAGCGCACCCACCACCGCCAGCAGCAGCAGCGCGAGGCCGAGCGCGAAGGTCCAGGTCAGCGCGCGCTGCTGGCGGGCCAGCGGCCAGGCGCCGATGAGCGGCAGGCCGCTGGTGAAGGCGCTGGCCTCGGACGCCGCGGCGGGCAGGCGCGTCTCGGCGAATTCCGGCGCCATCTCCGACGGTGCGGCCTCGGAGATGATCGACGAGTCCGCGGCGGCCGCCGGCGCGGCGTCGCGCTGCGGCGCGGCCGTGGCGAAGCTGCCGCCGCCCAGGCGCACCGTGGCCTCCATCGGGTTGTCCGGCAGATCGAGGTCGTCGAAGCTGGCCGCCGGGGCGGTCTCGGCCTTGGTGCGCCCCGCACCCTTGAACCTGTCCAGGAAGCTCATGTCGTCCTCTTCGTGATCGTCCGATTTGCGCGGTGCGGCGGCACGCGCCTCAGGCCGCGATGCCCAGGAACTGCTCGTGGCGCGCCAGCGCCGCCAGGTCGATCTCCTGCCAGACGCGGCCGTCGGCGTCGCGCCAGCGCCGGGCCGCGAAGGCCGGCCGCGTCACGCCGTCGGCGGGCTCGGCGCTCAGCTGCTCCGCGTTGCGCAGGCCGGCCAGGCGGTCGACCAGCACGGCGCTGTGCGAACCCAGCGCGGCATTGAAGGCGAGCAGCCGCGCCTGCTCGCGCACGGCCTCCGCCGGCAGCGGCGCGCGCAGCCCGAGGAAGGCGGCGAGGTCCACCACGCCGTGCAGCCCGCCGCGCAGGTTGGCCACGCCCAGGAACCAGCCCTGCGTGTGCGGCACCGGCTGCAGCGGCACGACCGGGAAGATCTCGCCGGCGGTGGGCAGCGGCACCAGGAAGCCGTGGCCGGCGCATTCCAGCGCCAGCCAGGACGCGAGGCGCGCCTCGGTGCGTGCCAGCTGCAGCCGCTGCGCCAGCCGGCCTTGCAGTTCGCGCAGCGCTTCGCGGTTGGCCATGGGCGGGAGAGTCGGCGGTGCCGGCCGTCAGTCGAAGGCCTTGATCTTGGCGATCAGCTCTTCGGCATTGACCGGCTTGACGATGTAGTCGCGCGCGCCCTGGCGCATGCCCCAGACCTTGTCGGTCTCCTGGTTCTTGCTGGTGCACATGATCACCGGCACGTCGGACCAGCGCGGGTCGCGCGTGATCGCGCGCGTGAGCTGGAAGCCGTTCTGGCCCGGCATCACCACGTCCATCAGGATCAGGTCGGGCTTGTCCTCGGCCAGGCGGCGCAGGGCTTCCTCGCCGTTCTCCGCGGTGCGCACGGCATAGCCGCGCTTGCCGAGCAGGTCGGACAGGTGGTGGAGTTCGGTCTTCGAGTCGTCGACGACCAGGATCTTCTGGATGGCCATGGTGGGGAGGTCCTTGCGCGGTATCGGGCGCCGGGGGGCCGGGCTTGAGGCGTCAGAGGGCGTCAGGGGCCGGTCGGCGGAAAGACTCCACGGCCTTGAGCAGCTGCTCCTTGGTGAAGGGCTTGGTCAGGTACTCCTCGGAGCCGACCATGCGGCCGCGCGCCTTGTCGAACAGGCCGTCCTTGCTGGACAGCATGATCACCGGCACGTGGGCGAAGCGGGGGTTGCGCTTGATGATCGCGCAGGTCTGGTAGCCGTCCAGCCGCGGCATCAGGATGTCGCAGAAGATCAGCTCGGGGTCGTGGTCGTTGACCTTGGCCAGCGCGTCGAAGCCGTCCTCGGCCAGCACGACCTCGTGGCCGCCCTGGCGCAGGAAGATCTCGGCGCTGCGGCGGATCGTGTTGCTGTCGTCGATGACCAGCACCCTGGCGCCGGCCGGGGGGCTCGTCACATCGGGACCCGGAGTGTCCAAGGGCCGTTCTCCTGCAGTGAAGCGCCGCGCGGCACGGCGCGCCGGCCGGCGGTCGGATCCGGTGGCTCAGATCTGGACCATCTCGAAGTCTTCCTTGCGTGCACCGCACTCCGGGCATGTCCAGTTGATCGACACGTCGGCCCAGGCCGTACCCGGCGGGATGCCGTGTTCCGGATCGCCGACGGCTTCGTCGTAGATCCAGCCGCAGATCAGGCACATCCAGGTACGCGGTTCACTCACGTCAAGACTGTCTCGTCACTACAATGGTCGCGGATTGTAGCCACGCCGATCCGCGGAAAAGCGAGGATTTGTGAGGACCTACAAACCGTTCCTCAGATTCCGCTAGAGGTTCGGCGGCGGCCCGTCGCGGGCCGTGCACCCCACCTGAGCGCCCCGAGCGATGAACCCCGAACCCACCCCTGCCACCGGTCCCGAGGACCCGGGCGCCGAGCCGCCGGCGCCGGCCTGCGTGATGTGCTTCAACGCCAGCGACCCCAGCGGCGCCGGCGGCCTGGCCGGCGACGTGGCCACCGTCGCGGCGATGGGCGCGCACGCGCTGCCGGTCGTCACCGCGATCGTGATGCGCGACACCGCCGACGTCTTCGACCAGCACGAGATCGAGGCCGACGCGGTGGCCGAGCAGGCGCGCACCGTGCTCGAGGACGTCACGATCGCCGGCTGGAAGGTCGGCTTCCTGGGCAGCGCCGACAACGTCAGCGCGGTCGCCGAGGTGCTGTCGGACTACACCGAGATCCCGCTCGTGAGCTACCTGCCCAACCTGAGCTGGATGGAGGAGGACGCGCAGCAGCCCTACCTGGACGCCTTCCGCGAGCTGATCCTGCCGGCCACCGAGGTGCTGGTGGGCAGCCACAAGACGCTGCAGGACTTCCTGCTGCCCGACTGGGACAACGAGCGCCCGCCCTCGGCACGCGAGCTGGCGGTGGCCGCCGGCGAGCACGGCACGCGCTACGTGCTCGTCACCGGCATCATGCTGCCGGCCAAGGGCACGCAGCAGTTCATCGACAACGTGCTGGCCTCGCCGCAGGGTGCGATCAGCGGCGAGAAGTTCGAGCGCTTCGACACCGGCTTCGTCGGCGCCGGCGACACGCTGGCCGCGGCGCTGGCGGCGCTGCTGGCCAGCGGCAGCGAACTGCAGGCGGCGGTCGGCGAGGCGCTGGCCTTCCTGGACCAGAGCCTGGACGCCGGCTTCCGCCCCGGCATGGGCGCCGTGGTGCCCGACCGCTTCTTCTGGGCCCTGCCGCCGCCCGAGGAAGGCGAGGAGGGCCCGGGCGACGAGGGCGGCCCCGAGCCCGAACCCGAAGACCCGAAGACCAAGGGAGTCCCGCGCCGTGTCCACTGACGTCCCCGCCTGGCGGCCCTCGCCCGCCGGCGCCGCCAACGAGGCCCTGTTCGCGCGCGCGCAGCGGGTGATCCCCGGCGGCGTCAATTCGCCGGTGCGTGCCTTCCGCGCGGTCGGCGGCACGCCGCGCTTCATCACGCGCGCGCAGGGTCCGTACATGTGGGACGCCGACGGGCGCCGCTACATCGACTACATCGGCTCCTGGGGTCCGATGATCCTGGGCCACGGCCACCCGGCGGTGCTGGAGGCGGTGCAGAAGGCGGCCGCCGACGGCTTCAGCTTCGGCGCGCCGACCGAGCGCGAGGTCGAGCTCGCCGAGGCCATCATCGCGCTCGTGCCGGGCGTCGAGCAGGTGCGCCTGGTCAGCAGCGGCACCGAGGCCGGCATGAGCGCGATCCGGCTGGCGCGTGGCGCCACCGGGCGCAGCCGCATCGTCAAGTTCGAGGGCTGCTACCACGGCCATGCCGATGCGCTGCTCGTCAAGGCCGGCTCGGGCCTGGCCACCTTCGGCCACCCGACCAGCGCTGGCGTGCCGCCCGAGGTGGTGCAGCACACGATGGTGCTGACCTACAACGACGTTGCGCAGCTCGAGGCCGCGTTCGCCGAGCATGGCCGCGAGATCGCCTGCGTGATGATCGAGCCGATCGCCGGCAACATGAACTTCGTGCGCGCCGGCGTGCCCTTCATGACGCGGCTGCGCGAGCTGTGCACGCAGCACGGCGCGCTGCTCGTCTTCGACGAGGTGATGACGGGATTCCGCGTCGCGCTCGGCGGCGCGCAGAGCGTCTACGCGAAGCTGATCCCCGGCTTCCGGCCGGACATGAGCGTCTTCGGCAAGGTCATCGGCGGCGGCATGCCGCTGGCCGCCTTCGGCGGCAGCCGCGACGTGATGAGCCAGCTCGCGCCGCTGGGCCCGGTCTACCAGGCCGGCACGCTGTCGGGCAACCCGGTGGCCACCGCCTGCGGGCTGGCCACGCTGAAGGAGATCTCCCGGCCGGGCTTCTTCGACGCGCTCGCCGACCGCACGCGCAGCCTGGTCGCGGGCCTGGCCGCCGCCGCGCGCGAGGCCGGCGTGCCGATGGTCGGCGACAGCGAGGGCGGCATGTTCGGCTTTTTCTTCGCGCGTGAGCTGCCGCAGGACTACCCGGCGGTGATGGCCACCGACAAGGACCGCTTCAACCGCTTCTTCCACGGCATGCTCGAGCGCGGCGTCTACCTCGCGCCGGCGCTGTACGAGGCCGGCTTCGTCAGCGCGGCGCATGGCGCCGAGGACATCGCCGCCACCGTGGACGCCGCCGCGGCCGCGCTGCGCGGCTGACGCAGCGCGCAGGCCATGGCCGCCGCCGCGCCGCTGGCCTGCGGCAACTGCGGCCAGGCCATGCAGGTGCTGGCGCTGACCGGACACTACGGGCAGCGGGTCGAGATCGACCTGTGCGCACCCTGCCACCTGGTCTGGTTCGACCTCGTCGAGTCGGCGCGCCTGGCCGGCCCCGGGCTGCTGGCGCTGGTCGGCGCGATGGCCGACGCGCAGGCGCAGGGCCACGCGCTGGCCCACCGGCCGCTGGCCGCCGGCGCGCACTGCCCGCGCTGCCGCGGCGCGCTGCGCGAGGTGCACAACCGCACGCGTTTCGGGCGCTCGCTGCAGCTGGAATGCGCGCAGCGCCACGGCGCCTTCCAGACCTTCCAGCAGTTCCTGGCCGAGAAGGGACTGCTGCGGCCGATGTCCTCGGCCGACCGGGCGCGGGCGCTGAAGCGCGACGGCGCGCTGCGCTGCGTCAACTGCGGCGGCGACCTCGGCGCGCAGGATGCAAGCTGCTCCTGGTGCGGCTCGGTGCCCGCGGTGGTGGACGTGGCGCGGCTGGCACGCGCGCTGGACCCCGAGGGCGCGACCGCGGCGCACGCGGTGCACGCCACCGCGGCGCGCCAGGGCGCGCTGCAGTGCGCGGCCTGCGGCGCCGCGCAGCCGCCGGACGCCGGCTGGCGCTGCGTGCACTGCGAGGCCACGCTCGTCGCGCCCGGCCTGGCCGAGGCGCACCGCGCCGTGGCGGCGCTGGAGCCGGCGCTGCGCGCCCATGCCGAGCGCCCGGCGCCGGAGGTGGTGCGGCGGCGGCTGCAGGCGCAGTCGCAGGGGCTCGAACGCCAGCGCGAGCGCGCCGCCGCGATGCAGGCCGAGGCCGATGCGCGCCTGGGCCATGCCCTGCCGGCCGAGCGCGACCCGGTCGAGCTCGCGCACTGGCTGGCGCTGCTGCGCGAGACCGCCGCCACGCTGCCCGGCTGGGCGGCCTGGGCGGCCGGTGGCGCGCTCGCGCTGCTGCTGTTGTGGTGGTGGTGGTGAGGCCGCCGGCTATCAGGCCGGCGACGAACGCAGCCCGTAGGCCTGGCCGCCCACGAACAGGTATTCGACGCGCAGGATGGCGTCGCCGCGCTCGCCGGTGAAGGTGAAGCCGACCATCGCGACCGCATCGCCGACCTTGATCTCCGGCACCTTCCAGGCATTCATGCGGAACAGCGGCGCCAGCTCGATCTGCCAGCGGCGGTCGCGGCGCGTGGGCACCACCGCAGCCTTCAGCAGCGCGGCCCCGTCGACCGGCGCGCTCTGCGCAGGCACCGCGCGGCCGGCCAGGTCGGCCGGCACGGCCAGGTTCTCCGGCACCTCGAGCTCCATCTCGGCGTGCGGGTTGCGCCAGGCCACGCGCGTGGCGCGGCCTTCCAGGTAGATCGGGCGGTTCTGGTCGAAGCTGCTCCAGCCGTGGTGGGCCCAGGCCGGGCGCAGCATCAGCGCCAGCGGCGCCAGGGGAGCGGCTGCGATCAGGTGGCGGCGGTTCATCACGACGATCCTACGAGTAGCCAATCCAGCGGCCGAGGATAACGACGGCCAGCCATAGCCCCAGCGACAACACGGTCTGCGCGCGCGCCACCACATCGGCACGGTCCAGCCCGCCGCGGGCGTGGAACCAGGCCGCGTTGAGACCGGCCAGCATCACCAGCCCCATCTTGGCGACGAAGACGGTGCTGGCCAGCAGCTCGTCCGGCGCCGCGGCGAACATCAGCACCCCGGACAGCACGATCAGCGCGAAGCCGGCCAGCGCCAGCGTCAGCGCCAGCCGCGCCAGCGCCTGCAGCGGCAGCTCCGGCGCGGCGCCCCACACGCGCAGCTCGAAAGCCACCAGGTTGCCCAGCAGCAGCGCGATGCCCACGATGTGCACCACCTCCAGCGCCGGGTAGGCCCAGGGGCTGGAGGCGATCCACGGAATGCCGGCAAATCCCCCTGCGTTCATCGTGCAACCCTAGCAGAGCCGGCTCCTAGAATGCCTCGCATGCACCTCCACATCCTGGGCATCTGCGGAACCTTCATGGGCAGCCTGGCCGCGCTGGCGCGCGAGGCCGGGCACCGCGTGACCGGCTGCGACGCCGGCGTCTACCCGCCGATGAGCGAGCAGCTGCGCGCGCTGGGCATCGAGCTCATCGAGGGCTGGGACGCCGGGCAGCTGAAGCTGGCGCCCGACGTCTTCGTGGTCGGCAACGTCGTCAAACGCGGCATGCCGCTGATGGAGGCCATCCTCGACGCCGGCGTGCGCTATACCAGCGGCCCGCAGTGGCTGGCCGAGCACGTGCTGCACGGCCGCCACGTGCTGGCGGTGGCCGGCACGCACGGCAAGACCACGACGACGGCGATGCTGGCCTGGATCCTGGACCAGGCCGGCCCGGCCGATGCGAAGCCCGGCTTCCTGGTCGGCGGCGTGCCGCTGAACTTCGGCGTCTCGGCGCGCCTGGGGACCGTGGCGGCGGCCCAGCCGGGCCGCGGGGGCACGCCCTTCGTCATCGAGGCCGACGAGTACGACACCGCGCTCTTCGACAAGCGCAGCAAGTTCGTGCACTACCGGCCGCGCACCGCGATCCTGAACAACCTGGAGCTGGACCACGCCGACATCTTCCCGGACCTGGCGGCCATCGAGACGCAGTTCCATCACCTCGTGCGCACCATGCCGTCCACCGGCCGGCTGGTGGTGAATGCCCGCGACGAGGCGCTGGCGCGCGTGCTGGCCCGCGGCTGCTGGAGCGAGGTGCAGCGCTTCGGCACGAAACGCGAGGAACCCGGCGGCCTGTGCGCGCGCGGCGAGCCGCAGTCCTTCGACGTGCTGCGCGGCAGCCTGAAGCTGGGCCGCGTCGAATGGGACCTGCTGGGCGAGCACAACCAGATGAATGCGCTGGCCGCCATCGCCGCGGCCGAGCACGTGGGCGTGGCGCCGGAGGCCGCCGCGGCGGCCCTGGCCGGCTTCACGAACGTGCGGCGGCGGCTGGAGCTGCGCGGCAGCGCCGCCGGCGTGGCGGTCTACGACGACTTCGCCCACCACCCGACGGCGATGCGCGCCACCATCGAGGGCCTGCGCCGCAAGGTCGGCGCCGGCACGCGCATCCTGGCCGTCTTCGAGCCGCGCAGCAACACCATGAAGCTCGGCACGATGAAGGCCCAGCTGCCCTGGGCGCTGGAGGATGCCGACCTCTCGTTCGCGCTGCAGGGCGACTACGGCTGGAGCGTGGCCGAGGCCCTGGCGCCGCTGGCCGAACGCACGCGGGTCGCCGACAGCGTGGACGCGCTGGTGGCCCAGGTCGCCGCCGCGGCGCAGCCGGGCGACCAGGTGCTGTGCATGAGCAACGGCAGCTTCGGCGGCATCCACGCCAAGCTGCTCGCCACACTGGCCAGGCGCGCGCCCTGATCGGGCGCGGCGGGCACCGCGGGCGCCCGCCGCGCCGCCCCGTCACTGCCGCTGCATCGTCGCGCGCAGCGCCTCGGTCAGCAGGGCCTGCGCATCCTCCAGGTGGGCGCGGTCCACGGCGCTCCAGCCGCTGCGCGCCAGCGCGTCGCGCAGCTCGCCCTGCAGCGCATTCGCGTGGCGGCGCTGCAGGCTCAGCGCGTCGGCCGGCAGCGCGGGGTTGGGCCGCGTCAGCGTGGCCTGCAGGCGCCGCAGGTGCTCGCGCTGCAGGCTGCGCCGCAGCGGGTCGATCTCGCGCGTGCCCGGGCGCAGCTCGCGCCAGACCAGCGTGCGCAGCGTGCCGTAGAGCTCGTCCAGCGAGAGCAGCCCGCGGCGCTGCGCCACCGGCACGAAGTTCGGCTGGTCCAGCAGGCGCTGCGCGACGCCGGGGTCCAGCAACCCGTCCAGTGCCTGGCGCTGCAGGCCGAGCACCGTGGCCGGGACGTCGGGCGCGCCCTGGCGGTTCCAGTCGATGAAGTCGGTGCCGACGCGGGCCAGGAACTCGGGCGCGATGCGGAAGCTGTCCACGCTGAACAGGCTGCGGCCGAGCAGCTCGAGCGCACGCCGCTGCTGCGCCGCGTCCACCGGGCGGTAGACGGGCCGCTCGGTGGCGCCGGCCGGATGCCGCTCGACCTCCATGCCGCCGACATACTTGGCCGCGATGGCCGGCATGCGCGCGAGCTGGCGGAAGCTCTCGGCCAGGCTGCGGCGCAGCCGGTCGGGCTCGTCGCCGGGCCGTGCGCCGCGCGCCTGAAGCCGGTCGAGCAGTTCGCGCGAGAGCGCGAAGCGCCGCTCGACCCAGGCCAGCGGGTCGTCGCCGAGGTCGAAGACATTGACGCGCGGGTCCATGCCCAGCCGGTTGTCGGCGTCGTCGCCGAAGGCCAGCCGCGGGTCGCCGGCGGCGCGGCCGGCGATGCGCTGCAGCCCGGCGGCCTCGCCCTCGGCCGGCAGCGGCGCGTAGCCGTACTCGATCGCGAAGTGGTCGTAGGCGCCCAGCGTGCGCATGTGGATCCCGCCCTTGGGCTCGCCCTGCAGCGGCAGGTTGAACGGCGCGTAGTCCATCACCGAGTTGGTGATGCCATTGGCCCGCACGAAGGCGGCGTCGCGCAGCTGCTGGCGCGTGACCGTGCTGGAGGCCTTGAAGTTGTGGCGCAGGCCGAGCACGTGGCCGACCTCGTGCGCCATCACGTCCTGGATGTAGGCGCGCACGAATTCCTCGGCCTCGGGGCTGTCCGGTGCGATCTCGCCGCGCGCCTCCAGCAGGTCGAGCGCGAAGTGCATCTCGCCGGCGGCCTCCAGCGCATAGGTGCAGGCCTCGTGGCCGTCGTGCGCCGGGTGCCCCGCCATCCAGCCGGGTCGGCCCTGCAGGAAGCCCGTGCCGCCGGGCACGTCGTTGGCCGCCAGTCGCCGCGCGCCACGGCCGAAGACGTCGCTCATGCCGATGTCGGCGTCGAGGATCTCGCCGGTGCGCGGGTCGCTGTGGCTGGGGCCGATCGCGAAGCCGACGTCGGCGCCGACGAACCAGCGCACCGAGGCGTGGCGCGCGTCCAGCGTGTCGAACTCTGCGTCGTCGGGCTGCTGCTTCACGACGATGGCGTCCTTGAAGCCGATGCGCTCGAAGGCGGCGTTCCACTGCAGGATGCCGGCGCGGATGGTGTCGCGGTAGCGCGCCGGGATGTTGCGGTCCAGCCAGAAGGTGATCGGCTGCACCGGCGGCGACAGCGCCGCGGCGGGGTCCTGCTTCTCCAGCCGCCAGCGCTTGATGTGGTGCACGCGGGTGTTGGGCCGCAGGTCGTCGGAGAGGTCGCTGAAGCTGTCGGTGAAATAGCCCACGCGCGCATCGGCCTGGCGCGGGCGCATCGGCTGCTCGGGCAGCGCACGGAAATTGACCACCGTGCCGACGAACAGGCTGCGCGGGTCGCCGGTGGTCGTGGGCGGGGTCGGCCGCGGCGGCGGCGGGGGGCCGCCGGGCGTGGCCTGCGGGGGCGCCGGCAGGCGCGGCACGGCGTAGTGCACGGTGGCGTTCAGCGTGGTGAGCTGCGGCTCGGTGCGCACGCGCTCGAAGAGCGAGTTGGCGCGATACGGCGCGAAGGGCAGACGGTAGGAGGCCCCAAGCCGCGTGCTGTAGCCCGAGAGGTCGCCGAGCAGGAAGCCGGCGTCGACCAGCACCGACTTGCGCTCCGGGTGCTCGGCGCTGGCCAGCGCGGCGCTGCCGATCAGGCTGTCGCTGAAGGCCTGCTGCACGGCGAGCGCGGCGGCCGGGTCGCGCTCGGCGCGAAAGCCGGTCTGGCGCGCGACGAGCTGCATCTGGTTGCCCACGCGCCGCCACTGGGCCAGCCAGCGCGGGCCCATCTGGCTGCCGTACAGGCCGCGCTCGCCGACCGACTGCGCGATGTTGACCGACACCAGCATCGGCCGGCCCAGGTGCTCCGGCGCGATCTCGAGCCAGACCTTGTCGTCCTTGCGCCAGACCGGGATGAAGCCGTCGCTGCGCGTGGCGTCCTT
>CAZUPH010000101.1:0-14511 GCA_964621995.1 uncultured Rubrivivax sp. | reverse complement strand
CCGCGACCAGGGCTGGCTGGCCGAGCACATGCTGATCCTGGGCGTGACCAACCCGGCGGGCCGGAAGTACCACGTCGCCGCCGCCTTCCCCAGTGCCTGCGGCAAGACGAACTTCAGCATGCTGGTGCCGCCGGCGGGCTACGAGGGCTGGAAGGTCACGACCATCGGCGACGACATCGCGTGGATCAAGCCGCATGCCGACGGCCGGCTGTATGCGATCAACCCCGAGGCGGGCTACTTCGGCGTCGCGCCGGGCACGAACTACCACACGAATCCGAACTGCATGGATTCGCTGCGCAGCGACGCCATCTTCACCAACGTCGCGCTCACCGACGACGGCGACGTCTGGTGGGAAGGCATGACCGACGAGCCGCCGGCGCACCTGGTGGACTGGCAGGGCCGCGACTGGACGCCCGAGATCGCGAAGGCGAATGCCGTGGACGGCAAGCCGCGCCCGGCCGCGCACCCGAATGCCCGCTTCACGGTCGCCGCGACCAACAACCCGGTGCTCGACCCGCAGTGGGACGACCCGGACGGCGTGGCCATCGACGCCTTCATCTTCGGCGGCCGGCGCAGCACCACGGTGCCGCTGGTCACCGAGGCGCGCAGCTGGAGCGAAGGCATCTACATGGCCGCCACGATGGGCAGCGAGACCACCGCCGCGGCCGCCGGCAAGCAGGGCGTGGTGCGCCGCGACCCCTTCGCGATGCTGCCCTTCGCCGGCTACAACATGGCCGACTATTTCCAGCACTGGCTGGACATCGGCGCGAAGATGCAGTCCTCCGGTGCCACGCTGCCGCGCATCTACTGCGTCAACTGGTTCCGCAAGGGCGCCGACGGCAAGTTCGTCTGGCCCGGCTACGGCGAGAACATGCGCGTGCTGGACTGGATGATCCGCCGCATCGAGGGCCTTGCAGGCGGCGCCGACAACGTCTTCGGCATCAGCCCGCGCTACGAGGACCTGCGCTGGGACGGCCTGGCCTTCACGCGCGAGCAGTTCGCCAGCGTGATCGGCATCGACCGCAGCGCCTGGCAGCAGGAGCTGACGCTGCACGCCGAGCTGTTCCAGCAGCTCGCGCACCACCTGCCGGCGGAACTGCCGGCGACCAAGGCGCGCATCGAGGAACGGCTGGCGGCCTGAGTGCGAGCGAAGACCGGCACGCGCGCGGGGCGGCGGCGCGCGTGAAGCTGCAGCTGCTGTCCGACCTGCACCTTGAGACCGAGGCCTTCGACCCCGAGCCGGCGCCCGGGGCCGAACTGCTGGTGCTTGCCGGCGACATCGACGCCGGCTGGACCGGCTACGAGCGCTTCGCGGGCTGGCCGGTGCCGGTGATCGTGGTCGCCGGCAACCACGAGTTCGACGGCCGCGAGCTGCACGAGGCCTGGCCGCGGCTGCGCGAGCACGTGCAGCGCCTGGGCTTCACGCTGCTGCAGCGCGAGACGGCGATCGTCACCGCGGCCGACGGCCGCCGCGTGCGCTTCGTCGGCGCCACGCGCTGGAGCGACTTCGACCTCTTCGGCGCCGTGCAGCGCGAACGTGCGATGCGCGCCGCCGCCTACTTCATGACGCTGATGGCGGCCACGCGCGGCGGCGTGCCCTTCGACGCCGCCGCGGTGCGCGACGAGGGCCTGGCCTGCCGCGCCTGGCTGGACCAGGCACTGACCCGGCGGCCGGGCACCGCGGACGACCTGCGCTGGGACCGCACCGTCGTCGTCACGCATTTCGCGCCCAGCCTGAAGAGCGCCGACCCGCGCTACGGTGCGCAGCCCGGCACCGCCAGCTTCTGCAATGCCGACGACGACCTGGTGCCGCGCGCCGACCTCTGGCTGCACGGCCACCTGCACTGCCGCCACGACTGGCGGGTGCCGCGGCCCGGCCGCCGCCCGGCGCGCGTGGTGTGCAATGCACGCGGCCTCGTCGCCAAGGGCGAGGCCGAGGGCCACGAGCCGCTGTTCACCGTCGAGGTCTGACCCGCATCAAGCCGGGGCCGGCCGTGGGGATGCGACACTGCGCGCCGCGGGGCGCAGCGGCGCCGCGCCATTCCCGAGAGAAAGGACCACGCGATGAAGATCCTCGCCGCCGTCGACGGCAGCTCGTACACCAAGCGCATGCTGGCCTACCTGGCCGCGCACGACGAGTGGCTGGGCGCGCACCACCGCTACACGCTGCTGCACGCGGTGCCGGCGGTGCCGCCGCGCGCCGCCGCGGTGCTGGACAAGGCCACGCTGAAGGCCTACTACGAGGACTCCGCCGAGAAGGTCTTCAAGCCCATCCGCAGCTTCTTCGCCCGCCAGGGCCTGCAGGCCGACTACCAGTGGAAGATCGGCCCGGCCGGCGACGTCATCGCCGAGGCGGCGAAGAAGGGCGGCTACGACCTGCTGATCCTGGGCTCGCACGGCCACGGCACGCTGACCAATCTGGTCATGGGCTCGGTGGCGACCAAGGTGCTGGCCCACTGCAGCACGCCGGCACTGCTGATCCGCTAGCGGACCGGCCGGTGCTTCAGCGGCCCGGGCCGCGCAGGCCGTTGAAGCAGGTCGAGAGCACCCAGTCCACGATCTGCTCGTCGCCGTACTGGCCGCCGGCCTTCAGGAAGGCCGGCACCGGGTCGCAGCCGCGCGCATAGATCGTGTAGAGCACCACCTCGGGCGGCAGCGCCGGGTCGATGTCGCCGGCGGCCTGGGCCTGCAGGATCCACTCGCCGAGCTTGTCGCTGACCTGCATCAGCAGGTCCAGGTAGGCGCGGTTGGCCATCAGCTCGGCGCGAAGCGACGAGTTCTGCGAAGGCAGCGAGGGCATCTCGCCGGCCAGCTGCAGCTGCAGCGCCCAGCGCGTGACGGCCTGCAGGCGGTCGAAGGCGCTGGCCTGGGCATGCGCCGCCTGCTGCTCGACGAAGGCCAGCGTGCGCTGCAGCAGCCGCACCATCGCCGCGGCGGCCAGCGCCTCCTTCGAGGCGAAGTGCTTGTAGAGGCTGGCCTTGGCGATGCCGACGTCGGCCGCGACCTCGTCGACCGTCATCAGGTCGAAACCCTTGTCCGCCAGCAGGCGGTTGACGGCATCGACGATCGCGTCCTCCCGGACGCGCAGGACTTGTTCTCGGAAGGACAGGCGGGCCATACCCCGCATTGTAGTGCGCCGACAACACTCCGGTCGCGTGATGAACGCGACGGTTGTCGCGCCGACCGCACGGTCGGCGGTGCCGCGCAGGCGCCTAGCCGGCGCGGCGGAGCAGCTTCAGGTGCGGCAGCCAGCCGGTATCGGCAGCCGCGGCGGGTGCCGAGCCGGCTTCCAGCTCGCGCTGCAGGCTGAGGTCCAGCCCGAAGGCGGTGCCCAGGTCGGCCGGGTCCTCGGCCGCCGGCGCGGGGTCGTCGCGCCAGGGGTGGAACCAGCGTGGAGAGCGGTCGGCTTCGTTCATCGCGGCACCCCGTGGGTCAGTGCGTTTCGGGCGTCAGGTCGTCAGCGTCGGTAAGCAGTGTCACGCCGCATTGCCGGCCGTGCACACCGGCGGTGCCGCTTCGCGTGGCCGAGTTCACGCCGGCGCGCGCAGGCTCCTAGAATCGCGCCCCTTCGCCGTCGCCAGGCCGCCGCCATGACGCCCCCCGCCGCCGCGCCCGCCAACTTCGCCGCGATCGACTTCGGCACCTCCAACTCCGCCGTCGCGCTGCCCGACGCCGCCGGCGGCGTGGACCTCGTCGCGCTGGAGGACGGGCTGCCGACGATGCCCACCGCCGTCTTCTACCGTGCCGACACCCCGGCGCACCGGGCGGTGCCCGATGCGCTGTTCGGCCGCGCCGCGATCGCCGCCTACGTGGAGGGTCACGAGGGCCGTCTGATGCGCTCGATGAAGAGCATCCTCGGCGCCGCGCTGCTGGACCAGCGCACCGACGTCGGCGGCGGCCGCGCGCTGCGCTACCGCGACGTCGTGGCCGGCTACCTGCGCGAGCTGCGCCGGCGCGGCGAGGCCGCCGCCGGCGGGTCGATCACGCGCGTGGTGCTCGGTCGGCCGGTCTTCTTCGTCGACGACGATCCGCAGCGCGACGCTCGCGCCGAGGCCGCGCTGCGCGACGCCGCGCTGGCGGTGGGCTTCGCGGAGGTGCAGTTCCAGTACGAGCCGATCGCCGCCGCGCTGGACCACGAACGCGCCGCGCCGCGCGAGCAGCGGGTGCTGGTGGCCGACATCGGCGGCGGCACCTCGGACTTCTCGCTCGTGCGCGTGGGCCCGGCGCGGCGCGGGCGCGCCGACCGCCGCGACGACATCCTGGCCAGCCATGGCGTGCATGTCGCCGGCACCGACTTCGACCGCCATGTCGAACTGGCGGCCATCCTGCCGCTGCTGGGCTACCGCACGCGCCGCCCGCCGCGGCCGGGCGACAGCGGCCCGGCGCCCGAGGTGCCGAGCGGCATCTACTTCGACCTCGCGACCTGGCACCTGATCAATACCGTCTATGCGCCGGCGCGCGTGGCCGAGATCCGCTCCATGCGCGGCTGGTATGCCGACCCGCGCCACCACGCGCGGCTGATGCGCACGCTGCAGCATCGGCTGGGCCATGCGCTGGCCGCGGCGGCCGAGCGCGCGAAGATCGAGGTCGCCACCCAGGGCGCAGCGGCGATCGCGCTCGACGAGGTCGAGCCGGCGCTGGCCGCCGCGCTGGACGCGCCGCGCGCGGCGGCGGCGATCGAGGCCGACCTCGAGCGCATCGTGCAGGCCGCGCAGGAGACGGTGCGCCGCGCCGGCGTCGCGCCGGATGCCGTGGACCTGCTGTACTTCACCGGCGGCTCCACCGGGCTGCCGGCGCTGGTGCAGCGCATCGCGGCGGGCTTCCCGCGCGCCGAGCGCCGCCAGGGCGAACGCTTCTCGAGCGTCGCCACCGGGCTGGGCCTGCATGCGCAGGCGCTGTGGGGCGGCGCCGGCTGAAGCAGCGGGTCAGCGGCGCGGACGCCGCGGCTTCGCGCCGCCCGGTCGCGCCGCGGGACGCCGGCGCGGCGCCGGTGCGGCCGCCGGCCGCGGCCGGCTGACGTCGGCGATCAGCATCACCGCGCGCACGAGGTCCTGCACCGCCTCGGCCAGGTCGTCCGGCGGCTCCAGCGTCTCGATCACCGCGGCCAGCGCCTCGGCGTCCTCGAGGTCGTCGGGGTCGAAGTGCAGGTACAGCAGCGCCAGCGGCTCCACCAGCGCCGGGTCGTCCAGCGCCGTCAGCGCGGGAAAGGCATCCAGCGCCGCGGCAAACCCGGCCACCCAGGGCAGCACGCTCTCCGAGGGCGGCGCGTCCTCGTCCTCAGGCGGCGCCACCCAGGGGTCGAACCACTGGCGCGCGGCGATCGCGCCGTCGATCTCGGCGTGACGGCGCATCACCAGCGCGTGCAGTTCGTCCAGTGCCACGCCGGCAGGCGCGGCACGACCCTCGACGTCGTGCACGAAGCCCAGCCAGCGCGCCGGGGGCAGCGGCTGCGGCTGCAGCAGCACGCCGCACAGCCAGCCGTCCAGCGCCGACAGGTCCGGCGGCTCCAGCGGCGCCGGCAAAGCGGCCAGCAGCGCCTGCAGGCGCTCGATGTCGTCGTCGGTCAGCGGCTTGATGGTGTCCAGCGCGGGCTCCCCATGGCTGGGGATGGGCGGCCGCCGGTGCGGCGGCTAGATTGGCATCCCTCGGCAGCGCCGCATTGTCGCCCTTCCGTCGGCCGCCACGGCCCGGGCCCGCGGCGCCGCCCACCGCTCCCAACGACGTCCTTTCCGGAGGACTTTCCAGGGCCCGCTGCGCAGGCAGCGGGCCCTTCTTTCTTGCGGCGCTTGACAAGTCACTTGGAGGTGACTACAGTGAAGTCACCATTAAGTGACTTAGGAGTGCAAGCATGGACCGTCGTGCCTTTGTCCGCCTCGTCGGCGGGGGTGTCGTGATGGCAGCGGCGGCGCCGCTGGCGGGCTGCTCGAGCGCCATCCCGCCGGAAGCGGTGGCCGCCTGGGCCGGCCCCGGCGACGAGCCGGACCTGCGGCGCTGGATCGTCGCGCACGCGATCCTGGCGCCGCACTCGCACAACCTGCAGTCCTGGCTGGTGGACCTGCGCACGCCGGACGAGATCGTCCTGCGCTGCGACCGCCAGCGGCTGCTGCCGGTGACCGACCCGTATTCGCGGCAGATCATGATGAGCCACGGCACCTTCCTGGAACTGCTGGTGCTGGCGGCGCGCCAGCGCGGGCAGCGCGCGGAGGTGACGCTGTTTCCGGAGGGCGCCTTCGACGAGCGCAGCATCGACGACCGCCCGGTGGCCCGCGTGCGCCTGGTGGCCGACGCCTCGCTGACCCCCGACCCGCTGTTC
This sequence comes from uncultured Rubrivivax sp., assembly GCA_964621995.1. Lineage (GTDB taxonomy): Bacteria > Pseudomonadota > Gammaproteobacteria > Burkholderiales > Burkholderiaceae_C > Rubrivivax. The sequence continues at coordinate 8,198 of CAZUPH010000101.1, read as the reverse complement.
GCGCAGGTGCTCGCGCGCCGCACCAACCGCAATGCCTACGACCCCGCACGCCCGGTGCCGGCCGAGGCCTGGCGCACGCTGGCTGCGGCGATGGTGCTGCCGCAGACCCCGGCGCCGCTGGCCTTCGGCCAGGTCGGGCCGGACGACGCGACGGCGCTCGCGCGCCACCGCGCCATCGCCAGCCAGGCCTGGAAGATCGAGATGACGACCCCGGCGGCGATGCTGGAGTCGTTCAAAGTGCTGCGCGTGGGCGCGCGCGAGATCGCCGAGCACCGCGACGGGGTGTCGCTGACCAGCCCGATGGTCGTCGCGATGACGAAGCTGGGACTGTTCGACCGCAGCCAGGCGCCGGCGCCGGACAGCTACGCCACGACCAGCCAGCTCGAGGACTTCGACCGCAAGATCGCCACCACGCCGGGCTTCCTGTGGATCACCAGCGAGGGCAACGCCCGCACGACGCAGGTGCTGGCCGGCCGCGCCTACATGCGCGTGCAGCTCGCCGGCACGGCGCTCGGGCTGGCGATGCACCCGCTGCAGCAGGCGCTGCAGGAATATCCCGAGCAGGCCGGGCCCTACGCCGAGATCCACGCGCTGCTCGGCGCGCCGCGGCCCGGGCACACCGTGCAGATGTGGGCCCGCGTGGGCTACGCCGAGCCCGTGGGCCCGTCGCCGCGCCGCGGGCTGGACGCCCACCTGGTCTGAACTGCGATGATGGGCGCATGACGCTCGCGGCCTCCGACCCCGCCACCCCGCGTGTCCTCCCGCGCACACGGCCGCGCGACCGCGCCGCCACCGAGGACCGCATCCTGGCCGCGGTCGGCGAGGTGCTGGCGCGCGACGGCTTCGCGGCGGTCGGCGTCAACGCCATCGCACGCGAGGCCGGCGTGGACAAGGTGCTGATCTACCGCTACTTCGGCGGGCTGCCCGAGCTGCTGCGTGCCTGGGGCGCCAGCGGCCGCTTCTGGCCGCGCGTGGCCGACTTGCTCGGCGACGATCCGGCTGCCCTGCTGGCGCTGCCGCTGGCCGAGCGCTACGTGCGCTTCTTCGCGCACTTCATCGACGAGCTGCGCGCGCGCCCGCTGACCGTCGAGATCCTGGCCGCCGAGCTCGGCCACCGCAACGAGCTCACCGCCATCCTCGAGGCCGAGCGCGAGGAATGGGGCCACGAGGCCACGCGCGTGCTCGGCGGCCCGGAGTTCGCCGCGCGGCCGTTCCTGAACGGCGTCACGCTGCTGCTGGTGGCCGGCGTGCAGTACCTGGTGCTGCGCGGCCGGCGCATCCGCGTCTTCGGCGGCCTGGACCTGCAGTCCGACGCCGGCTGGGACGCCTTGAAGGGCTCGATCGCCGAGCTGGCGCGCACGCTCTTCCCGCCGGCTCGCTGACGGGCAGGACGGCCCGGCGCGCACTAGACTGCACCCTTGTGCGGCCGCGCCCTGGCCGCCCGGAGACCATCATGGGTGCACCCCAAGCATTCACCGACGAGCGCGAGATCGCGCACTGGATCGCCGGCCGCCGCGAAGCCGGCCGCGGCGCGCGCACGCAGCCGGTCTGGAACCCGGCCACCGGCCAGGTGGCGCGCCAGGTGCGCCTGGCCGACGCGGCCGACGTGCATGCCGCCGTGGCCGCCGCGAAGGCCGCGCAGCCGGCCTGGGGCGACATGCCGCCGATCCGCCGCGCGCGCGTGCTGAACAACTTCCTCGCGCTGCTCAACCGCCACCGCGATTCGCTGGCCGCGATGATCACCGCCGAGCACGGCAAGGTCTTCAGCGACGCCCAGGGCGAGGTCACGCGCGGCATCGACATCGTCGAATTCGCCTGCGGCGTGCCGCAGCTGCTGAAAGGCCAGTTCAGCGACCAGGCCTCCACCGGCATCGACAACTGGACGCTGCGCCAGCCGCTGGGCGTGGTGGCCGGCGTCACGCCCTTCAACTTCCCGTGCATGGTGCCGTGCTGGATGTTCCCGGTGGCGCTGGCCTGCGGCAACGCCTTCATCCTGAAGCCCAGCGAGCGCGACCCCAGCCCGAGCCTGTTCATGGCCGAGATGCTGCAGGAAGCCGGGCTGCCCGATGGCGTCTTCGGCGTCGTGCAGGGCGACAAGGTGGCGGTGGACGCGCTGCTGACGCACCCCGACGTGGCGGCGCTGTCCTTCGTCGGCAGCACGCCGATCGCGCGCTACCTCTACGAGACCGGCGCCCACCACGGCAAGCGCGTGCAGGCGCTGGGCGGCGCGAAGAACCACATGGTCGTGATGCCCGACGCCGACCTCGACCAAGCGGTGGACGCGCTCATCGGCAGCGCCTACGGCAGCGCCGGCGAACGCTGCATGGCCATCAGCGTGGCGGTGCTGGTCGGCGACGTCGGCGAGCGCATCGTGCCGCGGCTGGCCGAGCGCGCGCGGGCGCTGAAGGTCGGCAACGGGCTGCAGGGCGACGTGGAGATGGGTCCCATCGTCACGCGCGAGGCGCGCGAGCGCATCGAGGGCTACATCGCGCTCGGCGTGGACGAAGGCGCGACGCTCGTCGTGGACGGCCGCGGGCTGAAGGTGCCCGGCCACGAGGCCGGCTTCTTCACCGGCGGCACGCTGTTCGACCACGTGACCCCCGCGATGCGCATCTACCGCGAGGAGATCTTCGGCCCGGTGCTGGTGTGCGTGCGTGCGAAGGACTTCGCCGAGGCGCTGGCGCTGGTCAATGCCCACGACTACGGCAACGGCGTGGCCTGCTTCACCGGCGACGGCGGCGTGGCGCGCGAGTTCGCGCGCCGTGTGCAGGTGGGCATGGTCGGCATCAACGTACCGATCCCGGTGCCGATGGCCTGGCACGGCTTCGGAGGCTGGAAGAAGAGCCTGTTCGGCGACATGCACGCCTATGGCGAGGAAGGCGTGCGCTTCTACACGAAGCAGAAGAGCGTGATGCAGCGCTGGCCCGACAGCATTGGCAAGGGGGCCGAGTTCGCGATGCCGACGGCGCGATGACTACCGCGGGCGCGCCGCCCCCCGCGTTGGCGCCGTTCGCGACCGTGCGCGTGCAGGTCGGCGATCTCGTCTCGCTGGGCGACGCGCCCCCCGGCGAGCGGCGCTGCGTGCCGCTGCTCGGCGGCACCGTCGAAGGCCCCGGGCTGCACGGCGAGGTGCTGCCCGGCGGCAGCGACTGGCAGTGGCGGCGTGCCGACGGCGTGCTCGAGATCGACGCGCACTACATCGTGCGCACGCCCGACGGCGCGCTGGTGGAGGTGCGCAGCCAGGGCCTGCGCCACGGCCCGCCGGAGGTCATGGCTGCGCTGGCGCGCGGCGAGGCGGTGCCGCCCGAGGCCTACTTCTTCCGCACGCTGATGCGCTTTGCCACCGGCGCGCCGGCCTGGCAGCACCTGAACCGCACGCTGGCGCTGGCCAGCGGCCAGCGCGAGGCGCGCGCGGTGCTGCTGCGGGCCTGGGCGATCGGCTGAGCACGGACACCGCGGTCCACTTGCGTGGACCGCGGCGCCGTGCGAAGGGCGAGCGCCTGCTTGCGCGAGCGCGGCCGGCAGGGCTGACCGGTCCAGAGCGCAGCGCGGCGCCGCCCGGCCTGCCGGCCGGGCAATATGTCCTCAATCCGTGCGCCCGGCGGCCGATGAAGACCGAGTGATGCCCCGCATGCCGCGCCCGTGAACGCGCCCCCCGACCTCCGCCCCACCCAGGCGCGGCTGCGGGCCTGCCTGGCCACGGCCGACCCGGCGGCGGGCAGCCTGCCCGGGCAGGCGGCCGAGGCGGCGCGCGAGGCCATCCTGCTGGCCGGTGCGCTCGACCAGCCCGACGACCAGGGCCGCGCCGGCGCCTGGCTGTGCACCCACCTGTTTCGCGAGGGCCGCTTCGCCGGCGTGCTGCGCGAGGCGCCGGCCGCGCTGCCGCTGCTGGCCGGCGCGGCGCTGCAGCCCGAGCGTCGCGAACTGCTGCGAGTGCTCACGCTCTCGGCCTGCGAGGCCGGGCGTTTCGACACCGCCATCGAGGCGGCGCAGGAGCTGGTCCGCCTGACGGCCGCCGGCAGCGACGACGGGGCCTCGCTGAATGCCGCCTTCGCGCTGGCCGTGTGCCTGGAGCGCATGGGCGACTCCTGGCAGGCGGTGCGCGTGCTCGGCCAGGCGCTCGAGCGCCACGGCAGCGAGGCCGCCGACCACCCGCGCCTGGTGGCGCTGAATGCGCTGTGCGCGATCTCGCTGGGCGAATTCCAGCGCCTGCGCGATGCCGCGCCCGAGTCCGAACTGCACGAGGCGCTGGCCCGCGCCCGCGACGCCGGCGAGCGTGCGCGTGCGCAGCTGGCACGCCTGCACGACCCTGCCTACGAAGTGGCGATCCTGGGCAACCTCGGCGAGGTGCTGGTCTTCCAGGGCGAGCTCGACGAGGCGAAGCGCCTGCTCGACACCGCCGCGGCGATCGCCGGGCAGCGCGGGCTGCGTGCCTATGCCTGGCGCGTGCGGGTGACGGTCGGCGAGTGGCAACTCGCCGCCGGCCAGCCGGCCGCCGCGCTGGCCGGCGCCGAGGTGCTGGTCGCGGAGATGGACGGCGCCGGCGAGTCCGCGCCGCAGCAGACGCTGATGCGCGCCCACCACGTCGCCTACCTGGCCTGCCGCGCGCTCGGCCGCTTCGAGCCGGCGCTGACCCACTTCGAGATCGTGGAGCGCATGGAGCGCCGGCGCGCCGTCGTTCAGCTGCGTGCGCAGTCGCAGCTGTTCGTCACGCGCAGCGAGGCGCAGCGCGCGCAGTGGCAGGCCGAACAGGCGCGGCTGGACGCCGAGCAGCAGCGTGAGCGCGCCGCCGCCTATGCGGCCAGCGCCGAGAGCGACCCGCTCACCGGCCTGGGCAACCGCCGCCACCTGGACCGCCGCTGCGCCGAACTGCTGCCGCGGCTGGCCGCCGAGGGCCGCTCGCTCGCGCTGGCGCTGATCGACATCGACCGCTTCAAGCAGATCAACGACCGCCACGGCCATGCCGCCGGCGACCGCGTGCTGGTGGAGATGGCGCAGCTGCTGCGCGAGAACATGCGCGAGACCGACGTGCTGGCGCGCCACGGCGGCGAGGAATTCGTGATCCTGCTGCCCGGCATGGGCTCGCTGCTGGCCGTCGAGGTCTGCGAGCGGCTGCGCGTGCGCATCGCGCGCCACCGCTGGGCCGAGGCGGTCGCGCCGGGCTTCACGCTCACGGCCAGCATCGGGCTGGCCAGCGCGCCGCCCTACGAGCTGCCGGCGCTGATGCAGCTGGCCGACCAGGCGCTCTACCGCGCCAAGCGCGGCGGGCGCAACCGGCTGTGTGTGGCGGCGCGGGACTGAACGGCCCAGCGCGGGTCGTGCTCAGGTGCCGACCACCCCGCCGTCTTCGCGCCGGATGACCAGCGTCGCGCTGCGCGGCCGGCTGCCCGGCTGGTGGTCGGGCCAGGACGAATGGCGCTGCGGGTCGGCCGGGTCGTTGCGCTCGCCAGGCGATTCGCCCGGGTGCTGCACGTCGATGAACATCGTGCGGCCGTCGGGGGTCCAGGTGAGGCCGGCGATCTCGCAGCCCACCGGGCCGGTGAGGAAGCGGCGCATCTCGCCGCTGGCCACGTCGCAGGCCAGCATCGCGTTGTTGCCCAGGCGCGCGAACTCGCCCTGGTTCAGCGCGCGGTTGCCGATGTCGGTCTGCACCCACAGCACGCCGCGCGCGTCGAAGGCCAGGCCGTCGGGGCAGGCGAAGGCGTCGCCGACGACATTGCCCCGCGCCTCGGGGCGCTCGCTGGCCGGGTCGCCGGCCAGCACGAGGTGGTTCCACTCGAAGGTCTCGCCGTCGAAGTCGCCGTGCTCGCGCCAGCGGATGATGTGGCCCATCTCGTTGCGTGCGCGCGGGTTGGCGGCGTCGGGGCCCGGCTGGCCCGGCGCGCCGCGCGCGCTGTTGTTGGTCAGCGTGCAGTAGACCCAGCGCGACGCCGCGTCGATGGCCAGCCACTCCGGGCGGTCCATCTTGGTGGCGCCCAGCAGGTCGGCCGCCTGGCGCGCCTTGATCACCACCTCGCCCTGGTCGGCGAAGCCGCGGTCGCCGGTCAGCGGGGCGCTGCCGTGGCGCATCGGCAGCCAGCGGCCGCGGCCGTCGGCGTCGAAGCGCGCGACGTACAGCGTGCCATGGTCCAGCAGCGTCGCGTTGGCCTTCGCGCCGCCGGGACGCATGCGGTCCCGGCTGACGAACTTGTGGATGTACTCGAAGGCCGCGTCCTCGCCGCTGTAGACGACGGCGCGGCCGTCCTGCGTCAGCGCGACCCAGGCGCCCTCGTGCGTGCCGCGGCCCAGAGCGGTGCGCTTGACCGGCGTGCTGGTCGGATCCAGCGGGTCGACCTCGACGATCCAGCCGAAGCGGTGCGGCTCGTTGGGGTGGCGCACGGTGTCGAAGCGCGGGTCGTGCTCGTGCCAGCGGTACCAGTTGTTCTTGCGTATGCCCCAGCGGCGCTCGTGCGCGGTGGGCTGGTCGGCGGGGAAGAAGTAGCCGTTCCAGTTCTCCTCGCCGGTCAGCACCGTGCCCCAGGGCGTCAGGCCGGCGGCGCAGTTGTTCAGCGTGCCCAGCACGCGGCGGCCCGAGGGGTCGGCCGCGGTCCTCATCAGCGCGTGGCCGGCGGCCGGCCCGCCGACCGCACAGGGCGTGGTGGCGGTGATGCGGCGCGCGTAGCGCGAGGGCCGCACGAGCTCCCAGCGCGTGCCGTCGAACGCGATCTCGACGACCGACAGGCCGTGCGCGGCCTGGCTCTTGGCCACCTTCTCGGCGGTCCAGGGCTGCATCCCGCCGGGGTGCAGCAGCCCGTCGTCGGTGTACTCGTGGTTGATCACCAGCAGCCCGCGCCGGCTGCCGTCCAGCGGCAGGTAGTGCAGCGCGTCGTGGTGCATGCCCAGCTGCAGCGCCTGCTCGGCAGCGCTGTTGCCGGCGTCGGGCCGCCAGGCCGGCATCGCCCCGGCGACGCCGACCGGCTCGCCCCAGGCCGCGATGACGTCCACGCGGTAGCCCGGCGGCACGACCACGCGGTCGGCGCGGCTGGGGGGCACGCCCGTGAAGCCGAGCTTCGCTGCCGTGGCGGGCGCCGTTGCAGGCGCCACGGCGCAGCCGGCCAGCGGGCCGAAGGCCGCGGCGAGCGCGGCGCCCGCGCCACCCCGCAGCACGATGCGCCGGGCCGGGTCGGAGACGTCGTGGATGCTGGGGTTGCCGGAGCGGTTGCTGTGCTCCATCGTCGAGAAGTCCTTGGCCATGACGCGAGGCTACCGCGTCCGCGTCAGAGCTTCTCGGTCTCCCCGGCTTTGGGCTGCCACTTCATCAGGCGTTTCTCGACGCGGCCGACCAGCGCGTCCAGCACCAGCGCGAAGGCCGTCAGCACCAGGATGCCGGCCATCACGGTGTTGATGTCGAAGGTGCCCTCGGCCTGCAGGATCAGGTAGCCCACGCCCTGGCTGGAGCCCAGGTATTCGCCGACCACCGCGCCGACGAAGGCCAGGCCCACGCTCGTGTGCAGGCTGGAGAAGACCCAGCTCGTCGCGCTGGGCAGGTAGACGTGGCGCAGCAGCTGCTTGCTGCTGGCGCCCAGCATGCGCGCGTTGGCCAGCACCACCGGGCTGACCTCCTTCACGCCCTGGTAGACGTTGAAGAAGACGATGAAGAAGACCAGCGTGACGCCGAGCGCGACCTTGGAGCCTATGCCCAGGCCGAACCAGACCGCGAAGATGGGCGCCAGGATGATGCGCGGCATGCTGTTGAGCGCCTTGATGTAGGGCTCCAGGATGGCGCTGGCCATCGGGCTGAGCGCCAGCCACAGCCCGCACAGCAGCCCCAGCACCGAGCCGATGCCGAAGGCCAGCAGCGTCTCGACCAGCGTCACCCACAGGTGGCGGTAGATGTCGGCCTCGACGACGAACCAGTTCCAGATGCGGCCGAAGATCTTCAGCGGCTCGCCGAAGAAGAACGCCGCCTGGCGGTCGTTCTCGAACATGATCGGCGGGATCAGCCCCGGCTTGGTCATCACGTGCCAGAACGTGAAGACGGCGACCAGCAGGCCGATCTGCCAGAAGCGGATGTTGCGGGGAGAGGGCTTGAACATCGGCGTTCAGCGGGTTGCTTGCGGGGCCAGGCACGGGCTGGCGAGAGGCCGTTCTCGGCGCGTTGCGGACGCTGGAGGCGCCGCAACGAACCGTTCGCGCTGAGCCTGTCGAAGCGCCCGATC
>CAZUPH010000100.1:0-14536 GCA_964621995.1 uncultured Rubrivivax sp. | reverse complement strand
CCACCCTGCGCCGCACGTGCTGTGGGACGGCATCGCCGACGGCGCGTGGTTCTACTTCGTGCACAGCTTCCACGCCGCGCCGTCGGACCCGCGCGACACCGCGGGCCTCACCGAGTACGGCGATCGCTTTACCTCGGCGGTGGCGCGGGCTAACATTTTTGCCACCCAGTTCCACCCCGAGAAGAGCGCCGACGCCGGCCTCGCGCTGTACCGCAACTTCCTGCGCTGGAAGCCGTAGCCCCCGCCGCGCCCCCCACCGCGTCCATCGCCCCCAGCCCCGCCACGCCGCCCCGGTCCTGCCCGCCGCCGCGCGCCCTGCACCCCCCTTCCACCACCCGCTCAGCCCGAGCCATGCTGCTGATCCCGGCCATCGACCTCAAGGACGGCAAGTGCGTCCGCCTGCAACAGGGCGACATGAACGCCTCCACCACGTTCGGCGACGACCCGGCCGCGATGGCCCGGCGCTGGCTGGATGCCGGCGCGCGCCGGCTGCACCTGGTGGACCTCAACGGCGCCTTCGCCGGCCGGCCGGTGAACGAGGGCGCGGTGAAGGCCATCCTGCGCGAGGTGGGCGACGAGATCCCGGTGCAGCTCGGCGGCGGCATCCGCGACCTCGACACCATCGAGCGCTTCCTGGACGACGGCCTGTCCTACGTGATCATCGGCACCGCCGCTGTCAAGAGCCCCGGCTTCCTGAAGGACGCGTGCAGCGCCTTCGGCGGCCACATCATCGTCGGTCTGGACGCCAAGGACGGCAAGGTCGCCACCGACGGCTGGAGCAAGCTCACCGGCCACGAGGTCGTGGACCTGGCGAAGAAGTTCGAGGACTACGGCGTCGAGGCCGTGATCTACACCGACATCGGCCGCGACGGCATGCTCACCGGCATCAACATCGAGGCCACCGTGAAGCTCGCGCGTGCGCTGAGCATCCCGGTCATCGCCTCGGGCGGGCTGGCCGGCATCGCCGACATCGAACGGCTCTGCGCCGTGGAGAGCGAGGGTGTCGAGGGCGTCATCTGCGGCCGCAGCATCTACACCGGCGCGCTGGACTTCGTGGCCGCGCAGGCGCGTGCCGACGAACTCACCGAGGCAGGCTGAGCGCCGCCGCCGCATGCTCGCCAAGCGCATCATCCCCTGCCTGGACGTCACCGGCGGGCGTGTCGTCAAGGGCGTCAACTTCGTCGAGCTGCGCGACGCCGGCGACCCGGTGGAGATCGCCGCGCGCTACAACGAGCAGGGCGCCGACGAGCTGACCTTCCTGGACATCACCGCCACCAGCGACGGCCGCGACCTGATGCTGCACATCGTCGAGGCGGTGGCCTCGCAGGTCTTCATCCCGCTCACCGTGGGCGGGGGCGTGCGCACGGTGGACGACGTGCGGCGGCTGCTCAATGCCGGCGCCGACAAGGTGAGCTTCAATTCCGCGGCGGTGGCGAACCCGCAGGTCATCCGCGATGCCTCGGAGAAGTACGGCGCGCAGTGCATCGTGGTCGCCATCGACGCCAAGCGGCGGGTCGGCGGCGATGCCACCACGCCCGGCTGGGATGTCTACACCCACGGCGGGCGCCGCAACACCGGGCTCGACGCCGTGGACTGGGCCCGCCGCATGGCCGAGGCCGGCGCCGGCGAGATCCTGCTGACCAGCATGGACCGCGACGGCACGAAGATCGGCTTCGACCTCGAGCTCACGCGCGCCGTCAGCGACGCGGTGCCGGTGCCGGTGATCGCCTCCGGCGGCGTCGGCGCGCTGGAGCACCTGTCCGAGGGCATCCGCCTCGGCGGTGCCGACGCGGTGCTGGCGGCCAGCATCTTCCACTACGGCGAGTTCACCGTGGCGCAGGCCAAGGCCTTGCTGGCCCGCGATGGCATCCCGGTCCGGCTCTAGCGCCGGCTCGGCACGGCCGCCGGCACGCCGGGCCACGCGGCTGCCCGGCGAGGTGCGGCTGATCGGCGGCCTGTGGAAGCGCAGCAAGCTGCCCGTGCCCGACCGTCCCGGCCTGCGGCCCACGCCCGACCGGGTGCGCGAGACGCTGTTCAACTGGCTCGGCCAGGACCTCGCCGGCTGGCGCGTACTGGACGCCTTCGCCGGCAGCGGCGCGCTGGGCTTCGAGGCCGCGTCGCGCGGCGCCGCCGAGGTGCGGCTGCTGGAGCGCGACGCCGCGCTGGTGGCGGTGCTGAAGGCGCAGCAGCAGCGCCTGGGCGCCACGCAGGTGCAGGTCGAGCGCGCCGAAGCGATGGCGTGGCTGGCGGCCTCGGCGCCGGCGCGTTTCGAGCTCGTGCTGCTGGACCCGCCCTTCGACACCGGCCTGGCCGCGCCGTCCGCGGCGCTGGCCGCGCGGCTGGTGGTGCCGGGCGGATTTGTCTGCGTGGAGGCGGCGGCGCCGCTGGCCGAGCCGCCGCCGGGACTGGCGCTGCACCGGCAGCTGCGCGCGGGCGCGGTGCACGTGCAGCTGTTCGTGCATGAATGACCCTCGCGCTGCGCCGGACCGCGCCGCCGCGCGCCGCCGCTACACTGCGCCCGGGCCCGCATGTCGCCCGTCAGACTGGAGGACCCGGCCGTGACCGCCACCGCACCGCTGACCGCCGTGTACCCAGGCACCTTCGACCCGATGACGCTGGGCCACGAGGACCTGATGCGTCGCGCCTCGCGCCTGTTCGACCGCCTGATCCTGGCCGTGGCGGTGGGGCACCACAAGCGCACGATGTTCACCATCGCCGAGCGGCTGGAGATCGCGCGCGAGATCGCCGCGCCCTACCCGAACGTCGAGGTCACCGCCTTCCGCGGCCTGCTGCGCGACTTCGTCGTCGGCGCCGGCGGCAAGGTGGTGGTGCGCGGGCTGCGCGCGGTGAGCGACTTCGAGTACGAGTTCCAGATGGCCGGCATGAACCGCCAGCTGATGCCCGACGTGGAGACGGTGTTCATGACACCCTCGGACCAGTACCAGTTCGTCAGCGGCACCTTCGTGCGCGAGATTGCCAGCCTCGGCGGTGATGTCTCCAAGTTCGTGGCACCCTCGGTGCTGTCGCGGTTGAAGGACCGCATCTCGCACCAGGACAACTGAGCAGGAGCACCGGGCCGTGGCACTCTGGATCACCGACGAGTGCATCAACTGCGATGTCTGCGAGCCCGAGTGCCCCAACCAGGCGATCTCGATGGGCGCGGAGATCTACGAGATCGACCCCCACCGCTGCACCGAGTGCGTCGGCCACTTCGACGAACCGCAGTGCGTGGCGCTGTGCCCGGTGAGCTGCATCCCGGTCAATCCTTCGCACGTCGAGACACCGGCGCAGCTGCTCGCCAAGTTCCATCGGCTGCATCCGGCGGGCGCTTCGACGCCTTCCGGGGCTTCGGCCGATCCTGCGTCGGCGACTTCGCCGCTGCCCGATCCGGCGGCGGCCTGAACGCGGCCGCCGCGGCGGCCGGCACCGGCACCGCCTGTGCATGGCGTGCCAGCCGCTCTGCGCGCAGTTCCTCGGCCAGCCGCTGACCGCGCAGCGCCACCAGCGCGGCGTGCTGGCGCTGCGCGTCGCTGCGCGGGTCGGCGACGTCGACCGCGCGGCCATCGGCGCAGGGGCGGTCGCCATAGACGCCCGGGCCGCAGCGCCAGACGGTCTGAGCCGCGGCGGGCAGCGCCAGGACGGCGATCAGCAGCAGGCTCGGCAACTTCATGACGGTTCTCCCTGGGGTGGCTGCGCGGCGTCGGGCGGCGGCCGCCGCCGCGGTGGCTTCGGCCGCGGCGGCTGGGCGTGGATGGCGGCCAGCGCGCGGTCCATCTCGCCGGCGATCAGCAGCTCGCTGGCGGCCAGCGACTGCTCGATGGCCTTGGCGATGCCGTCGCGATGCTCGGGCGAAGGCTTCTTCAGCACGTAGTTGACGACCTCGGCCTTCACGCCCGGGTGCCCGATGCCCAGGCGCAAGCGCCAGAAGTCCAGCGTGCCGAGCATCGCGTGGATGTCCTTCAGCCCGTTGTGCCCGGCGGCGCTGCCGCCGAACTTGAGCTTGGCCTGGCCGGGCTGCAGGTCCAGCTCGTCGTGCACGACCAGGATCTGCTCCGGCGCGATCTTGTAGAAGCGCGCCAGGGCCGCCACCGACACGCCCGAGCGGTTCATGTAGGTCATCGGCTCGAGCAGCCACACGGGGCCTGAGGCCAGGCCCGGCAGCGCAACGCGCGCGGCCAGCGCCTGGTAGGCGCGCTCGGGCTGCAGCCGCGCGCCCAGCTTGCCGGCCAGCGCCTCCAGCCACCAGAACCCCGCGTTGTGGCGCGTGGCCTCGTATTCAGGGCCCGGGTTGCCCAGGCCGACGAAGAGTCGGATCATGGGGCGGGATTATGGGCAGGACCCTTCGCGGCGGCGTCCACCCGGCGGGTGCGCAGCCCCTCGGTGGGAAGCCGACCCGCCGGGCGGGGGTGTCGGAAAACCTGACGATTCCCGCGCGGATGGACCGCCGAACATCGCGAAGTGCCCGGCGTCACAGGCCTTTCGTCCGGCGGCCCGGAACTTGCCGCCCTGTCTCCAGCGTCTTCAAGCCGTCCAGGGAGTCCCACCATGTCGTTCAAGGCCGCCACCGCCGCCGCCGCAGTCGCCGCCGCGCTCCTTGCCGCGCCGGCCCAGGCCGGGATCATCTTCCCGGACAACTTCGACGCCGACAGTGCGTCGTCGGTGCTGAACTTCAACGGCCTGATCAACTGGACGGTCAGCGGCGGCACCATCGACTACATCCGCAGCGGCGGCTTCGGCATCAGCTGCGTCGGCGGCACCGGCGGCTGCCTGGACATGGACGGCTCCACCCGCGACGCCGGGCGCATCACCACCCGGCAGGTCTTCGACTTCGACGACGGTGTCGAGTACACCTTCGAACTGATGCTGTCGGGCAACCAGCGCGGTGGCGCCAGCGACACGGTGACCTACGGCCTGATCAGCGTGGACACCGGCTTCGAGTCCACGCTGAGTGCCGGCCCGCTGGCCCCGAGCGCCCCGTTCGCCACCTTCAGCGGCAGCCTGCTGGGTCAGAACTTCACCGGCAACTGGCGCTTCTTCATCGAGGGCGCAGGCGGCGACAACATCGGCGCCATCCTGGACAACGTGGTCCTGCGCGACAACCGCACCGCCAACGTGCCGGAGCCGGCCACGCTGCTGCTCTCCGGCCTGGCGCTGCTCGCCGCGGGTGCCGTGCGCCGGCGCGGCCGCTGAGCGCCTGACGGCCGGCCGCACCAGCCGCGGCCCCACAAGAAGAACGGCCGGCCCGGGGTGACCCGGCCGGCCGTTGGTTCGTCGGCGCGCCCGCGACGGGCACGCCTGCCGATCACTTCTTGTTCTGCTTCTCGTCCTTCTTCGGCTTGGCGCCCTTGCCCTTCTCGGGCTTGGCGACCACCGGCGCGGCGACGACCTCTTCCTCGACCTTGGGCACGGTGACCGAGACGATCACCGGGTTCAGCGTGCCGTGCTTGACGGCCTTGATGCCCGGGGGCAGCTTCAGGTCGCTGGCGTGCAGGCTGGTGCCCTTGACCAGGCCCGACAGGTCGATGGTCACGAACTCCGGCAGCTGCGAGGCCAGGCATTCGATCTCGAGCTCGGTCGTGACGTGGCCGACCAGGCACTTGTCGGTCTTCACCGCCGGGCTGTTCTCCTCGCCCTCGAAGTGCAGCGGCACCTTCTTGCGCAGGCGGGTGGTCTCGTCCACGCGCTGGAAGTCCACGTGCATCACGATGGGCTTGAAGGCGTGCATCTGGAAGTCGCGCAGCAGCACCTTCTGGGTCTGGCCGGCGAGTTCCATCTCGAGGATGGACGAGTGGAACGCTTCCTTCTTCAGCGCGAAGAACAGCGCGTTGTGATCGAGCTCGATCATCTGGGGCGTGCCGGCACCGTAGACGATGCCGGGCACCTTGCTGGCGTTGCGCAGGCGGCGGCTCGCTCCGGTCCCCTGCAGCGTACGCTCGTAGGCGGTGAATTTCATGAACACTCCGGTAATGGACGAGCCCCGCGACCAGGGCTCTAGAAGTTGCTGTTCTGGTCTGCGAACAGCGAGGTCACCGACTCCCCGTCGCTGATGCGGCGGATCGTCTCGGCGAACAGGAAGGCCACGCTGAGCTGGCGGATCTTGGGACAGGCCCTGGCCGCGTCGCCCAGCGGGATGGTGTTGGTGATGACGACCTCGTCGATCTGGCTGGCCGCGATGCGCTCCACCGCGGGGCCGCTGAACACCGGGTGCGTGCAGTAGGCGTACACGCTCTTGGCGCCGCGTTCCTTCAGCACCTCGGCCGCCTTCACCAGCGTGCCGGCGGTGTCGATCATGTCGTCCATGATCACGCAGTTGCGGCCTTCGATCTCGCCGATCACGTGCATGACCTCGGAGACGTTGGCCGCCGGGCGGCGCTTGTCGATGATGGCCAGGTCGCAGCCCAGCTGCTTGGCCAGCGCGCGCGCGCGCACGACGCCGCCGACGTCGGGCGAGATGACGACCAGGTTCGAATACTTGCGGCTCTTCAGGTCCGACAGCAGCACCGGGCTGGCGTAGATGTTGTCGACCGGGATGTCGAAGAAGCCCTGGATCTGGTCGGCGTGCAGGTCCATGGTCAGCACGCGCTCCACGCCCACCGTCTCCAGCAGGTTGGCGACGACCTTGGCGCTGATCGGCACCCGCGTGCTGCGCGGGCGGCGGTCCTGCCGCGCATAGCCGAAGTAGGGGATCACGGCGGTGATGCGGCGCGCGCTGGCACGCTTGAGCGCATCGACCATGATCAGCAGCTCCATGACGTTCTCGTTCGTCGGGCTGCAGGTGGGCTGCACGACGAAGACGTCGCGCGCGCGCACGTTCTGCCGGATCTCGACGGTGACCTCGCCGTCGGAGAAGCGGCCTACCTGCGCCTGCCCGAGCTCCACGCCGAGGTGCGACGCGATCTCCTGGGCCAGCACCGGGTTCGCGTTGCCGGTGAACAGCACGGTATTGAACAGCACGGTGGGGGTCTTTCGCCAGCGGCCCGGCCGGGTTCAGGTCCCGGCGTCAGAGGAAGGTTTGGCAGGGGAGGAAGGATTCGAACCCTCGAATGTCGGAATCAAAATCCGATGCCTTAACCAACTTGGCGACTCCCCTACACAGGCCACGGCTCGCACCGCCGCCCAGAAAACGCTTCAGCCGGAAGACCAGTCCGCCAGGGGATGCCGGTCCAGGCTGCGGCACATCCGCCCCACCCAGCCCGCCGGAAGTTCATCCGACGGGAATGTCGCCAGGGGTGGCGCCTCCGTGCCCACTCTCGAGAAGACCGCGCTGCCGGAGCCCGTCATGCGGCTGTTGCCGTACCTCGACCGCAGCCACGCGGCCGCCTGCGCGACCTCGGGGCACACGGCCTCGGCGGCGGCCTGCAGGTCGTTGGAGCCGTAGCCTGCGCCCGGACCTTCCCACCACGCTGCGGGCGCGGCCACCACCTCGGCCGAAGCACCTGCGCAACCAGCCTCCTCAAGAGAGCCTGCGAGTATAACAGGCTTGCTGTCGCGCTTGAGCATGGCGTGCTGGAAGATGTCGCGCGTGGCCACCGGTGGTGGCGGCTTGACGACGGCGAAGTGCAGCGTCGGCAGCACCAGCGGCGTGAGCCGCTCGCCGATGCCCTCGACGAAGGCGTTGCCCCCGCCGACGAAGAAGGGCAGGTCGGCGCCCAGCGCCAGGCCGATGGCCGCCAGCCGCTCGCGCGGCCAGTGCAGGCCCCACAGCCGGTTCAGCGCCAGCAGCGTGCTCGCGGCGTCGGAGCTGCCGCCGCCCAGGCCCGCGCCCCAGGGCAGCTGCTTGTCCACCGAGATCTCCGCGCCCAGCGCCGTGCCGCTGGCCTGCTGCAGCGCGCGCGCGGCGCGCAGGCACAGGTCGTCCGCGGGCAGCGCCGGGCCGAGGTCGTGGCGCCGCAGGGTGCCGTCTTCGCGGCGCTCGAAGTGCAGCCGGTCGGCCCAGTCGATCAGCACGAAGGGCGACTGCAGCAGGTGGTAGCCGTCGGCGCGGCGGCCGACCACGTGCAGGAAGAGGTTCAGCTTGGCCGGCGCCGGCACGTCGTACAGCGCGCGCAGGCTCACGGGGCGGGCTCCTCCAGCCGCAGCCGCAGCCACACCGCAGGCGGCGCGGTGCGGCGCGCCTCGACCACGCCCTCGGCGCGGCGCTGCGTCGCGACCTGCCAGCCGAGCTGCTCGAAGCCCTCGGGCGTCGGCGCATGCGCAGCCCCCGGCCAGGGGCGGCCGGCCAGCCAGTCGGGCAGCGCGGCCAGCGGCAGCGGCTCGCCGAGCGCCGCGCGCGAGAGCTCGTCCAGCGTCGCGTAGCGCCGTTCGCCGCGTCCGTCGTCCAGCACCGCGCTGCCGGGCGACCAGCGTGCCGCGGCGATGCGGCTGCCCAGCGGCGTGGACAGCCGCAGTTCGCCGGCCTGGCCGTCGCCGCGCAGCTCGAAGCCGGCGGACACCGCCTGCGCCAGCTGCGTGCCCTGCGCATCCACGCGCAGGCTCAGCCGGCCCACCGTCCAGTCCGCACTCTCGCGCGGCGGTGTCGCGCAGCCGGCGAGCAGGGCCGCGGCCGCGATGCCGGCGAGCAGGCGGCGCATGGCCGGCGTCAGAGGCTCACGCGCAGCCGCGCCAGCGTCTCGCGCAGCACCTCGTTGGCGGCGTCGCGGCCCTGCGCCTCGCGCCAGATGCGGCGCGCCTCGTCGCGGCGGCCCATGGCCCACAGCACCTCGCCGAGGTGGGCGCCGATCTCCGTGTCCGGCCGCGCCGCCCAGGCGCGCTGCAGGTGCACGAGCGCCGCCTCGCGGTTGCCCATGCGGAACTCGACCCAGCCCAGGCTGTCGGTGATGAAGGGGTCGCCGGGCGCCAGCTCCAGCGCACGCTCGATCAGCTGCCGCGCCTCGGGCAGGCGCATGCCGCGATCGGCCAGCGAGTAGCCCAATGCGTTGTAGGCATGCGCGTTGTCGGGCTTGAGCTCGATCACGCGGCGCAGCAGGCGCTCCATCTCGTCGAGGCGGTCGCCCTTCTCGGCCATCATGGCCTGCTCGTAGAGCAGGTCGGTGTCCTCGGGAAAGCGCGACGCGGCGTCGGCCAGCACCTGGTAGGCGTCGTTCCAGCGCTTGACCTCGCGCAGCACGCCGGCCTCGGCGAGCAGCTTGGCGCGCACGTCCTCGTCGCTGCGCTCGGGCGTGGCGCGGATCAGCTCGCGCGCCTGCGTCACGCGGCCCTGGCGCGCCAGCATGCTGGCGCGGCGCGTCTGCACCTCCAGCGCGCGCTGCGGGTCGGCCACGCGGGCGAGCCAGTCCTCCGCGGCCTTGAAGTCGCCGCGCTGCTCGGCCGACTGGGCCAGCATCAGCCAGGCCTGCACCAGCCCCTGGTCCGGGCGCGGCGCGGCGTCGTCCTCGGCGTCGTCGCCGGGGGCGGCGGTGGCCGCCTGCGCGGCCCCAGCCGCCGCGGCACCCGGCGTGGCGCCCTGCACGAGCTCGATGTAGCGCAGCAGGGCGGCCTCACCCTCGCGCGGGTGCTTCAGCTCCAGGTGCAGCGCCCCGAGCGAGAGCCAGGGCCCGGGCTCGTCGGGCTGCGCGCGCGTGGCCAGCTCCAGCTGCGTCACCGCGTCGGCGAAGCGCTGCGCGCCGGTCAGCAGCCGCACGTAGGCCAGGCGCATCGCGGGTTCCGGCTTGTCCTGGCGCAGGTAGGTGTGCACCAGGTCCTCGGCTGCCGGGCGCTCGCGCATCAGCTCCATTGCCAGCAGGGCCGGGCCGGGCGCTGCGGGATCCAGGGCCTGCGCCTCGCGCGCCAGCGCCAGCGCACGGTCCGCGTCCTTGGCCTGCAGCCAGGCGCGGCCCGTGGCCACGCGCACCGGCACGCGCGTGTCGACCGCGTCGCGCCAGGGCGCGAGCGTCTCCTCGAGCGTGCGCGCCAGCAGCGCGGGGTCGTTGGCGCGCTGAAGGAAGCGCGGCAGTGCGGCGATCAAGCCCGGTCGCTCGGCCGGCGGCGACTTCTCGAGCAGCACGCGCAGCGGCTCGCCGAGCTGCTCGGCGCGGTTGGTCGCCAGCAGGATCTGCAGCTGCAGCCGCAGCGGCTCGGCCGACTCCGGCTGCGCCAGCCGCCAGGCGCGCGTGGCGGCCAGCGCCTGGTCGCCGGCGCGCGCCTGCAGCGCGATGTCGGTGGCGCGGCGGAACAGCGTCTCGTCGCGCGTGCGCCGCGCGGCGTCGAGGATCCACGCGTAGGCGGTGCCCACGTCGCCCTGCGCCAGCGCCATCTCGCCGACCAGCAGCTGGTACAGCAGCCGGTCGTCCAGCGCCGAGGGCTGGGGCGGCGCGGCGGCGACCGCCGCCGGGGCGGCAGCGTCCTGGGCACGCGCGACGCCGGCGGCGCCGAGGCCGACACAGGCAGCCGCCAGGCAGGCGGCGAGGGCAGGGCGCCAGCGCGGGCGTTGCGGCATCGGCAATCTCGGGAAGTGCGGGAGGACGCGGGAGGACGGCAGGGCGCGCCGATCGGCCGGGGCCGCGGGCGGCGCGCTGAGGGTGCACGGCAGTGTGCACCAGCGCCGCGCAGGCCGTTCGAGTTCATTCTCACATAATGGTTTCATGCCCGAACTGCCCGAGGTGGAGGTCACGCGGCGCGGCATCGCCGGGCCGCTGGCCGGTGCACGCGTCGTCGCGGCGCGGCTGGGCAAGCCCTTGCGCTGGCCGCTGGGCCGCGCGCCCGAGGCGCTGGCCGGCGCCACGGTCGGCGGCGCCGAGCGGCGCGCCAAGTACCTGTGGCTGCCGCTGGCCCGCGCGGGCCAGGGCGAAGGCGGGCTGCTGCTGCACCTGGGCATGTCGGGCTCGCTGGCCTGGCTGCCGGGCGCGGCCGCCGGCGCGCCGGGACCGCACGACCACTTCGACCTCGTCACCGACCGCGGCACCCTGCGGCTGAACGACCCGCGCCGCTTCGGCGCGGTGCTCTGGTCGCCGGGGCTGGACGCCGCGCCGGCGGCGCCGCTGCTCGCCCGTCTGGGCGCCGAACCCTTCGATGCCGCGCTGACGCCCGAGCGCTTCCACGCGGCGCTGCAGCGCCGCCGCGCGCCGGTCAAGGCGGTGCTGCTCGACGGCAGCGTGGTCGTCGGCGCCGGCAACATCTACGCCTGCGAGGCCCTGTTCGCCGCCGCCATCCACCCGGCGCTGCGTGCCGACCGCATCAGCCGCCCGCGCGCCGCAAGGCTGCTCGAGGCCCTGCGCGACACGCTCGCCCGCGCACTCGCGCTCGGCGGCTCGACGCTGCGCGACTTCAGCGACGTGCACGGCGCCGCCGGCGCCTTCCAGGCCGCGGCCGCGGTATACGGCCGCGCGGGCCAGCCCTGCCCGCGCTGCGGCGCGCCGATCGTTCGGCGCGTGATGGGGCAGCGCTCGACCTATTTCTGCGCCGCTTGCCAGCGGCGCTAGCCGGTCGCGCCGGCGGCAGGGGCGGTGCCGCCAAGCCGCATCGCATCGTGAAATCCGACCTGCCACGCCCCCGCGAACGGGGGGTGGCGCCGGGGCGCTGCGCTAGCATGGCCCGGTCGCGATCGTCGGCGCCGCCCGCTGCGGCTGCGCCGTTGCCGTCCATGTCCAGCTCCATCGCACGCAGTCTCGACGTGCTCGCCGCGTGGCGCGCCGAACTCGACCGCCATGTCGCGCAGCTCGGCCGCGCGCTGGCCGAGCAGGAGCTGCTGGACGACGCCGATGCCACGCTGCTGGCCGCGCTGCGCGAGCGGCTGTCCTCGGACAAGCTCGTGCTGGCCTTCGTGGCCGAGTTCTCGCGCGGCAAGTCCGAGCTGATCAACGCGATCTTCTTTGCCGAGGCCGGCCGCCGCGTGCTGCCCGCCACGCCCGGGCGCACGACGATGTCGCCGGTGGAGCTGCGCTTCGACGCCGTGCAGCCGGTGCGGCTGTCGCTGCTGCCGATCGAGACCCGCCTGCGCGGGCTCGCGCTGGCCGACCTGCGCACGCGCGACGAGCACTGGCACCACGTGCCGCTGGACCCGCACGACCCGCAGACGCTGGCGCAGGCGCTCGCCGCGGTGACGCGCACGCAGCGGGTCAGCGTCGAGCAGGCAGCGGCGCTGGGCTTCTGGGACGCCTCGCAGCCCGAGGACAACCCGCCGCAGACGGCGGACGGCAGCGTCGAGGTGCCGGCCTGGCGCCATGCGCTGATCAACTACCCGCACCCGATGCTCGAGCGCGGGCTGGTCGTCATCGACACGCCGGGCCTGAATGCCATCGGCGCCGAGCCCGAGCTGACGCTGGGCCTGCTGCCCTCGGCCCACGCCGTGGTCTTCGTGCTCGGTGCGGACACCGGCGTGACGAAGTCCGACCTCGCGATCTGGCGCGACCACCTCGGGCCGGCGGGTCTCGAGCGCTTCGTCGTGCTCAACAAGATCGACACGCTGGCCGATCCGCTGGCCACGCGCGCCGAGGTGCTGGCGCAGATCGAGCAGCAGCGCCGCGACGCCGCTGCGCAGCTGCAGGTGCCGCTCAAGCGCGTCTTCGCGCTGTCGGCGCGCGACGCGCTGGCCGCGCGCGTGGAGCGCGACGCCGAGGCGCTCGCCGTGAGCCGGCTGCCGCCGCTGGAGGCCGCACTGGTCAGCGAGCTGCTGCCGCGCCGGCGCGACCTGCTGGTCGGCGGTGCCGTCGGCGTGGTCGAGCAGCTGCGGCGCACCGCCGGCGCGCGCCTGGCCGACCGCCGCCGCCAGCTCGCCGAGCAGCTGCTGGAGCTGCGCGGGCTGCGCGGCAAGAGCGGCGCCAAGCTGCGCATGATGATCGAGCGCGTCGACGCCGACATCGCCGACTTCGAACGCTGCACCGCGCGGCTGGCCGCGCTGCGTGCCGTGCAGGCCAAGCAGCTGCGCACGCTGCTGGCGCTGCTGTCCAGCGACGCGCTGCGCGCCGAGGTCGCCGCGATGCAGTCGGCGATGCAGAGCCGGCCGTTCAAGCTGGGCGGCCGCGCCGCCTTCGACATGCTGACGGCGCGGCTGCGCGCGGCGCTGGGCAAGGCCGGCGTGCAGGCCGAGGAACTGCGCCAGATGCTGGAGGGCAGCTTCCGGCAGCTCAACACCGACTTCGGCTTCGCCTTCGCGCTGGCGCCGGTCCCGACCCTGGCGCCCTTCGAGGCCGAGCTCGACCTCATCGAGCAGAGCTACCGGCGCTACTTCGGGCTCGGCCAGGCCTGGCGCATGGCGGCACCCGGCTTCGCCGAGCAGTTCCGTCGCATGCTGCTGTCCAAGCTGCGCGTGGTGTTCGAGAACGCCGCCGGCGAGATCGAGCTGTGGAGCAAGGCGGCCTCCAGCCAGGTCGAGGTGCAGCTGCGCGAGCGCCGCCGCGGCTTCACGCGCCGGCGCGATGCGCTCGCGCGCGTGCAGGACGCCACCGGCGACCTGGAGGCGCGCATCGCCGAGGTGCAGGCGCAGGACGGGCACCTGGCCGCGCTGCAGCAGCGCCTGTCCGGCCTGGCCGAGGAGGCGCTGGCCAGCGCGCGCAGCCTGACCGTGGACGCCACGACGCCCGAGCTGCCGCTGCGGCGCGACGCCGCTTGACGGCGCGCCGCGGTCCGGCCGTGCCGGCGGCCGCCAGCGCGGCGCCGCTGCCCGCGGGCTTCGCCACGAAGCTGGTGCGCTGGCAGCGCCGCCACGGCCGCCACGACCTGCCCTGGCAGCGCACGCGCGATCCCTACCGCGTCTGGCTGTCGGAGGTGATGCTGCAGCAGACGCAGGTGGCCACCGTGCTGGGCTACTACGCGCGCTTCCTCGACCGTTTCCCCGACGTGCGCGCGCTGGCCGCCGCACCGCTGGACGAGGTGCTGGCGCTGTGGAGCGGCCTGGGCTACTACAGCCGTGCGCGCAACCTGCACCGCTGCGCGCAGGCGGTCGTCGCCGGGCATGGCGGCGAGTTTCCGCGCAGCGCCGCGCAGCTCGCCACGCTGCCCGGCATCGGCCGCAGCACGGCGGCGGCGATCGCGGCCTTCTGCCACGGCGAGCGCGTGGCCATCCTGGACGGCAACGTCAAGCGGGTGCTGACACGCGTCCTGGGCTTTTCCGGCGACCTCGCGCAGGCGGCCGAGGAGCGGCGGCTGTGGGCGCTGGCCGGCGCGCTGCTGCCGGCGCGCGGCGTGCAGGCCTATACCCAGGGCCTGATGGACCTCGGCGCCACCGTGTGCACGCTGCGCCGGCCGGCCTGCGCGACCTGCCCGCTGCAGGCCGACTGCGCGGCCCGGCGCGAGGGCGACCCCGGGGCCTACCCGGTGAAGACGCGCCGGCTGCGCCGGGGCCGCCGCGCGCATGCGCTGCTGTGGCTGCAGCACCGGGGGCACTGGTGGCTGGTGCAGCGGCCTGCCACCGGCGTGTGGGCCGGGCTGTGGACCCTGCCCGAATTCGACGCCACCGAGGACCTGGAGCGCCTGGTGGCCGGCTGGCCGGGCGAGGGCCGGTGGCTCGAGCCGATCGAGCATGCGCTGACCCACTTCGACTGGACACTGACGCCGCTGGTGTGGCGCTGGCCGGCGCGCGGCGAGGCGCCGGCGCCGCCGCAGCCTCCCGGCGTGGCGGCCG
>CAZUPH010000099.1:0-14544 GCA_964621995.1 uncultured Rubrivivax sp. | reverse complement strand
GCCGAGGCCGAGCGTGATGCGTCGGCCTACGCGAACGAGGGCGAACAGGCGACGCTGGCCCGCATCGCGCGCGGCCGCGAGGTGCTCGCGCGCGCCGGCGCGGCGGACGGCGCCGACGCCGCCGGGCTGGCCGATGCCGCCGAGCGCCTGCGCCGCGCCGCCGGCGCGCTGACCTGGCAGCTGATGCAGGAATTCCCGGCGCGCAGCTGGGACGCGAGGAAGGCGCTGCGCGACGGCGACGCGCTGCTCGCGCAGGCGGGCGAGCGCGAAGCCGCCCTGGCCCGCGCGCAGCAGGAGGAACCGCGCCGCCACGAGGGCTTCGCCGCACGCATCGCCGCGCTCGGCGCACGCATCGCGGCGCTGCAGTCGCCGCTGGCGCAGACCGAGCTGGCGCAGCGTGCGCTGCTGCAGGACCTGGCCGCGGCCGAGCTGCAGGCCCAGCAGCAGCGGCTGGACCTCTACACCGCGCAGGCCCGGCTGGCCATCGCGCAGATCCTGGACCGCGCGCAGCTCGCCAGCAGCGGCCCCGGCGCGGCGGAGCTCACGCGATGAAGCTGCGGCACACCCTCCGCACCGGCGGCCTCCTTCCCGCGGTGCCGACGGCCGTGCTGGCGGCCGCCGCCGCGCTGATGGCCGGCTGCGCCGGCCCGCGCACGCTGCCCGGCGACGACCAGCCCACGCTGGCCGCGCTGGCGCAGCGCGAGGTCGCGGTGCCGAAGGACGAGAAGGTCGCGGTCACCGAGGAGCAGGCCATCGCCGCCTACCGCGCCTTCCTGGCCGCCGCACCCGGGGCGCCGCAGCGCCCGGAGGCGATGCGCCGCCTGGGCGACCTGGCGATGGACCGCGCCGACCGCCGCAGCGCCGAGTCCGAGGCCGACGCCGGCCGCGACTACGCCGAGGCCATCGCGCGCTACCAGGACTTCCTCAAGGACCACCCGAAGGACCCGCGCACCGACCGCGTGCTCTACCAGCTGGCACGCGCGCAGGAGCAGGGCGGGCGGCTCGAGGACGCGCTGGCCACGCTGAGCCGGCTGGTCGCCGCGCATCCCGACACCGATCATGCCGACGAGGCGCATTTCCGCCGCGGCGAGTTGCTCTTCGCCACGCGCGACTACAAGACCGCCGAGCGTGCCTACGCCACCGTGCTGGCCGGCGGCCGCGCCACGCCCTTCCGCGAGCGCGCGCTGTACATGCAGGGCTGGTCGCTGTTCAAGCTCGGCCGCATCGAGGAGGCGCTGCACCCCTTCTTCGCGGTGCTGGACCTGAAGCTCGGTGCGCTGCCCGAGGAGCAGCGCGAGGCCACCGAGCTCGCCGAGCTGAAGGCGCTGACGCGCGCCGACCGCGAGCTCGTCGAGGACACCTTCCGCGTCGCCAGCATCGGCCTGGCCAGCCTGAACGGCGCCGAGTCGGTGGCGCCCTACATCACCGGCGCGGTGCGTGAGGCCTACCAGTTCCGCGTCTTCCAGCAGCTCGGCGAGCTCTATATCCGCCAGGAGCGCATCAAGGACGCCGCCGACACCTATGCCGCCTTCGTGCGCCGCCAGCCGCTGCACGCGCAGGCGCCGCTGCTGCAGGCCCGCGTCATCGAGATCTACGAGAAGAACGGCCTGCCCACGCTGGCGCTGCAGGCCAAGAAGGACCACGTGCTGCGCTACGGCGCGGCCAGCGAGTTCCGCCGCGCCAACCCGGCCGGCTGGGAGCGTGCGCAGCCGCTGGTGCGCACCCACCTCGCGGACCTGGCGCGCCACCACCACGCGCTGGCGCAGCAGAGCAAGGCGGCCGCCGACGTGCAGGAGGCCGTGCGCTGGTACCGCGAGCTGCTGGCCAGCTATCCGGCCGGCACGGTCAGCGCGCAGGCGGCCGAGCAGCGCTTCCTGCTCGGCGAACTGCTGACCGAGGACCGCCGCCACGACCAGGCCGCGGTGGAGTACGAGCAGGTCGCGTACGGCGAGCCGCGCATTGCGCGCGGCGCCGACGCGGGTTATGCGGCGCTGCTGGCCTACGCCCAGCTCGAGAAGGCTGCCGCGGCGGAACAGCGCCCGGCACTGCAGCGCCAGGCGGTGGCCAGCGCGCGGCGCTTCGCAGGCCGCTACGCCGACGACGCGCGCGCCGGCAGCGTGCTGACCCATGCCGCCGAGCAGCTGTGGGCGCTGGGCGAGGGCGAACCGGCGGTGGCCGTCGCGCGCCAGGCGCTGGCGCTGCAGCCGCCGCCGGCCCCGGCGCTGCGCCGCGTGGCCTGGACCGTGATCGCGCACCAGGCCTTCGACGCGGCGCGTTTTGCCGACGCCGAGCAGGCCTACGCCGAGGTGCTGGCGCTGCTGGGCGAGCGCGACGCCGCGCGCGCGGACTTCGTCGAGCGCCAGGCCGCCGCGATCTACAAGCAGGGCGAGGCCGCGCGCAGCGCCGGCCAGGCGCGCGACGCGGTGGCGCACTTCGCGCGCATCGCCGCGCTGGCGCTGCCGGCCGGCAGCGCGGTGCGCGCGACGGCGCAGTTCGACGCCGCCGCGGCGCTCGTCGGCCTGAAGGACTGGGCCGCCGCCGCCACCGCGCTGGAGGCCTTCCGGCGCGAGCACCCGGGCCATGCGCTGCAGGCCGAGGTGCCCTCGCGCCTGGCCCTGGCCTACCTCGAGCTGGACCGCAAGGCGCTGGCCGCGGCCGAGTTCGAGCGTGTCGCCCAGGCCGCCGCCGACCCCGCGCTGGCGCGCGGCGCGCTGTGGCAGGCCGCCGAGCTGTACCACGCGGTGGCCGAGCAGGCCGGGCCCGTGGCCGCGCCGGTGGCCGCCGCCGAGGCGGCGCGCCCGGCCCAGGCCACGACGCGCGCGCAGCGTGCACGCCAGGCCGCGGCCGTCGCGGCCATGCCGACCCCGGACACGCCCCAGGCCACCGCGATGCGCGCCTGGGACCGCTACCTGCAGCGTTTTCCGCAGCCGCTGGAGCCGGCCGTGGAGGCGCGCTGGAAGCAGGTCGCGCTGGCGAGGCTGGCCGGCCCGGCGGGCGCGGCGCGCACGACCGAGCTGCTGCAGGCCGTGGTGGCCGCCGACGCCGCCGGCGGCGACGCACGCAGCGCACGCACGCGCACGCTGGGCGGGCAGGCCGCGCTGGCGCTGACCGAGCCGCAGCTGGCCGCCTACCGGCAGGTGCGGCTGGTCGAGCCGCTGGCGCGCAACCTGAAGCTGAAGAAGGCGCGCAAGGAGCAGGTGCTGCAGGCCTATGCCGCCGCCGCCGAGGCCGGCGTGGCCGAGGTCACCACCACCGCCACCTACCTGAGCGCGGCGCTGTACCAGGACTTCGGCCGCGCGCTGATCGACAGCGAGCGCCCGAAGAAGCTGTCCAAGGCCGAGCGCGAGCAGTACGACGTGATGCTCGAGGAGCAGGCCTTCCCGTTCGAGGAGAAGGCCATCGAGCTGCACGAGGCCAATGCCCGCCGCAGCACGCAGGGCCTGTACGACGAGGGCGTGCGCCAGAGCTTCGCGGCGCTGGCGAAGCTCAAGCCCGTGCGCTGGGGCAAGGCCGAGCGGCTGGACGAGCGGCTGCCGGCCGAGCTGAAGCAGGTGCAGGCGGTGCTGGAGCGCGCGCCGAACGACGCTGCGCTGCTCAACCAGCTCGGCGTGCTGCAGCGCCGCGCCGGCGACCTGGCCGCGGCGCGCCGCGCCTACGAGGCCGCGCTGCAGGCCGACCCGGCCGCCGCGGCGCCGCACCTGAACCTGGCCATCCTGCTGGACCTGTACCTGGGCGAGCCCGAAAAGGCCGCGGCGCTGTACCAGCGCACGCTGGAGCTCTCGCCCGGCGATGCACCGGTGCTCAACCGCTGGCTGGCCGAGATCCGCGCGCGCAAGCCCGTGGTGGCCGAGGCCTCGCAGACGGCGCAGGCCACGCAGGCTGCGCAGACGGCGTCGAAGGAGTCGCAGCGATGATACGAAGCCTCACGCTTCTCACACTGGCCGGCGCCTCGGCGGTGGCCTTCGCGCAGGACCGTGCCGATATCGATCGCACGCAGATCATCGGCAACCGCGAGCTGCCCAAGGTGCTGTACATCGTGCCGTGGAAGAAGCCGCTGCCCGGGCAGCTCGCCGGGCGCCCGGTGGCCAGCGTGCTCGACGAGGCGCTGGCGCCCATCGACCGCGACGTGCACCGCCGCGAGGTGGCCTATGCGCAGCAGGTGCAGGCCCGCGCCTCGCCGGGCGCCGCGGCAGCCCCGAGCAGCAAGCCCTGACCCGACCACCCCACCCGACCCCCAGCCGAGAGAGCCGCCCCATGAACGCCTTCCAGACCGCCGTGAAGTTCCTGCAGGACTGCGGGCCCTTCCTCTACCCCAGCCTGACGATGATGGCGATCGGCATCGCGATCGCGATCGAGCGCTTCCTGTTCCTCAACCGCGCGCGGGCGCAGAACCGCCGCCTGTGGGAGCAGCTGCTGCCCATGCTGCAGGCCGGCCGCTTCAAGGAGGCGGCGCAGGCCGCCGCCGCGTCCGACAGCGCGGTCGGCAAGATCGTCAGCAACGGCATCACCCGCATGGCCAGCGCGCGCCGCCGCGAGGACATCGAGCACGCGATGGAGGAGGGCATGATGGAGATCGTGCCGCGCCTGGAGAAGCGCACGCACTACATCGCGACCTTCGCCAACGTGATCACGCTGGTCGGCCTGCTGGGCACCATCATCGGCCTGATCAAGGGCTTCACCGCGGTGGCCTCGGTCAACCCGGCCGAGAAGGCCGAGATGCTGTCGGCCTCGATCTCGATCGCGATGAACAACACCGCGTTCGCGCTGATGGTGGCCATCCCCTTCCTGCTGATCCACTCGTTCCTGCAGGCGCGCGCCAGCGAGATCGTCGACAGCCTGGAGGCCGCGAAGATCACCTTCCTGAACCTCGCGCAGCGCCTGACCGGCGAGGCCGCGGTGCGCGAGGCCCGCGCGTCATGAAGCGACGTCGCCTGCGCAAGCACGCGGCCGATCTCGAGATCCTGGCCTTCATCAACCTGATCGTCGTGCTGGTGCCCTTCCTGCTGTCCACCGCGGTCTTCTCGCGGCTGGCGGTGATGGACCTGCAGCTGCCGGCGGCGCAGTCGGCGATGGAGAGGATCGAGGGCAACAACCTGCAGCTCGAGATCGTCGTGCGGCGCGACGCGCTGGAGGTCGGCGACCGCATCGGCGGGCTCATCCAGCGCATCGAGCGCCGTGGCGACGGCGCCGACATCCAGGCGCTGTCCTCGCTGCTGGTGCAGGTCAAGGCGCGCTTCCCCGACAAGCGCGAGGCCACGCTGCTGGCCGAGCCAGCCACGCCCTACGACGACCTGGTGCAGGTGATGGACGCGATGCGTTCCACCGTCACCGCCGACGGCGCCAAGCTGCTGCGCGCCGAGCTGTTCCCCACCGTGTCGATCGGCGACGCGCCGCTGCGCGCCGGCGAGTCGCGCCAGGCCGGTGCCGCCGGCGTGCCGGGACCGACCGCGGCGCGGGCGCCTGTCAAGGGAGCCACCTGATGAGCCAGATGAGTGCGCTCGAGCGGCGCGCCGAACGCAAGTCGCGCAAGGGCTCGGGGGTGGACCTGAACCTGGTCGCCCTGATCGACGTCTTCACGATCCTGATCTTCTTCCTGCTGTCCACCGCGGTCGGCGTGGAGACGCTGGTCAGCCCGCGCAAGGTGCAGCTGCCGCTGGCCAATGCCGAGCAGGCGCCCAAGGAGACCGTGGTGCTGGTGATCGCCGGCGACGAGATCCTGGTCGACGGCCGGCCGGTGGCCAGCGTGGCGCAGGTCATGGCCTCGCCCGAGGACCTGATCCCGGCGCTGAAGGCCGAGCTCGAGGTGCTGGGCGGCCGCCAGGCCGTGCGCGAGGAGAACCGCGCCGAGCAGCAGGCGGTGACCATCCTCGCCGACAAGGAAGTGCCTTATGCGCTGCTGCGCAAGGTCATGTATTCCTGCGCGCGCGCCAATTTCGCCGACGTGTCCTTCGCGGTGCGTCGCCGCTTCGAGGCCTGAGTCATGACCGCCGCAGTGTTGGCAAATCCGATGATGGCGCCGCGTGCGGCCGTGCGACGGCCCGCGGTGTCCTTCCGCAGGCCGCAGCTGCCCTGGGCCAGCGGCGGCGACGACGAGCGCCGCTTCAAGCGCATCCTCAAGCGGGTCGTCGGTGCCGCGCTGGTGCTCGGCCTGGTGATGCCCTTCGTGCCGCAGAAGCAGGAGGAGCGGCGCCAGGTGCAGCCGCTGCCGGCGCCGATGGCACGGCTGCTGATGGAGCGCCCAGCCACGCCGCCGGCACCCCCGCCGAAGCCCGTCAAGCCCGAGGCCGCGACCGAGATCGCCGATGCGAAGCCGGCGCCCAAGGAGGCCGTGCCGCCGCCGAAGCAGCCGCCGAAGCAGGCCGCACCGGTGCCCGAGGCGCGCCGGCCCGTGGAGGGCCGGCCGCCGGGCGAGGTGGCCACCGAGCTGGCGCGCCAGCGCGCCAGCGGCGTGGGCCTGCTGGCGATGAAGAACGAGATCGCCGAGATGACCGGCGCGCCGATGGCGGTGCAACTGGCCAAGGACATCAAGCCCGGGCCCGGCGTCGGCGCCGGCAAGGGCCCGGGGGTGGGCGCGGGCGACGAGGCCGGCGTGCCGGTGCGCGCGCTGATCACCTCCAATGCCAGCGGCGGCAGCGGCGGCATCAATACGGCCGCCTACAGCCGCAACACCGGCGGCGGCGGACTGGCGGGCCGCGCGACCACCCTGGTCGAGGGCGTGGCCGGCGGGGGCGGGGGCGGCGGCCCGGGCGGCGGCGGCACCCGCGCCGGCAACGGCAGCGGCGGCACCGGACAGGGCGGCACGCTCACGAAGAGCGGCAGCGGCAAGGCCAGCCGCAGCATCGAGGAGATCAAGCTCGTCTTCGAGCGCAACAAGGGCGCGATCTACGCGCTGTACAACCGCGCGCTGCGCGACGACCCGGCGCTGCAGGGCAAGGTGGTGCTGGAGCTGAAGATCGCGCCGTCGGGCGCCGTCGAGGGCCTGCGCATCGTCTCGAGCGAACTCCAGGCCGAGGATCTGGAGAAGAAGCTGCTGGCGCGCATCCGCAGCTTCGACTTCGGCGCCAAGGACGTGGAGGTGATGGTCGTCACCTGGCCGGTGGACTTCCTGCCCTCCTGAGCCACCGGCACCCTCAGCCGCGGCGGTACCAGTCCGCCAGCGTGCTCATGTCCAGGTCCCAGCCGGTGGCCGGCGCCACCAGGCTGGCGGCCACCGCGCTGACGTTGCGGCGGAACAGCAGCGGCACCAGGTAGCCGTCGCGGCAGACGAGGTCGTTCATCTGCACGAACAGGGCGGCGCGCCGCACCGGGTCCAGCTCCACCTCGGCCGCCCGGTACAGGCGGTCGTACTCGGCGTTCTTCCAGCGCAGCACGTTGCGGCCCTGCCACTTGTTGGCCTTGCTCGAGGCCTCCCAGCTGACGTAGCGGTCCATGAAGCGGCCCGGGTCGGGCTGGCCCATGCCGCTGGCGTACATCATCAGGTCCGCGTGGAAGCGGCCGTTGGTGTCGGGGTTGGCGAGGTCGGCGCTGAAGAAGACCGAGGACGTCACGGCCTTCAGCTCGACCTCGATGCCGGCGCGCTGCAGGGCGCTCTTGATCACCGTCTGCGTCTTCTGGCGCGAGGCGTTGACGGTGGTCGTGAACAGCAGCCGCAGCGCACGGCCGTCCTTCGTGCGCACGCCGCCGGTGCCGCGCGCCCAGCCGGCGGCGTCGAGTACGGCGTTGGCCTGCTCGATGCTGAACTCGGTGCGCAGGTTCGGGCTGCGGAAGCGCGCCGGGTTGTGCACGATGTTCGGCGTGGCCACCGCGGTGCGGCCGTAGATGACCTGCTGGATGCCCTCGCGGTCGATCAGGTGGCCGATGGCGCGGCGCACCGCGGGGTCGCTGAACAGGGGGTGCCGCGTATCGGGGTGCGAGCGCTCGCCGTCGCGCTCGGTGGTCGGGTCGGTGGGGTTGAGCAGCAGGAATTCCATCGTGCCGCCGTCGCTGAAGACGACGCGGCCGCGGCCGCCGCGCTCCAGGCGCTGCAGCAGCTCGTCCTCCACCAGCAGCGTGCCGGCGAAGTCGTACTCGCCGGTCTGCAGCACGGCGCGCGCGGCCGAGGGCGCGTCGCCGCCGCCCTTGATCTCCAGCGCGTCGAAGTGCGGCCGGTTCGGTGCGTGGTAGCTGGGGTTCAGCGCGGCGCGCAGCGCGTCGCCGGGCCGGAATTCGACGAAGCGGTAGGGCCCGGTGCCGACCGGGCGCTGGTTGTCCGGCGCGTCGCGGCTGGCGGCGCCGCGGAAGGCCTCGTGGCGGTGCTTCGCGATCAGCGAGGCCGTGCAGTAGCCGCTGGCCCAGAAGGGCGTGGGCCTGTCGAAGACGACACGCACCGTGTGGCTGTCGACCCGGACGAACTGCATCTCGTCGAACAGGCCGCGGGTCGTGGCCGCGGTGGCCGGGTCGCGCGCGTACTCGGCGTTGAACAGCAGGTCGTCGGCGGTGAAGGGCGTGCCGTCGTGCCAGGTGACGCCGCGCTTGAGCCTCCAGACGACGCTGCGGCCGTCGGCGGCGACGCCGCCGTTGGCGCGGCTGGGGATCTCGGCGGCCAGCACCGGCTGCAGCTCGCCCTCGGCGTCCCAGCGCGCCAGCGGCTCGTAGAACACGCGCGCGGCGTCGGCGTCCTTGGTGCCGGTGGCGAAATGCGGGTTCAGCTGCGTCGGGCCCTGCCAGGACAGGATCCGCAGCGTGCCGCCGCCGCCGCGGCGCGTGGGGGCGTAGGTCGAAGTCGGTGCAGGTGCCGGGCCCGTCTGCGCCAGCACCGCGTGGGCCATCGGCAGCGTCAGGCCCAGGGCGAGCAGGCCGCGCAGTGCCTCGCGACGCGGCGGCAGGGCGATCTCGGCGGGCGGCTGGGTCATCGGGGCACTCCGGCTGGAGACCCCAGCATAGTGGTTCAGCGCCGCGGCGACAGCCAGGACGCGATGCACCACTGCGCCGCCCAGTAGGGGGCCAGGATCCACAGGCCGGCCAGCGGCAGCGGGCCGGCAAACCGGTTCGTCGCCAGCAGCGCATCGCTGACGACGAACAGCGCGCCGCCCAGCGCCAGCAGCGCACCCCGTTCGCTGCCGCGGCGCCACAGCACGGCGGCCTGCGCCGCCATTGCGGCCAGGCACACCACGTAGGCCAGCACCGGCCCGCGCAGCGGCCCGGGCACGCCGGGCCACAGCAGTGCGAGGATGCCGCCGGCCACCAGCGCATAGGCCGCGAACGCCGGCCACCAGGCCGCCAGCCGCTGCACGCGCGTGAAGGCCCAGAGGTAGGCCAGGTGGGCGAGCAGGAAGCTCACGAGCCCGGGCAGGAAGCCCTGCTGCGGCCACAGCAGCGCCACGTCGCCGGCCAGCGAGAGCACCAGGCCCGCCAGCACCCAGCGCCGCAGCACCGGCTGGTCGGCGCCGCGCGGCCAGGCGTGCGCGATGATCAGGAGGGTCGCCAGCGGCTTGAAGACGAAGTTCAGCCAGGGCTGCGCCAAGGCCCAGGGCGCGGAAGCGATGGCCAGCGCGGCGCAGACGACCAGCGCCGCCGGCAGCGCCGCGCGAGCGTTCATGCCGGCTCCGCCGGTGCAGCCGCCGCGGACTTCGCGGCGAGCTGCTCGCGCAGCTTCTTCAGCCGCTCGCGCGGGTCCTCCTTCGCCTTGGCCTCGTCGAGCTTCATCTCGGCGATGAAGCGGCTGGGCACGCCCTGCACCGTGTCGCGGCCCTTCTTGCGCCGGCGCAGCGTGCTCACCACCAGCGTCGTGCGCGCGCGGGTGATGCCCACGTACATCAGCCGCCGCTCCTCCTGCAGCCGCTCGGCCGTCATCTCCTCGTCGCCGCTGCGAAAGGGCAGCAGGCCCTCGTTGACGCCGGCCAGCATCACGTGCGGCCACTCCAGGCCCTTGGCGGCGTGCAGCGTGGACAGCGTCACGACGTCCTGCTCGGCGTCGCGCTCGGCCAGGCTGATGATGACGGCGATGGTCTGCGCCACCTGCAGCACGGTCTGGCGCTCGGTTTCGTTCGTCGATCCGGCTCCGCCGGGCGACGAACCCCCCTCGGGGGGTGCGGGGCCCGTGCCCTTGCCCGCGTCCTGCACCACGTCGCCGCCGCAGCGCCGGGCGATCCAGTCGACGAAGTCCAGCACGTTGCTCCAGCGCGCGGCGGCCAGCTTCTCGTGGTCCTCGCCGTCGTACAGGTGCTGCTCGTAGCCCAGGTCCTTCAGCCAGCCCAGCAGCAGTGCCTTCGCGTCCTCGGCGCCGGTGGTCTGGCCGGCGCGGTGCTGCAGTTCGTTGACCTCGCGGCCGAAGTCGTGCAGCGCCTCCAGCGCGCGGCCCTTCAGCACGGCGGCCAGGCTGGGCGCGAACAGCGCCTCGAAGAGGCTGACCTTCCACTTCGCGGCGAATTCACCCAGCGCGGCCAGCGTCTGGTGGCCGATGCCGCGCTTTGGTGTCGTCACCGCGCGCAGGAAGGCCGGGTCGTCGTCCTGGTTGACCAGCAGGCGCAGCCAGGCGCACAGGTCCTTGATCTCGGCACGGTCGAACCAGCTCTGGCCGCCGCTGACCTTGTACGGGATCTGCGCCGCGCGCAGCTTCTGCTCGAAGGCGCGTGCCTGGTGGTTGGCGCGGTACAGCACCGCGAAGTCGGCAAAGCGCACGTGGCCACCGGCCGCACGCAGCGACTGGATGCGCGCCACCGCGCGCTCGGCCTCGTGCTCCTCGCCGTCGTTGTCGATCACGCGCACCGGCTCGCCGTCGCCGAATTCGCTCCACAGCTTCTTCTCGAACAGCTTGGGGTTGCCGGCGATCACGGCATTGGCGGCGCGCAGGATGTGGCCGGTGGAGCGGTAGTTCTGCTCCAGCGGGATCACCTTCAGCTGCGGGAAGTCCTGCGGCAGCCGCTTCAGGTTGTCGATCGTCGCGCCGCGCCAGCCGTAGATGCTCTGGTCGTCGTCCCCGACCGCGGTGAAGGGCGTGCAGCCCGCGCCTTCGCCGACCAGCGCCTTGAGCAGTTCGTACTGCACGGCGTTGGTGTCCTGGTATTCGTCCACCAGCACGTGGCGGAACTGTTCGCGCCACTTCGCGCGCACCTCCTCGTCGCGGCGCAGCAGCGCCAGCGGCAGACCGATCAGGTCGTCGAAGTCCACCGCCTGGTAGGCGCTCAGGCGTTCCTGGTACAGCCGCATCACGCGTGCGGCGACGCGCTCGTCGTCGTCGGCCGCGGCGCGCTCGGCGGCCTCGGCGTCCAGGCCCTGGTTCTTCCACAGGCTGATCGTCCACTGCCAGCGCCGCGCCAGCGCGTTGTCGGTGCAGCCGCCGGCGTCGCGCAGCACGCCGAGCACGTCGTCGCTGTCGAGGATCGAGAAGCTGGGCTTGAGCCCGACGCGCTCGCCATCGTCGCGCAGCAGCCGCACGCCCAGCGAATGGAAGGTGCTGATCGCCAGCTCGCGCGCCGCGCGCGGGCCGACGAGGGCCTTCGCGCGCTCGCGCATCTCGGCCGCCGCCTTGTTGGTGAAGGTGATGGCCGCGATCTGCTTCGATGCCACCCCGGCCTGCAGCAGCCGCGCGATCTTGTGCACGATGACCCGCGTCTTGCCCGAGCCCGCCCCGGCCAGCACCAGGCAGGGCCCGGCGAGGTGGTGCACGGCGGCGAGCTGGGCGGGGTTCAGCGAGACGGGGGGAGCAGGGGGCGCGGCGGCCATCGGCAGGACGGGACAGGCGCGAAGGCGCGCCGGGGCCGGGCACACCATGCACACCCGACCCCGGCATCATAGTGGCGCGCCGCGCCGGGCTGCGCGCCGGCCGCGCGGACCTCAGTCGTAGACCAGCACCGGCGTCACCGCCTCGAAATGGCCGTCGTCGCCGCCGAAGAGCAGGATGCGGCCGTCGGCCAGGCGCAGCGCGGCATGCAGCCGGCGCGGCTGCGGCATCGGCGCCAGCGTGCGCACGGCGTCGCGGCCGAAGCTCAGCGTGCCGGCGCTGGCCGCCTCGGCCGGCGTCTGGCCGCCGAAGAGCAGCACGCGGTCGTCGGGCAGCAGCACGCTGGCGGCGCGGGCGAGCGGCACCGGGTAGGCGCGGTCGCGCACCAGCGTGCGCGCCTGCGGGTCGTAGCGCAGCGCGGTGGCGGCCGGCCGCGGCTCGCCCTGCTGCTGCTGCTGCTCGCCGCCGACCAGCAGCACCTGGCCGTCGGAGAGCAGGTGCGCGCGGTCGCCGTAGCGGCGCTCGTCGGCCACGCTGGTGACCGGCAGGAAGGTCTCGGTCGCGGGGTCGAAGAGCTCGGCCGGCACGTCGACCGCGCCATCGTGCAGCCCGCCGGCGATCAGCACGCGGCCGTCGGCCAGCTGCGCCGCCGCCGGCATCCGGCGCTCGTGGCGCATGCGCGCGGCGACGACGCGGAACTGCCCGCTGGCCGGGTCCCAGATCTCCAGGTCGTCGCGGCCGATGCCGCCGACGACCAGCGCGCGCCCGTCGCGCAGCGCCACCAGCGCATGCTCGTAGCGCACGCGCACCGGCGTGCCGCTCGCGCCGACGGCACCGGTCTGCGGGTCCACCAGCTCGGCCGGCGATTGCTCCGGCAGCCCGGCGTAGCCGCCGACGACCAGCACGCGCCCGGCATGCGGGCCGGCGAGCAGGCGCACCGCCTGGTGGCCGGCGCGGCCGTGCTCCAGGTGTGCGATGGTGCGAAAGCGCTGCAGCGCCGGGTCCCAGCGGTCGACCGCGGTCGACATCGCCGGGCCGCCGCGCGAGCCGCCGACCAGCAGCGGCGTGCCGTCCGCCAGCGCGACCGCGGCGAAGGCCTGCACGCCCAGGCCGGCCGGCTGCACGACGTGGCGGTCGCGGAACCGCGGCGTCAGCGTCAGCGTGCGCCGCGCCGCCGGCCGGCCGGGCGACTCGACGACCAGCGTGTAGCTGCGCTCGCGGTCCAGCACCGCGCTGTCGAAGGGTTCGCCGCTGCGCACGGTGCCGATCTCGGGCTCGACGCGGCCGCTGCCGCCGCTGAAGGTGGCGGTCATCGCGGCGCGCTCGCCGACCAGCGCCGCGCCGACGGCGTCGAAGCGCTCGATGCGCGGCGCATCGTCGCCGCCGCCGCAGGCGGCCAGACCGGCGGTGGCCAGCGCGGCGAGGGTGGCGATGGACCAGCGGCGGCGGGCGGTGCAGGGCCGCTCGGCGGCTTGCAGGCGGCCGGGGGCCGCGACGAGGGGGGTGGGCATGACAGGACTCCGGGGGTGAGGGGCGGCCGGCGCGCAGGGCGCTGCCGCCCGGGGGGCAGATCGGCGTGGCGGGCGGCCGCGCCGGGTGGCAGGAAAGAGGAAAGGCGGAACGGGGGAACGGAACGGATCCGCCGGCGCGGCCCCTGGGGCAGGGGCCGGGTCCGCGGGCCGGACCGCGCGCTCAGTGCGGCGGTGGTCGTGGGGCGGTCGGTGCCGCCGGGGGCGCCATCGCCAGGGCCGCGCGCAGGTGCTGCTGCAGCCGGTCGGCGCGCGGCGGGTCCAGGGCCTCGGCGATGCGCGCCAGCGTGCCGACCAGCGCCTCGCCCTGCAGCACGCCGGCCAGTGCGGCGAGCGGCTCGGCCAGCTCGCGCGGCGGCAGGCTGCGCGCCAGGCTCAGCAGCAGCGCGTCGCGCTCGCAAGGCGGCAGCGCCGCGAGCTGCCGGCGCTGCAGCGCGCGCAGGTCCTCGTCGGCATACAGCGCCCACAGCATCGCGTTGTTCGGGCCCGCCTCGCGCTGCATGTGCATCAGCTGCTCGGCGACGAAGGCGCCGAAGCGGTGGTACAGGCGCTGGGCCAGCAGCGCGCGCCGCGGCGCCGGCGCCTCCTGCAGCGAGGCCGCCTCCTGCTCCAGGTCGGCGATGGCCAGCCGCTGCTCGATGTGCTCGCCGGCGCTGCGCATCGCGGCGGCCGGCCGCCTCGCCTCCAGCGCGGTGTGCAGGAAGTCGTCCTCCAGGCGCAGCTGGGTGCGCAGCAGCGCCAGCACCGCGCCCAGCGTGCGCAGCGTGGCCCGTCGCTCGGCCTCGTCGTCCGCGTCGAGGCGGCCCAGCGCCTGCAGGGCGTCACCGAGTTCGCGGCGCAGCGCCTTGTGCGCGGGGCCGTAGAGGTCCGGCCGGGGGGCGGCGGGCGCGCCGGCGGCGGGGGGCAGGGGGTCGTTCATCGCAGCGGTCCGGGTCTGGGCGGGGAAGCGGCGCCGGCGGGTCCGGCGTCGATGCCCGGCAGTGTTCCCGGCCGGCGGGGCGCCGCCATCGGCCACGCGGACCATGGTCCATGGGCGCCGGCCCGGCCCGGTGCGACGGGCCGGCGGGATCAGGGGCCCGGGCGGGCCCGCCACCAGGCCGCGGCCTGCCCGCGCGAGGCCAGCCCCAGCTTGTCCAGGATGTTCGAGACGTGGCGCTTGACGGTGAACGGGCTCAGCTCCAGCGCGCGCGCGATGACCTTGTTGCTGTCGCCGTCGGCGATGCGCGCCAGCACCTCCTGCTCGCGGCTGCTCAGCGGGATGCGCAAGGCGGCCGCGCGGGCGGCGCTGCCGCCGCCGGGCGACCGCACAGTGCC
>CAZUPH010000098.1:0-14791 GCA_964621995.1 uncultured Rubrivivax sp. | reverse complement strand
CCGCGAGCCGCACGCCGCCTCCGAACCCGGCTTCCCGCACCGCGCGTCGCGCAGAGCACGCTGGAACGACTGAGAGAGATGCAGACCCACCTCGCCCCCGAATTCCAGGGCACGCCCGACGGCCAGGCCGCCGAGGCCATCCTGCGCAAGTGCGTGCACTGCGGCTTCTGCACCGCCACCTGCCCCACCTACCAGCTGCTCGGCGACGAGCTCGACGGCCCGCGTGGCCGCATCTACCTGATCAAGCAGGTGCTCGAGGGCGCGCCGGTCACCGCCAAGACCCAGCAGCACCTGGACCGCTGCCTGACCTGCCGCAACTGCGAGACCACCTGCCCGAGCGGCGTGCAGTACGGGCAGCTGGTGGAGATCGGCCGCCGCGTGGTGGACGAACGTGTGCCGCGCCCGCGCGGCGAGCGCACGCTGCGCTGGCTGCTCAAGGAAGGGCTGACCTCGTCGCTGTTCGCGCCCGCGATGAAGCTGGGCCAGGCGCTGCGCCCGCTGGTGCCGGCGGCGCTGAAGGACAAGGTGCCGGCGCCGGCCCCGGCCGGCGCCCACCGCTGGCCCACGCGCGAACACCCGCGCAAGGTGCTGATGCTGCTGGGCTGCGTGCAGCCAGCGATGATGCCCAACATCAACGCCGCCACCGCGCGCGTGCTCGACGCCGCCGGCATCCAGACCCTGGTCGCCGACGGCGCCGGCTGCTGCGGCGCGATCCGCGACCACCTCGGCGACCACGCCGGCGGCCTGGCCGACATGCGGCGCAACATCGACGCCTGGTGGCCGCTGGTGGACGGGCTCACGTCGGCCGGCCGCGTGGAGGCCATCGTGATGAATGCCAGCGGCTGCGGCCTCACCGTCAAGGACTACGGCCGCGCGCTCGCCGACGACGCGGCCTATGCCGAGAAGGCGCGGCGCGTCAGCGAACTGACCAAGGACCTCTCCGAGCTGCTGCCCGCGCTGCTGCCGGCGCTCAAGCGCCGGCTGCCCAAGGCGGTGGCCGGCGACTTCGTCTTCCACCCGCCCTGCACGCTGCAGCATGGCCAACAGCTGCGCGGCGGCGTCGAGGCCGCGCTGCGCGAGCTGGGCTTCGGCATGCGGCTGGCCGCCAGCGACGCGCACCTGTGCTGCGGCAGCGCCGGCACCTACAGCGTGCTGCAGCCTGTGCTTGCCAGGCAGCTGCGCGACCGCAAGCTGCAGGCGCTCTCGCCGCAGGGCGGCGAGCAGGTGCTGTCGGCCAACATCGGCTGCATCCAGCACCTGCAGAGCGGTACCCCGGTGCCGGTGCGGCACTGGGTGGAGGCGCTGGACGACGCGCTGGCCTGAGGCCGGCGCGCGCGCCCGCACCCGCGACGGCTCAGCCGGTCTTCTTCGCGTAGGCGCTGCACCAGCCGGCCGCGGCCACGCGCTTGCCCGCGAACAGCGGGCAGGGCCCGGAGTCGGAGCCGGCCGCGCCCTGGTACAGCGAGCAGTTGGCGCAGGCCTGGCCGGCGACATGGCGCGGCTGCTTCGCGGGGTCGATGCGCGTCGCGTCGGCCACGTAGGCCAGCGCGACGGCCTGCGGGTCGGTCTCCGCGACCATCGGCCATGCCGCGCTGTCGGCGACGGGCGGCTGCGTGGCCGGCATCGGTGCGGCGGCCGGGGGCGGGGCCACCGGCGCAGGGGCCGGAGCCGGTGGCGGCGCGGGTGCCGGCGCCGGTGCGCTGGCCTGCTCGGAGCAGGCGGCCAGCAGGCCCAGGCCCGCCACCGGGAGCACGAGGACGACCTGGCGGCGGGTGGTGCCTTGGGGGGTGCCTTGGTGGGTGCCTTGGGGGGTGCGGTTGACGTTCATCCGGGGTCTCCTGTCGAACGCTGGCGGCACACCATAGCAGGTCGGCGCGCGACGTTCAGCCGCCGGCCGGGGCGCGCGCCGCCGGCCGCAGCGCCCAGGCCACGCCGGCCAGCAGCAGGGCGATGCCGGCCCACACCAGCGGCGCCGGCGCCTGGCCGCGCAGCACGAAGGCATAGGCCATCGCGGCCAGCGTCTCGAAGACGATCAGCTGCCCGGCCAGCGCCGGCGGCAGGCGCTGGCTGGCCTCGTTCCAGCACAGCGTGCCCAGCCAGGACGCGAACAGGCCGATGGCCAGCATCAGCGCGACGAAGCGCATCGGGTCCGGCCCCAGCGGCAGGCCCATCGTGCCGCCCTGCGCGGCGTCCCAGCCCCACAGCGCCAGCGCACCCAGCGCGGCCAGCGGCAGCGTGGCCACGCCCTGCGCGGTGGCCCAGCTGCGCGGGTGGCGGTCGGGGTGCTCGCGCAGCCAGCGCGCATTGCGGATCGGGTACCAGGTCCAGCAGGCCACGGCGCCCACCGCCAGCAGCGCCCCGGTGGCATAGCGGGCGATGTCCGTGCCCTGGTCGAGCCGCGACAGCTCGGACTGGTTGACGCAGGCGATGCCGGCGGCCAGCAGCAAGAGCGCGGGCCCGAGCCGGCGCCAGGGCAGCGGGCCGTCGCGGTCGCGCGCGAAGGCGTTGGCGCTCAGCGCGATGACCACCGGCAGCGTGCCGATGATCATCGTCGGCAGCGGCCCGCCGGCGCGCTGGATGGCCGCCGCGAGCAGCAGGTAGTACAGCAGGTTGCCGACGGCGGCGAGCTTGAGCGCCTCGATCCAGTCCGCGCGCGTGAGCTGCGCCAGCCGCGCGCGGTCCCACCAGGCCAGCGGCAGCGCGATGAGCCCGAAGGCCAGGTAGCGCCCCACCGACAGCAGCGCCGCCGGGTATTGCGGCAGCAGCGTCGGCGCGACGAAGACCAGGCCCCACATCAGCCCGGCGGCGAGGGCGAAGAGGGTGCCGGTGGCGAGCTGGCGCGGATCGGTATGCATGGGCCCGCCAGTGTCGCCGCCCCGGCCGGGCGCGGTCTTGTACCGGATTGCGGCGGCGCCACGCGGCGCGTGCTCAGCCCGTCGCCTGCTGCCGGTAGCGGCCGGGCGTGACGCCGTAGCGGCGGACGAAGGCGCGGGTCAGGTGTGCCTGGTCGGCCAGGCCGACCGCCGCGGCCACCGCGGCCGGGGCCTCGCCGGCGGCGAGCCGCCGCTTGGCGTCCAGCAGGCGCAGCGCCATCAGCATCTGCTGCGGCGTCGCGTCGTGCGCGTCGCGGAAGGCGCGCAGGAAGTGCCAGGGGCTGAGGTCCTCGATGGCGGCCAGTTCGGCCAGCGTCCAGCGCCGGTCCAGGCCGGCGCGCAGCGCCTGCACCACGCGGTCGAAGCGGGGCGCGCCGGCGCTGCGTGGCGCCGCGCGGTTGCCCACCGCCAGCGGGCGCAGTTCGTCGATCACCTGCGCGAGCAGGCTGTCGAAGGCCAGCGGCTCCGCGCCGTCGCGGGCCAGGCCCCACAGGGCGCGCAGCAACGCGGCGACACGCCGGGCGCGCGCCGGGTCCACGGTGACGGCGTCGCCGAAGGACCAGCCGGGCTCGCCGCCGACCTGCGCCAGCGTCGCCTCGTCCACGTAGAGCATGCGGTAGCGCCAGCCTGCGGTCGTCTCGGCGCGCCCGGTGTGCAGCAGCGCCGGGTTCATCGTCACCAGCGCCCCGCTGCCGGCCAGGTGCTCGCCGCCGCGGTAGCGGAAGCGCTCCACGCCCTGCTCGACGACGCCCAGGCCGAAGGCGTCGTGGCTGTGCGGCTCGAAGGCATGGCGGACGATGTGCGCCCGGTACAGCTCGACGCCCTCGCGATGGCGCGCGCGGCGGAACTCGGCGCGGTCGGCGGCGTCGGTGAGCGGTGCAGGCAGGGCAGCCATGCGTGCATCTTGGCACCGATCGGGAAGAATGTCGGGCTTCCGGCCCAAGGGCCCCACCCGGGCAATCGCGATGAGTCCTCTTCCCGTTCCTGCCGCCATGGCCCGCCGGCCGCGGCGCTGGCTGATGGCGCTGGGGTCGCTGTCGGTGCTGTCCGGCCTGCTCGCCGCACCGGCCAGGGCCGCCGACGAGGCGGCCACGAAGGCGCTGCACGCGCTGTTCGACCGCCAGTGGCAGTGGTCCGCCGAGACGCTGCCCGAGTTCGCGACGCGCCGCGGCGACCACCGCTACGGCGACCGCCTCGCCGACGTCTCGCCCGAGGCGCTGGCCGAGCGCGACCGCATGGCGGCGCGCTTCCTGGCCGAGGCGCAGGCGATCCCGGCCGGGGCGCTGTCGGCCACCGACCGCGTCTCGCGCGAGATGTTCATCCTGGCGCAGCAGCGCTTCCTGGAGATCGCGGCCCACCCGGCCGCACGCGGCATGTCGCTGCGCGCGCTGGGCGGGCCGCAGACACAGCTGGCCGAGCTGCTGCAGGTGGTGCCGGTGTCCAGTGCCGCGCAGGTGCAGCAGCTGCTGGCGCGGCTGGCCGCCTATCCGCGCCGCATGGAGCAGGAGATCGCGCAGCTGCGCGCCAGCGCCACCGCCGGCTGGGTGCCGGCGCGCGACGTGCTGCAGCGGGTGCTGGTGCAGATCGACGCCCAGCTCGCCGACGACCCCGAGAAGACGCCGTTCTGGACGCCGTTCCGGCGCCTGGGCAGCGGCATCGGGGCCGACGAACGCGCCGCGCTGCTGCAGGCCGGCCGCGAGGCCATCGCCACCCAGGTGCTGCCGGCGCAGCGCCGTCTGCGCGCGCTGGTCGCCGACGAGCTGCTGCCGCGCGCGCCGGCCGACGGCTCGCTGACGCGCTACCCCGGCGGCGACCGCTGGTATGCGCTGCAGGTGCGGCTGAATACGACGACCGAGCTGGCGCCGCAGCAGATCCACGCCATCGGCCAGCGTGAACTGGCGCGCCTGCGCGGCGAGATGGAGGCGGTGATGCGCGAGGTGAAGTTCGACGGCGGCTTCGAGCGCTTCGTGCAGCACCTCAACACCGACCCGCGCTTCTTCCACGCCAGCCCGCAGGCGCTGCTGGCCGGCTACCGCGAGATCGCGAAGCGGCTGGACGCCGAGATGCCCAAGCTCTTCGCCGAGCTGCCGCGGGCGCCCTACGGCGTGGCCGAGATGCCGGCGCACATGGGCCCCAACCGCGCCGAGTACTACAACGGCCCGGCGCTGGACGGCAGCCGAGCCGGCTTCTTCTTCGCCAACACGATGGCGTTCCGGCAGCGGCCGATCTGGGGCATGGAGACGCTGGTGGCGCACGAGGCGGTGCCGGGCCACCACCTGCAGATCGCGCGCGCGAGCGAGCTGCGCGGCCTGCCCAACTTCCGGCGCAGCGGCTTCGGCTACACCGCCTTCAGCGAAGGCTGGGCGCTGTATGCCGAGACGCTGGGCTTCGATCTCGGCCTGTACGCCGACCCCTACAGCCGCTTCGGCCACCTGCAGTGGCAGGCCTTCCGTGCTGCGCGGCTGGTGGTGGACACCGGCATCCATGCGCTGGGCTGGAGCCGGCAGCAGGCGGTGGAGTTCATGGTCGAGCGCACCGGCGTGCAGCGCGACTTCGTCGAGGGCGAGGTCGATCGCTACGCCTCGCAGCCCGGGCAGGCGCTGGCCTACATGATCGGCAAGCTGAAGTTCGACGAACTGCGCGACCGCGCGCGCGCCGCGCTCGGGCCGCGCTTCGACATCCGGCGCTTCCACAACGCCGTGCTCGACCAGGGCGCGCTGCCGCTGGCGGTGCTGGAGCGCGTGGTCGACGAGTGGATCGCGACGCAGAAGGCCTGACCCACCCGGCCCGGTCGGTCAGCGGCGCACGACGCCCTCGGCCGCGGGCGCGAAGACCACCTCGACGCGCCGGTTCATCTGCCGTCCGCCGGCGCTGTCGTTGCCGGCCACCGGGAGATCCTGGCCGTGGCCGACGGTGCTCAGCCGCTCGGCCGGCACGCCCATCGCGACCAGCGCCGTCATCACCGCGCGTGCGCGCCGGTCCGACAGGGCCTGGTTGCTGGCGCGGCTGCCGACGCTGTCGGTGTGGCCCTCGATCGACACCCGCTGCTGCGGGTGGCTGACCAGGTACTGGCCGAGCTGCGTCACGCTGCGCGTGCCGCCCGGCTGCAGCTGCGACTGCCCGGTGTTGAACAGCATGTCGCCCAGCGTGACGACGATGCCGCGCTCGGTCTTGCGTGCATTGAGCGCCTCGAGCTCGCGCAGCTGCGCCTCCAGGCTGTCCACCTGCGCGCCGCTGGCGGCCAGCCGGGCCTGGTCGGCCTGCGCCTGGCGCGCGGCTTCGGCCAGGCGGGCCTGGTCGTCCTGCGCGCTGCGGTTGGCCTGCGCCAGCTCGGCGCCGGTGCGTGCCGCGCCCTGCTGCGCGGCGAGCAGCGCACGCTGGGCCTCGTC
Source organism: uncultured Rubrivivax sp. (assembly GCA_964621995.1). GTDB lineage: Bacteria > Pseudomonadota > Gammaproteobacteria > Burkholderiales > Burkholderiaceae_C > Rubrivivax. The sequence continues at coordinate 8,529 of CAZUPH010000098.1, read as the reverse complement.
GGCTTCGGCGGTGCGCATGGCCAGGCGCAGGCGGTCGCGTTCGGCGGCGGCACCGGTCGTCACCGCCTGTGCGGCGCGGCTGGTCGCGGTGGCCTGCGCGATCGCGGTGCGCTGGGTGGCCAGGTAGGCGAGGTGGTCGACGCTGGTGGCGGCGTCGCCGGCGGCATGCGCGGCCTCGGCCAGGCGCAGCGCGGCGGTGGCGCGCGCCAGTTCCTGCGCCGCCAGCGTGCCGACGGCCGGCGTGGCCTGCAGCGTGGCATGGCGGCTGCGCGCCTGGTCCAGTGCCGCATTGCGCTCGGGCACGGAACTGCAGGCCGCCAGCACGGCGACGGTCAGGACGGCCAGCGTGGCCTTGAGATTCGGACGGATGTTCATGGGGATCCTCGGCGCCGCGTTCAGCGGCCGGTCTTGCGGTTGAGTTCCTCGCGCAGCACGCGGGCGGCGTCCTCGGACTCCTTCGCGGCGGCGGTGGAGCGTGCGGCCTGTGCCTGCATCTCGGCGACCTGCGCGTCCAGCGTGGCCTGCTCGGCCAGGCGCTGGGCGCGTTCGTTGTCGCCGGCGGCCAGCGCGGCACGCGCCGCGGCCAGCTTGTCCACCGCGATGCGCAGTTCGTTCGGGGCCAGCGCGCCGGTGCCGGCGGTGCTGGCCTGCGCGACGGCGGCCGTGGCCACGGCCATCGGCTCGTTGGGCACCGGCGTGCTGGCGCAGGCGCCGAGCACGAGCAGCGCGCTCAGCAGCGCGCCGCTGGGTGCGAGCCTGCGCAGCATCGCGGCAGGTGGGGTGGTGGTGAAGCGTGTGCGCATGGCGTTCCTTGGTGACTGGGGCGCAGTCTGGGCGTCACCGGCCGGCGCGTCTGTCTGTCAGCGCACGCTGGCCGGCAAGCCGCGGTGCGCGGACCGCGCCGCGCTCAGGGCGGCGGTGGCGCAGCGCGCAGGTCGGCATTGAGCCGCGGGATCGGCGGCAGCCGTGCCAGGCAGTCGGCGCGTTCGCGCGCGCCGCGCAGCGCCTGGCACTGCCAGCGCGCCTGCAGATGCGCGGACTCCGCTTCCCGGCGCAGCGCGCCCATCCTCGCGGCGCTGACCAGCGCCTGCAGCAGCGCCGCCACGAGGGCCAGGCCCACGATCGTCGCCGCGGCACCGAGCTGCGGGCGCCGCCGCCTCCACCACGGCGGGGCGTGTGCTGGCGCACCGACGTCGCCGCGCCGCGGCCGCAGGCTGCGCGCATGAACGCTGCCGTCGAGACCCCCGCGGACCTGCCCCAGGCCTTCTTCCACGAGGACTCCGCCGCCGTGCGCTGCTGGGTGCGCAAGCCCGACGGCGGCAGCGTCGGCGCCATCGTGCGCAAGGAACTGCTGCACTACGGCTTCGGCGGGCGCTTCGACGGCGGCGACGCGCTGGTCACCTTCCATGCCCACCGCCCGGCCATCGAGGCCGCCATCCTGCGCCGCGTGGCCGGCGGTTCGATCGAGCCCGTGCTGCTGCGCGAAGCCGACCTGAAAGCGGGCGAGCCGCCCCGGCGCTGAGAAGTTGCCCACGTTCGTTGCCTTGCCCGGTTTGCGGGTCGCCGACGGCCTTCGCGACGGCCGGGCGACACGGCGTCGAGACTGGGGCCTGGCGCGCCGCCTGTCGGTGCACTGGCGCACGCTGGCGCGGCCGGCCGGGCGGCCCGGCGATGCGTGCGACAGCGCACCGACGCTGGCCGGCGCGCTGCCTACATTGGCTCCCGGAAACCCAAGGAGCTCCACCATGAACCTGCGTCAACTGTCCATCGTCTCGCTGTCGGCCCTCGTGCTGGCCACCGCCTCCGGCTGCGCCGTGATGCGCGACCAGCAGTCCGTCGGCGCCTATGTCGACGACACCGCCATCACCACCGCCGTGAAGGCCCGCTTCGTGCAAAGCGAAGTGGTCGACATGGCCGCGATCGGCGTCGACACGCTCAACGGCACCGTGATGCTGTCGGGCTTCGCCAAGAACCGGGCCGAGAAGGTCGCCGCCGAGGCGCTGACCTGGCGCGTCGAGGGCGTCAAGCAGGTCAAGAACGAAATCGCCGTGCGCCCGTGAGCGCGGCGAAGCACCAAGGAGCATCGCAATGAACTGGGAACAGATCCAGGGCAACTGGAAGCAGCTCACCGGCAAGGCGCGCGAGCAGTGGGGCAAGCTGACCGAAGACGACCTCGACGTCGTCGCCGGTCGGCGCGACCAGCTCGCCGGCAAGATCCAGGAACGCTACGGCGTGGCCAAGGAAGAGGCCGAGCGCCAGCTCGCTGCCTGGGAACGCAAGGCCAGCGACGACTGGCTGAAGTAGCGTCCGCGGCCGCGTGGCATCCGCCGGGCGGCCGCCCCTGGCCGCTCAGCGGGCGCTGACGCCGTCCTCCGGTCCGAGCAGGCGTTCGTACTCGGCACGGATCACGGCGTGGCACTCGCAGCTGCGCTGCTCGATGCCGGCGCGGTCCAGCACGGTGACGTGGCCACGCCGGTACTCGATCAGCCCGGCGCGCTGCAGCGCCAGCGCCGCCTCGGTCACGCCCTCGCGACGCACGCCGAGCATGTGCGAGATCAGCTCCTGCGTGGCGACCAGCTCGTTGCCCGGCAGCCGCTCCAGGTTCATCAGCAGCCAGCGGCACAGCTGCTGGTCCACCGAGTGGTGGCGGTTGCACACCGCGATCTGCGCCATCTGCGCGATCAGCGCCTGCGTGTAGCGCAGCAGCAGCCGCATGACCTGCGGCGAGCGCGCGAACTCCGCGCGCAGCGCCGCCCCGCCGATGCGCAGGCCGGCGCCGGCGCTCTGCACCACCGCCGTGCCGGTGGTCGAGCCGGCCCCCATGAACAGCGGCACGCCGACCACGCCCTCGTTGCCGACGAGCGCGATGCCGGCGGAGGCGCCGCTCTCGGTCACGTGCATCAGCGAGACGATGGCGGTGGTCGGGAACCAGGCGTGCGTGATCGGCACGCCGGACTCGTACAGCACCAGGCCCAGCGGCATCGCCACCGGCTCCAGCAGCGTGCGCCAGCGCAGCCAGTCGGCGTCCGGCAGCGCGGCCAGCAGCAGGTTCTGGTGCGGCGCGTCGTCGCCCTGGCGCACGGCATCGGCACTGTCCGGCACCGGAGGCATCGCGTCCGCGGCTTCGTTCATGGCCGCCTCAAGCACCGGGGCCCGCCGCCGGGTCGCGCGGGTCCTGCGCCGCCGCCAGCGGCAGCGTGACCTCGAAGCGCGTGCCGCGGCGCACGCCTTCGCTGCTGGCGCCGATGCGCCCGCCATGGGCCTGCACCAGCGCGCGCGCCACCGCGAGGCCGACGCCCAGCCCGACGCCGTTGAAGTCCAGCGCCTGCAGGTCCAGCGCGAACGGCTCGAAGACCTCCGGCAGTGCCTGCGCCGGGATGCCCAGGCCGTCGTCGGCCACCGTCAGCGTCAGCGTGTCGGTGCCGGCGGCCAGCGTGACGGTGATGCGGCCGCCGGCCGGCGTGTGCGTGCAGGCGTGGTCCAGCAGGTTGGCGACGATCTGCTCCAGCCGCGCCGCGTCGCCGTCGGTGAGGACGGGCGCCGCGGGGGGGCGCCACAGCAGGCGCAGCCGGTGCTGCCGCAGCATGGGCGCGCAGGCGGCGAGCGCGGCCGTGACGACCGCGACCATGTCCACGCGGGCGCGCTGCAGCACCAGGCCGCCGCCGGCGCCGGCCGAGGCCTCGACCAGGCGGCCGACCAGCCGAGTCATCTGCGCCATCTGCTGCTCGATCGCCCGCTTCACGCGCGGCAGCAGCGGCTCCTCGCCGGGCAGGCGGCCGAGCATGCTGGCGGCGATGCGGATCGGCGCCAGCGGGTTGGCCAGCTCTTCGGCCACCGCGGCCATGAAGTCGTCCTGGCGCTGGCGCGCCCGCTCTGCGGCGGCCTGCAGCTCCCGCGCGCCCAGCGCGGCCAGCACCAGCCGCTCGTTGGCCTCGCGCAGGTCCGAAAGGCGGCGCATCGGGTCGGCTTCGCGCTCGGCGGGCATGGCGGTCGAGTCCGGTGCCGACGTGGCGCCGGCAGGCGCCGCGCCGCCGCTCGCGCCGGCACGCGCACGCTTGCGCGCATACATCGCGGCGTCGGCGTGCGCGGTGAGTGTGTCCAGGTCCTCGCCGTCGGCGGGGTAGATCGCCACGCCCAGGCTGGCGCTCAGGTGCAGTGCCTGGCCGTCCACCACGGCCGGCTCGCGCAGCGTCGCGGTCAGCTTGTCGGCCACCGCCTGCGCGTCGGCCGGCTGGTGGATCTCCGACAGCAGGATCAGGAATTCGTCGCCGCCGTGGCGGCTGACGGTGTCGCCCTCGCGCACCGCGGCGGCCAGCCGCTCGGCGACCAGCCGCAGCACGTGGTCGCCGAAGGCGTGGCCGTGGCGGTCGTTGAGCTGCTTGAAGTCGTCCAGGTCCACGAACAGCAGCGCCAGCCCGGTGCCGTGCCGCCGCACCTGCGCCACGGCCTGCGCGAAGCGGTCCAGCAGCGTCGTGCGGTTGGGCAGCCGCGTCAGCGCGTCCAGCGTGGCGCGGCGCGCGGTGTCGGCCAGCTCGGCGGCGGCGGTGTCGGCCTGTTCCTGGCTGGCCATCGCGGCCAGCACCAGCTGCTCGTTGGCCTCGACGAGCTGCGCCGCCTGCGTGCTGCCCAGCCGCGTCTCGGCGTCGACCACGTCCTGCAGCAGCCGCACCAGCGTGGCCTGCAGGGACCCGATCTCGACATTCAGCCGGGCCCGCCGGCGCTCCGCCTCGGCCAGCGTGGGCGGGCTGCCGCTGCCGGGCGGGTTCACGGGGTCCATGTCTCGTCGTGGCGGGCGCTGCGGGCGGCGGGGTGGGTCGCGGCGTTCAGGAGGGCGCGGACTCGCCGTCGGCCGCCGGGTGCTTGCGCGTGGGCCGCCCGCCGAGCAGGCCTTCCCGGTCGGGCAGGGTGTCGCCCATGCGGATGCCGTCGTCTTCGATGCGGTACAGGCGCAGTGCGTCGGAGTGGGCGCTGGCGCGCACCTTGACGACCGCCATCACGCGCTGCAGCCGGCTGTCCACCTCGATGTAGCGCTGCACGATGATCGCGTCGGTGAGGAAGGCCGCGCCGTAGGGGCTGAAGCGCAGGTCGGTGTAGCGGTCCTCGAGCTCGGAGGTCATCAGTACCGTCAGCCCGGCGCGTGCCAGCGCCGTGACGAGCCCGAGCAGCGACTCGCGGAAGTCGGTGCGGAAGGACGGCGCCAGCGCCAGCTCGAAGCCGCTGAGCGAGTCCAGCACCACGCGCGTGGCCTTCAGGCGTCGCGCCTCGGTCAGGATCAGCAGCACGATCTCGTCGATCGAGAGGTCGGGCTCGCGGCTGTCGATCAGCGCGACCTGGCCACGCGCGATCATCTCCACCAGCAGCGGGTTGCGCGCGCGGTTGGGGTGCTGCTCGAAGGCGGCGACGACGCCGGTCTCGCCGCGGCGCGCGCCCTCGGCGAGGAAGCTCGCGGCCAGGATGCTCTTGCCCGAGCCCGAGGGGCCGGCCACCAGCAGCGAATAGCCGCGCGGCAGGCCGCCGCCGAGCATCTCGTCGAGTTCGGGCACGCCCATCAGCGCGCGCGGGCCGAGCGCGGCGCCGCTGGCCGCGGCGGTCGCGGCGGCCACCTGCGCCGCGGCCGCCGTGCCATCGCGCGCCGCGAGGAACTGCGCCGGCGCGAACACGCGCACGCCGCTGGCGTCGATGCGGAAGGTGTGCAGGCCCGGCACGCTGGGCTGGCCGCGCATCTTCATGATCTCGATCTTGCGCACCATCGAGTTGCGCTGCACCGTCTGGCGCATCCAGATCAGCCCGTCGGCGACCGTGAAGACCGGGTTGGCGTCGGTCTCGTTGAAATACTCGCCGATCAGGAAGGTCGTCGCCTGCCAGCTCGTCATCAGCATGCCGAGCTGCTGCACGAAGAGCTGCAGGCTCATTCGCTCCGGGCCGCCGGTGTCGGCGGCCGGCTGCTCGCTGGCGAAGACCACCGAGCGGAACGAGTCCACGAAGATCAGACCGGGGCTGTGCGTGGTGACCTCGTCCACGATGCGCGCGAGCACACGCGCCAGGTCGCCCGTCATCGCGTCCTCGGACAGGCTGACGAAGCGCACGCTGCGGTTGATGGCCCGGTTGTCGAAGAAGGCGAACTGCTGCTGGTAGCGCAGCATCTTCAGCGGTGGCTCGCCGAGCACGGTGAAGTAGATCGCCGGCCGCTCGGGCGTGGCCAGCGCGAACATGATCTGGTGCGCCAGCGTCGTCTTGCCGGAGCCGGGCTGGCCGCCGATCAGGTTGAACGAGAACTCCGGCAGGCCGCCGCCGAGCACCTCGTCGAGGCCGGGCACGCCGGTGGACAGGCGGCGGATGTTGGCTTTGCTGGTCATGGGGCGTTGTCCTGCGCAGGGGCTTCCGGAGCGGGGCCCCAGACGGAACCGAGGAGCCGGTCGGTCAGCGAGGCGCCGATCAGGCTGGAGAGCAATTCGCGGAACCCCACCAGCAGGGCCTGGCCGGCGGCCAGCGCCTCGGCGGCCGGCTGCCGGGCCAGCGCCGCGTGCAGCGCCGAGGCGTCGATCGCGGCCAGCGCACCGGCGTGGCCGTCGGCCAGCCAGGGATGGCGGGCCGCGGCGGGCTTCAGGCTGCGGTTGTACAGCGCGAGCACGCCGCGGTGGCCGATGATCGGGTGCAGGGCCTGGTCGATGTCGCTCCAGACCGCGGCGACCGCGTCCGCCACCTGGGTGGCGTCCGCATCGACGGCCAGCCGGTGGCCCAGCGGCCCGGGCGGACCGGACGAGCCCGGCGTCGCGGGCCCGTCGCGGCTTGGCAGTGGCATGGCACGTGGCCTGGGGGTTGCGGGTGAGGCCATCGTACTCCGGGATTGCAGGCCGGGCGACGACCGGCCGGCGGCGGGCCTCAAGCCGGGATGAGTTCGTCGGTCCAGACGCGGAAGCCCTCCAGCGTATTCGGCCCGAAGGTGCTGGACAGCGCCACGTCGCAGGCGTCGCGCCCGCGCGCGATCAGCACGCGGCCGATGCGCGGTTCGTTGTTGCGCGGGTCGAAGGTGTGCCAGGCGCCGTCCAGCCAGGCCTCGAACCAGCCCGCGAAGTCCATCGGCCCGTAGGGCGGCGGCACGCCGATGTCGCCCAGGTAGCCGGTGCAGTAGCGCGCCGGGATGTTCATGCAGCGGCACAGCGCGATGGCCAGGTGCGCATAGTCGCGGCACACGCCGCGGCGGTCGTGCAGCGCGTCCCAGGCGGTGCGCTGCGGGCTGGCGTATTCGTAGCCGAACTCGATGTGCCGGTGCACGAAGTCGCAGATCGCCTGCACGCGGCCCCAGCCGGTGGGGCCGGCGCCGAAGCGCTGCCACGCGAAGTCCGAGAGCCGGTCGGTGTCGCAGTAGCGGCTGCCGAGCAGGTAGACGAGCGTGGACTCCGGCAGCTGCTCCACCGGGGTCTGCCGCGCGTCGGCGTGCACCGGGTCGGGCAGGCCGCTGTCGTTGATGACGGCGTCGGTGCGCAGCGTGAAACGCCCGGCCGGTGCGACGACGCGGCTGCACCAGTTGCCGAACAGGTCGCGGTAGGCGGTGACGGGCACCGCCGGAGACGTCACCAGGTGGTCCGGCTGCACCAGGTCCGAGGCGCGCGAGTAGTGCACGCTCAGCGCCAGGATCATCGGCGTCGGGCCGGCGCAGCGGTAGGTGAGCTCGAAGCCGATGCGGATCTGCATCGCGTTCACCCTGCGCGGGCGCGCAGGCGCAGGGCGCGGCCGGGCTCGGCGGCCGGCTGCATCAGGACTTGCGGCCGCCGAGGACCAGCAGCACGCCGCCGCCGACCACCGCGGCGATGCCGGCCCACAGCGGGATGTTGACGTTGCTGCGCTCGGACACCGAGAGCTCGATCGGCCCGATCTGCGCCTTCTGCGTCTGCCGCGTATAGCTGAAGCCGCCGTAGGCCAATGCCAGCACGCCGGCGACGATGAGCACGAGACCCGCGAGACGCAACCCGTTCATGCGCGCACCCCCGCGGCCTACAGCCGCCGCCCCTGGATCAGGCGCAGCACGATCATGACCACGGCGATGACCAGCAGCACGTGGACGAAGCCGCCCATCGTGGTGGAGGTGACCAGCCCGAGCAGCCAGAGGATGACGAGGATGACAGCGATGGTTTCGAGCATGGCGGCCCTTTCTTCGAAGGCGGTGGCGCCCGGGCGCGGTGCGCCCTGGGACCGCGCATGTTCGGCGCCGCCGGCCGCGGCGTCCGTGCGCTGGCGCACCGACGGGGCGCCTGCGGCGGCCTTCAGCCGCCGCGCGCGTGCAGCCAGGCCGCGGCCTGGCCGCGCGAGGCCAGGCCGAGCTTGTCCAGGATGTTGGCGACATGGCGCTTCACGGTGTGCGGGCTGATGTCCAGCGCTCGCGCGATCAGCTTGTTGCTGTCGCCGGCGGCGATCATCTCCAGCACCTCGCGCTCGCGCACCGACAGCAGGCCCTCGCCGGGCGCCGGGTCGCCGTCCGCGGGCGGCGCGCCGGCGGCGAGCGCCGCCGCGTCGGCCGGCGCGGGCGCC
>CAZUPH010000097.1:7014-15035 GCA_964621995.1 uncultured Rubrivivax sp. | reverse complement strand
GACAGGCTCAGCGCGAACGGTTGTGTGCCATGTCCGCAACGCGCCGCAAGCCGCCTTCCGCCCTAAGGTGTGATCTGTGCTTCGCGGGTCGAACGCAGCGCGGCTGGACTACCGCAATGAACAAGGGGCCCGCAGGCCCCTTGTTCGCGATCGCCCGACCTACTTCGCTTCCTGCAGCGCGCGGATGCGGTCCTCGATCGGCGGGTGGCTGGACAGCAGCGCCATGAAGCCGCCGGGCCGGCTGCTGATGCCCATGTTGGCCACCGTCTTGGGCAGTTCGCCCGGGTCCAGCCCGCCCAGGCGGGCCAGCGCGTTGATCATCGGCTGCTTGCGGCCCATGAGTTCCGCCGCACCGGCGTCGGCGCGGAATTCGCGCTGGCGCGAGAACCAGGCCACGACGATGGCCGCCAGCACGCCCAGCACGATGTCCATCACGATGGTCGTCACGTAGTAGCCGATGCCCACCCCGCGCTCGTTCTTCAGGATCACGCGGTCGACGAAATAGCCGATCACGCGCGAGATGAAGACCACGAAGGTGTTCATCACGCCCTGGATCAGCGTCATCGTGACCATGTCGCCGTTGGCCACGTGGGCGACCTCGTGGCCGATCACGGCCTCGACCTCGTCGCGGCTCATGCTGTGCAGCAGCCCGGTGGAGACCGCCACCAGCGCCGAGTTCTTGAACGCGCCGGTGGCGAAGGCGTTGGGCTCGCCCTCGTAGAGGGCCACCTCCGGCGTCGAGATGCCGGCCTTCTGCGAGAAACGCTCCACGGTGCCGACGATCCAGCGGTGCGTCGGGTCGGTGGACTGGTTGATGACCTTGGCGCCGGTGCTCCACTTGGCCACCGGCTTGCTGATGAGCAGCGAGATGAACGCGCCGCCGAAGCCGATCAGCGCCGCGAAGCCCAGCAGCATGCCCAGGTTCAGCCCTTCCGCGGTCAGGAAGCGGTTCACGCCCAGCAGGCTCGCCGCGATGCCGAGCACGACGATCACGGCCAGGTTGGTGACGAGGAACAGCGCGATTCTTTTCATGGTGCAGCCTGGATGCCCCCGCGCCGGCGCGGGGAAAGAGTGGGTTGCCGACGGGGCGAGATATTAGGGCCCGCGCGGCGCTTTCAAGCACACCCGGCCGGCGTGGGGCCTTGGCGGGCGTTCAGCGCCGTCCGGCGGCGTTCAGCGGCGCAGCCGCACCTGCGAGGGCTTGCCCGCCGGCAGCAGCTCGAAGCGTTCGCCGAGCTGCGAGAAGAGCTTCAGCGACGAGGCGCTGCGGCTCAGCAGACCGGCCTCGCGCAGGCGCTGCACGGCGGTGTTCAGCGCCAGCGTCTGCCCGGCGGCCAGCTCGGGCAGGCGATCGAGCACGGCGTCGGCGGTGGTGGCGCCGCGGGACGCCGCCTTGGCGGCCGGTGTCGGTGGCGCCGAGGACGCCGGTGCCGGCGCTTCGGCCGGCGGCTCGGCCGGCGCCGCGGCCGGCGCCTGCGCCTTGGCCGCGGTCTTGCGCGGTGCCTTGGCGGCCGCGGTCTTCGTGGCGGTGCGCTTCGCGGCGGCCTTCTTCGCCGCCGGCGCCTTCTTCGCGGCCGGCGCCTCGGCCGCCGGGGCCTTCTTCGCTGCGGCGGTACGCCGCGCGGGCGTCTTGCGCGCCGCTGGTGCCGCGCCGCCACCGGCGCCGGCCTTGCGGTGCTCGAGCACCGTGTAGTCGTCGTAGGCGTCCTGCGTCTCGTCGGCGGTCTTGCCCTGCTGGCCGATGCCGCGCACGGTGCAGCCCTTCTCGCGCAGGCGCTGCACGAGCGGCGCGAAGTCGGAGTCGGAGGAGGCGATCACCACCACGTCCGGCCGCTCGGCCAGCACGAGGTCGATCGCGTCCACGGCCAGCGCGATGTCGGTGCTGTTCTTGCCCGCCGCCAGGTTGACCATCGGCTTGATCGACAGCCGCTTGAAGGCCGCCTGGTGCTTGATCGCACTCTCGGCCGTGCAGTAGGCGCGGCGCACGTGCAGCGCGCCGTGCTGCTTGTGCACCAGCTGCACCGCCTGCTCGATGATGTCCAGCGACACGTTGTCCGCGTCGATCAGCAGCATCACCCGTTCCTGTGTCATGGGGTCACCAGCTTCCAGTTGAGCGTCTCGCCGGCGCGCAGCGGCTTGATCGTCGCGTCGCCGAAGGGCAGCTCGCCCGCCAGCGTCCAGGGTTCGCGCACCAGCGTCACCCGGCCGGCGTTGCGCGGCAGGCCGTAGAAGTCCGCGCCGTGGAAGGCCGCGAAGGCCTCCAGCCGGTGCAGCGCGCCGGCGGCCTCGAAGGCCTCGGCATACAGCTCCAGCGCCGCCGGTGCCGTGAAGCAGCCGGCGCCGCAGACGCTCTGCTCCTTCATCACCGCGGCATGCGGCGCGCTGTCGGTGCCGAGGAAGAACTTCGCGCTGCCCGAGGTGGCCGCGCGCACCAGCGCCTGGCGGTGGCGCTCGCGCTTGAGCACCGGCAGGCAGTACCAGTGCGGCCTCAGGCCACCGGTGAACAGCGCGTTGCGGTTGTACAGCAGGTGGTGCGCGGTGATGGTCGCGGCGGTGTGCGCGTCGGCGGCGGCCACGTAGTCGGCGGCCTCGGCGGTGGTGATGTGCTCGAAGACCACCTTCAGCGCCGGGAAGTCGCGGCGCAGCGGCTGCATCACGCGATCGATGAAGACCGCCTCGCGGTCGAAGACGTCGATCTCCGGATCGGTGACCTCGCCGTGCACCAGCAGCAGCAGGCCCTCGCGCTGCATCGCCTCCAGCGCCGGATAGGTGCGGCGGATGTCGGTCACGCCGGCATCGCTGTTGGTCGTCGCCCCGGCCGGGTACAGCTTCAGCGCGACGACGCCGGCGGCCTTCGCGCGGCCGATCTCGTCGGGCGAGGTGTGGTCGGTCAGGTACAGCGTCATCAGCGGCTCGAAGCCGCTGCCCGGCCCCTGCGGCGGCAGCGCGGCGAGGATGCGCTCGCGGTAGGCCAGCGCCTGCGCGGTGGTGGTCACCGGCGGGCGCAGGTTGGGCATCACGATCGCGCGGCCGAACTGCCGGGCGGTGAAGGGCAGCACCGAGGCCATCGCCGCGGCGTCGCGCAGGTGCAGGTGCCAGTCGTCCGGACGCGTCAGCGTCAGCGTGGTCGGCGGGGCGGGCGGCGCGGCGGGTGGGGTGTCGGCGGGCGTGTCGGTCACGGCGGGCATTCTCGCATCGGCCCGGCGCAGGGCCGCGCGATCGCGTGCAGATGCCGCGCCCGCGGGCTCAAGCCGCACGGCACCACGGCCGACCTAGGGGAGTTGTCCGACCGCAGCACGAGGTAGCCATGAACCGTTCCGCCCTGCCCTTCCATGGCCTGCTGGCCGCCGCCGCGGCCGCGCTGCTGGCCGCCTGCGCCAGCAGCCCGATGCCCGAGCATGTGGGCCCGCCGGCCAAGGAGGAGGTCGTCGCGGTCAGCGTCTCGCACCAGCTGCTGCGCTTCAACGCCGGCCAGCCGCAGAAGATCCGCGAGCGCCGCCCGCTCGCCGGGCTGCCGGCCGGCGAGCGGCTCCTGGGCATCGACTTCCGCGTCGCACGCGGCCAGCTCTACGCGCTGGGGGCCAGCGGCCAGCTCTACCGCATCGACGTGGCGCAGGCGCAGGCCGCCCCGGTGGGCGCGCCACTGGCGCTGCCGGCGGGCGGCCGCGAGTGGGGCTTCGACTTCAACCCGACGGTGGACCGCATCCGCGTCGTCGCCGACAACGGCCTCAACCTGCGCCTGCACCCGGACACCGGCGCGCTGGTCGCGACCGACCCCGCGCTGGCCTACGACGCGGCCGACGCCGCCGCCGGCAAGGCGCCGCGCATCGTCGCCGCGGCCTACACCTACAACCGGACGAACGACAAGATCACGACCAACTATGCGCTGGACGGCGCGGCCGGCACGCTGGTGCACCAGGGCACGAAGGAAAGCGTGGTGCCGGCGGTGTCGCCGAACACCGGCCGGCTGTACACGGTGGGCTCGCTGGGCATCGGGCCCTTCGAGCATGCGGTCTTCGACATCTCGGACGTCGGCAACGTGGCCTATGCCGGCGTGCACGCGCATGGCGCCAAGGGCACGCGCTGGCACCGGCTGGACCTGGCCACCGGGCGCGCCGTCTTCCTGGGCACGGTGGGCGGCGGCGAGCCGCTGGTCGGCGCGGCGATCGAGCCCTGATCGTCGCGCCGGCCCGGGTTCAGCGCGGGTCCGTGACGTCGATCTGCAGCGCCTCCAGGAAGCGCGAGACCATGTTGTAGGCGGCGCAGGTCGCCACCGCCTCGACCGCCTGGCGCTCGCCGAGCAGCTCGCGCACACGCTGCACGAGCGCGGCGTCGAAGTGGATCTGGCGCGTCATCGCGTCGGTCAGCGCCACCAGCGCCTGCTGGGTGTCGTCCAGCACCGAGAGGTCGCCGCCGGGTTCCAGCGCCGCCAGCTGCGCCTGCGTGAGCCCCTCGTGCAGCGCGATCGGCGCATGCTGCGCCGCCTCGTAGGGCGCGCCGTTGAGGTGGGCCACGCGCATGATGATCAGCTCGCGCAGCGCGCCGGGCAGCGCGAGGCGCTGGCGCACCGCCGTCAGGTAGGCGAGCCAGCCTTCGGCCAGCGGCGGGCTGTGCAGCAGCATCTGGTACAGGTGCAGCACGCTGCCGCGCTCGGCGACGATGCGATCGACCAGCGCACGCGCCGCCGGGTCCTCCAGCGTCGACAGGTCGGCGTAGGGCAGCCGGGCCATGGTCCTCTCCTTCAGGTGATCGCGCCGCGCGCGTGCACGTGCAGCGCATACAGCGAGTGGCTGGCGGCCATGAACAGCCGGTTGTTCAGCGGCCCGCCGAAGCACAGGTTGGCGCAGCGCTCGGGCAGGTGGATGTGCGCCAGCGCGGTGCCGCCGGCGTCGTAGACACGAACGCCGTCCAGCGCGGCGGCATCGGCGCCCGGTGAGCCATCGCTGCCGAAGCCGCACCAGACATGGCCCTGGCGGTCCACCGCGATGCCGTCGTAGGCGCCGGGGCCGTTCGCGCTGGCGAACAGCCGCTTGTTCAGCAGCCGGCCGCCGGCCACGTCGTAGGCCCAGATCACGCGGTGCGGCTTCGCGCGGCTCTCGACCACGTAGAGCACGCTCTCGTCGGGGCTGAAGGCCAGGCCGTTGGGGCCCTGCAGGTCGTCCAGCACCATCGCCAGCTCGCCGTTCAGCGGGTCGATGCGGTATACGCCCTGCGGCAGCTCGGGCTCGGCCGGCTCGCCCTCCCACCAGCCCTGGAGGCCGAACGGCGGGTCGGTGAACCAGATGCTGCCGTCGCGTGCACAGGCGATGTCGTTCGGCGAATTGAGCCGCGCGCCGCGGAAGCGATCCGCCAGCACGGTGACGCGGCCGTCGTATTCGGTGCGCGTCACGCGCCGCGTGCCGTGCTCGCAGGCCAGCAGGCGGCCCTGGCGGTCGCGCGCCAGGCCGTTGGCGTGGCCGCTGGGCTTGCGGAATTCCGCGAGCGCGCCGCTCGCGTCGTCCCAGCGCAGGATGCGGTCGTTCGGGATGTCGGAGAAGAGCAGGAAGCGCCCGTCGCCGAACCACACCGGCCCCTCGGCCCAGCCGAAGCCGCTGGCCAGCTGCTCGAGCGTGCCCGACAGCAGGCGCAGCGCCAGGCCGCGCTCGTGCAGGATCTCGAAGGCCGGGTCGGGCAGGCGCGGGCTGGGGCGGAAGTCGAAGGTGGGGCCTTGGTCCATGGTCGGCGCGTCCTTGCAATTGCGGCGGGCAGGGTCATGCCGAGGCAGTTATACGATGGCCGCACCCCCGCGACCTGCCGGAGACCCGACGATGAAGCACAACCACCTGCGCACGCTGTGGCAGCAGGACCGCCCGGCGGTCAACGCCTGGCTGTCGCTGCGCGACAGCTTCGCCGCCGAGCTGATGGCGCACCAGGGCTTCGACGCGCTGACCGTGGACCTGCAGCACGGCCTGGCCGACACGCACACGCTGCTGCCCATGCTGCAGGCCATCGCCGCCACGCCCGCGGTGCCGGTGGTGCGCGTGCCCTGGCTGGAGGCCGGCGTGCTGATGCGCGTGCTGGACGCCGGCGCGCTGGGCGTGATCTGCCCTATGGTCAACACGCGCGAGGAGGCGCAGCGCTTCGTCGCGTGGACCACCTATGCGCCGCGCGGCACGCGCAGCTATGGCCCGCTGCGCGCGCGCCTGGTGCACGGCGACGACTATGCGGCGCAGGCCGACGCCGCCATCGTGCGCTTCGCGATGATCGAGACCGCGCAGGCGCTGGACCACCTGGATGCGATCCTCTCGGTGGAGGGTCTGGACGCCATCTACATCGGTCCCTCGGACCTCTCGCTGGCGCTGGGCTGCAAGCCGGCCTTCGACGAGGTCGCGCCCAAGGTGGCCGAGGCCATCGCGCACATCCTGGCGCGGGCGCAGGCGCACGGCGTGGTCGCCGGCATCCACAACGGCAGCGCCGCCGGCGCGCGCGCCCGCGCCGCGGCGGGCTTCCGCTTCGTCACCGCGGCGGCCGACGCGCAGCTGCTGGCCGCCGGCGCGCAGGCCGTGCTGGCGGCGATGCGGGCCTGAGCGTCGCGGTCGGGCGGACCACCTTCAGGCCGGCCACAGCGCGACCGCCCACACCCCCACCGCCAGCGCCAGGCTCAGCATCACCGCCGCGCTGCCCAGGTCCTTGGCGCGGCCGAGCATCGGGTGGCGCTCCACCGAGATGGCGTCGGCCAGCCACTCGATGGCGGAGTTGAGCAGCTCGACGATCCACACCAGCACGATGCTGGCGATCATCGCCAGCGCCTGCCAGCGCCCCGGCGCCAGCACCAGCGCCAGCAGCACCAGCGGCACGCCCACCGCGAGTTCCTGGCGGAAGGCCGCCTCGTGCTGCCAGGCCGCGCGCAGCCCGGCCCAGGAGTAGCCGGCGGCATTCGCGATGCGGCGCAGCCCGCCGCGGCTCTTGAACGGCAGGCCGGGCGAAGGGGGCGTGGGGTCGGGCGCGCTCATGCGGTCTCCTCGTCGGCGCCGGCCACCGCCTGGCCCGGCGTGTGCGTCGGCGCGGGGGCCAGGTGCAGCTCGACGGCGAAGCCGACCGCCACCGGTGGCAGCACGAGCGCGCCGCCATGCGCGCGCGCCACCTGGTCGGCCAGCATCAGCCCGAGCCCGGTGCGGCCCTCGTACTGCTGCGTCGCGACCGCGTCCTGCAGCACAGCGCGGCGCGCCGCGTCCACGCCGGGGCCGTCGTCCTCCAGCCGCAGCACGCCCGGCGCGGGCACCGACAGCCGTGCGTGCCGCGCGCCGTGGCGCAGCGCGTTGTCCAGCAGGTTGGCCAGCGCGGCGCTCAGCAGGTCGGCGTCCGCCTGCACCGCGGTGCCGGGCGGTACCTCCAGCGCCAGCCCCTCCAGCGGCAGCCGCTGCACCAGCGCGGCCAGGTCCAGCGGCCGGCGGTCGATCGCGGCGCCGCTGCGGAACAGCCCGAGCAGCGCGACGACGACGCGCTGCAGGCGCGCCGCCGCGTCGCGCACACGCTGCAGCCGCGGCTGCAGCGGCGGCGGCGCCTCGCGCAGCGCCACCGCCAGCTGCGCGTCGATGCCGGCCAGCGGCGTGCGCAGCGCATGCGCGGCATGGGCCGAGAAGGCGCGCTCGCGCTGCACGCGTTCGGCCAGCCGCGCCGCCAGCGTGTCGATCGCCTCGTGCACCGGCTGCAGCTCGGCGCGTTCGGCCGCGCCCAGCGTGGCGCCGCGCTGCAGCGGGTCGTGGCCGAGCAGCCGAGCGGACAGCGCCTGCAGCGGCCGCAGCTCGTGGCGGATGCGCGCACCCAGCAGCACCAGCGCCAGCAGCAGCATCGCCAGCGTCGCCAGCGCCACGCTCAGTGCCACCTCGAGCTGCGCCTCGCGGCGCTCGGCGCGTGTCTGCGCCACGTACAGCATCTGCACCGGCTCGCCCTCCGCCGCGACCGGCACGCCATAGACGCGCCAGCCCGGCACGTCGGCGAAGCCGGCCGACGCCGTGGCCTGCAGCGCCTGCGCCGGCGCC
>CAZUPH010000097.1:6568-7004 GCA_964621995.1 uncultured Rubrivivax sp. | reverse complement strand
GGCGAGGCCTGCAACACCCGGGACTCGGCACCGCGGTAGGCGACGCGCTGCCAGGCGAAGCGCTCGTCCGCCCGGACGGCGTGCGCCGCCGGCGGCGGCGCCGCCGCGACTGCGGCGCCTTGCAGCAGCAGCGGCGCGATCACGGTCTCGGCGGCGGCACGCAGGCTGTCGTCCAGCAGCTCGTCCACCTCGTGCTGCACCGCCAGCCACACCGCGGCGCCGAGCGCGGCGCCCCACAGCAGCGTCCACAGCAGCATCGCGCGCGTGATGCGCGCGCCGATCGAAGGCAGCGCCGCCGCCGTGCGGCCGGTCACCGGGCACCCTCGACGACGCGGTAGCCCAGCCCGCGCACGGTCTCGATCAACCCGCGGCCCAGCTTGCGCCGCAGGCTCGAGACATGCACCTCGAGCGCGTTGCTCGCCAGCTCGGCCTCGAA
>CAZUPH010000097.1:0-6558 GCA_964621995.1 uncultured Rubrivivax sp. | reverse complement strand
GAAGCCGAGCACCAGGCGCTCGAGGTCGGCCTTGGGCACGATGCGACCGGCGCGCAGCACCAGCGCCTCCAGCACCGCCCATTCGCGCGCGGTCAGCTCCGCCGGTTCGCCTTCGCGCCAGGCGCGGCGCGCCGCGAGGTCCACCTCGACGGCGCCCAGGCGCAGCCGCGAGTCGGCCTGGCCGGCGCTGCGCCGGCACACCGCGCGCAGCCGCGCCACCAGTTCCTCCGGCGCGAAGGGCTTGACGAGGTAGTCGTCGGCGCCGCGGTCCAGGCCGGCGATGCGGTCGGCCAGCGCGTCGCGCGCGGTCAGCACCAGCGCCGGCGTGCGCTTGCCGCGGCGGCGGCGCGCGGCCAGCCAGTCCAGCCCGGAGCCGTCGGGCAGCTGCCAGTCCACGAGCCAGGCGTCGTGCGGCTCGCCGCGCAGCGCGTCGGTCTCGGCCAGGCGGCGGCACCAGTCCACGACATGGCCCTCCGCGCGCAGGTAGTCGCGCAGGCCCTCGCCCAGGATGTCGTCGTCCTCGATCAGCAGCAGTCGCATCGTTTCGTCCGCGGCGTGACGGTAGCACCTGGCGCCGCCCGACGGCTTCAGGCGCGCTTCAGGGCGCGCGTGTCCACTCGCGCGACGATGAGTCTGTCCCTGCCTTCCCCGGCCCTGCGCCGGCGCCGCCCCGACGGGGCGCCGGGCGCCTTCACGATCGAGGCCACGCCCGCGCAGGCCCTGCTGCTGGCCAGCCTGTTCTGGGCGCTGGCCGCCAACCGGCTGTTCCTGGGCGGCGCCCTCGAGGGCCGCTCGCTCGCCGCCCCGGCGACCTGGGGCTTCGTCGTCGCGCTGGTCGTGATGCTGGCGAGCGCGCACTACCTGCTGCTCGCGCCGCTGGCGTGGCGCGCCACGGTCAAGCCGCTGCTCGCGCTGCTGGCGCTGGCCAGCGCCGGTGCGCTGCACTTCATGCAGGCCTACGGCACCTTCCTCGACCCGACGATGATGCGCAACGTGCTGCGCACCGACCTGGCCGAGGCGCGGGAGCTGCTGTCGTGGTCGCTGCTGGCATCGCTGGCGCTGTACGGCGTGCTGCCGCTCGTGCTGCTGAGCCGGCTGCGCCTGCGCCGCCAGCCGCTGGGCCGCGCGCTGGCCTGGCGCGCCGGCAGCATGCTGCTGGCGGCCGCGCTGCTGGCGGGGTCGCTGCTCGCGATATTCCAGCCCTTCTCGTCGCTGATGCGCAACCACCGCGAACTGCGCTACCTGATCACGCCGGCCAACCTGCTGTGGTCCACCGGCGCGGTGGTGGCCAGCCAGGCGCGCGGCGCCGCGGCACCGCGGCAGCCGGTCGGCCTGGATGCCAGGCCCGGCCCGCTGATGGCCGCAAGGGCGCAGAAGGGCCGGCCGCTGGTCGTCGTGCTGGTCGTCGGCGAGACGGCACGCGCCGCGAGCTGGGGCCTGTCGGGCTACGCGCGGGAGACGACGCCGGCGCTGGCCCAGCTGCCGGTGCTGAACTTCGCGCAGGTCACGGCCTGCGGCACCAGCACCGAGACCTCGCTGCCCTGCATGTTCGCGCCGGTCGGCCGGCGCGACTACGACGAGTCGCGCATCCGCGGCAGCGAGTCGCTGCTGCACCTGCTGGCGCGCGCCGGCGTGCAGGTCTGGTGGCGCGACAACCAGTCCGGCTGCAAGGGCGTGTGCGACGGCCTGCCCTACGAGGAGGTCGTCTCGGCCAACCCGGCGGGCATCTGCAGCCAGGGCCACTGCCTGGACGAGGGCCTGCTCGCCGGGCTGGACGAACGCCTGGCACGCGCCCAGGGCACCCAGCTGTGGGTGCTGCACATGCTGGGCAACCACGGCCCCTCCTACTTCCGCCGCTACCCGGCGGCCTTCGCGCGCTTCGGCCCGGCCTGCGAGCAGGACGACCTGCAGCGCTGCAGCCGCGAGCAGATCGTCGACGCCTACGACAACGCGCTGCTCTACACCGACCACGTGCTGGCCAGCCTGATCGGCAAGCTGGCCGCCGCCGCGGGCCGCGTGGACACCGCGATGCTGTACGTGTCCGACCACGGCGAGTCGCTGGGCGAGAACGGCCTGTTCCTGCACGGCATGCCGTACGCCATCGCGCCGGAGGTTCAGACGCGGGTGCCGATGGTCTGGTGGGCCAGCGCCGGGCTGCCGCGCGCGGCCGGACTCGACGCCGGGTGCCTGCGCCGCCGCGCCGCCGAGCCGGTGGCGCACGACCACCTGTTCCACACGCTGGCCGGGCTGCTGGACGTGAAGAGCGCCGAGATCGACCCGGCCTTCGACCTGACGCACGGCTGCCGCGCGGCGACGGCCCCATGACCGCCCGCCGCGGTGCACGGGCCCGGCACGACCTCGCCGTCACGCTGATCGCCTTGATCGCGCTGCTGGCCTGGGACGCCAGCGGCGCCGACCTGGCGCTGATGCACGCGGTGGGCAGCGCGCAGGGCTTCGCGTGGCGCGACGCCTGGTGGGCGCGCGGCCTGCTGCACGACGGCGGCCGGCTGCTCGCCGGCGCGGTGCTTCTGGGCCTGGTGGTGGCGGCGCTGCGCGCAGCGGGAGCCGGCCCGGGCCGCGGCGAGCGCTGGCGCTGGCTGGCCGTGACCGTGCTGTGCCTGCTGGCCGTGCCCACGCTGAAGCAGGGCAGCCTGACGAGCTGTCCCTGGGACCTGGCCGAATTCGGCGGCCGCGCGGCCTATGTCTCGCATTGGCTGCCCGGCGTCGCGGACGGCGGGCCGGGTCGCTGCTTCCCGTCAGGCCACGCCACCGCGGCCTTCGGCTTCTTCGGCCAGTTCTTCCTGTGGCGGACGCACTCGCCGCGGCGGGCGCGGGTCTGGCTGCTGGGCGTGCTGGGCGCCGGCGTGCTGTTCGGCGGCGCGCAGCTGCTGCGCGGCGCGCACTTCGCGAGCCACACGCTGTGGACGGCCTGGCTGTGCTGGGCCATCGCGGCCACGGTGGCGGCGGCGCACAATGCCGGCCTTGCCCGCCGCAGGAGCCCGCCCGATGACCGAGCCCACCGCCCCACCCTGGAAGTTTGACGGCGTGCGCGTCGTGCCCGGCGACCAGCTGGACCCGAATACCGCGCAGACCCCGGGCATGGACCGCAAGGCGGCGATCAACTTCGCACGCGTCGGTGCCAGCAAGCTGTGGGCGGGCACCGTGCACATCCACCCCGACGCGAAGACCGGCGCCCACCACCACGGCCCGCTGGAGAGCGTGATCTACGTGGTCCGTGGCCGCGCGCGCATGCGCTGGGGCGAGCGGCTGGAGTTCACCGCCGAGGCCGGCCCGGGCGACTTCATCTACGTGCCGCCCTGGGTGCCGCACCAGGAGATCAACGCCAGCCGCACCGAGGTGCTGGAATGCGTGCTGGTGCGCAGCGACGGCGAGGCGGTGGCGGTCAACCTGGACATCGAGCCGGCCGAGCCGCCCGAGGACGTGCCCTGGGTGGACCCGACGCACCCGCACCCGGGCGCGCGCTGATGCCGCGCGCGCCCGACCCGCGCCAGGACCCGCGCGCCTTCCTGCGTGCGTTGTTCGACGCCGCCGTGCAGCGGGCGCTGCCGGCGCACTGCCTCGCGCCCTTCCTGCCCGCGCCGCCGGATGCGCGCCGCGGCCGCACGCTGGTGCTGGGCGCCGGCAAGGCCGGCGGCGCGATGGCCGCCGCGGTGGATGCGCTGTGGCCGGCCGACGCGCCGCTTTCGGGCCTGGTCATCACGCGCTACGGCCATGTGCCGCCGGCCACCGCGGCGCGGCCGGGCCGCATCGAGGTCGTCGAGGCCGCGCACCCGGTGCCCGACGAGGCCGGCGAGCGCGCCACCGCGCGGCTGATGGCGCTGGCGGGAGAACTCACCGAACACGACCTCGTGCTGTGCCTGGTCTCCGGCGGCGGCTCGGCACTGCTGGCCGCGCCGGCGCCGGGGCTGACGCTGGCCGACGAGCAGGCCGTCAACCGCGCGCTGCTGGCCAGCGGCGCCGCGATCGACGAGATGAACTGCGTGCGCAAGCACCTCTCGGCCGTCAAGGGCGGCCGGCTGGCCGCGCTGTGCGCGCCGGCGAAGGTGGTGACGCTGCTGATCAGCGACGTGCCCGGCGACGACCCCGCCGTCATCGCCAGCGGCCCGACGGTGCCCGACGCGAGCACTTGCGCCGATGCCCTGGCGATCTGCCGACGCCACGGCATCACGCTCCCGGCGGCCGCGCTGGCCGGCCTGGAGAGCGGCGCCTTCGAGACACCCAAGCCCGGCGACGCCGCCTTCGCCGGCCATGCGGTGCAGCTGGTCGCCACGCCGCGCATGAGCCTGGACGCCGCCGCGGCGCTGGCGCGCACCGCCGGCATCTCGGCCCATATGCTGGGCGACGACCTCGAGGGCGAGAGCCGAGAGGTGGCCAAGGTGCACGCGGCGCTGGCGCGCTCGGTGGCGCGCCACGGCACGCCGTTCGCGAAGCCCTGCGTGATCCTCTCCGGCGGCGAGACCACGGTCACGGTGCGCGCCGACTCGCCGCCGGGCGGCGGTGCCGGCCGCGGCGGCCGCGCCGGCGAATTCGCGCTCGGCGCGGCGATCGCCCTCGCCGGCGAGCCCGGCATCCACGTGCTGGCGGCCGACACCGACGGCATCGACGGCATCGAGCACAACGCCGGCGCCGTCGCCGGCCCCGACACGCTGGCGCGCGCCGCCGCCGCGGGCCTGAAGCCGATCGAGGCGCTGGACCGCCACGACAGCTACGGCTTCTTCGCGGCGCTCGGCGACCTCGTCGTCAGCGGGCCGACCTACACCAACGTCAACGACTTCCGCGCGCTGCTGGTGCTGTAGCCGGCGCCCCGGCCCGGCCCGCGGCGGCGAGGAAGTCCCACAGCGCCTGCACGCCGGGCTTGGCGTGGCGCGCGTGCGCCGGGCGTGCGCGGTACAGCCGCACCTCCATCGTCAGCGAGTACTCGCCCGGTGGCGCGGCGCCGACCAGGCGGCGCGACTTGAGCTCCTTGCGCACCGAGCTGTGCGGCAGGAAGGCCAGGCCGTGGCCCTCGAGCGCCATCGCCTTCAGGCCCTCGGCCATGTCGGTCTCGTAGATCGTCTCCAGCGGCAGCGCGGCGCCGGCCTGGCGCACGAGCACCTCCACCAGCCGCGCCATGTAGGCGCCGGCCGCGAAGCCGAGGAAGGGCACGCGCACGCCCGGTGCCGCCGGCAGCCGGAACAGCGGCTGGCCGTCGGGCCCTGCCTTGGCATAGGGCGCCAGCGTCTCGTGCGTCAGCGGCAGCATCTCGTAGCGCTCGGGCGCCAACTGCAGCGGCTGCGTGGCGTGGTGGTAGGCGATCAGCAGGTCGCAGCCGCCTTCGGTCAGGCGCAGCACGGCGTCGTGCACGTTCAGCGCCGTCAGCTTGGCCTTCAGCGGGCCGCTGTTGCCGCGCAGGTCGTCCTGCACCGCCATCCACCAGTGCGGGAAGAAGGTGAAGGCCAGCGTGTGCGGCACCGCGAACTCGACCACGTCGTGCGCCGCGCTCTCGTGGCTGCGCATCAGCGCGCGCGCGGCCTGCAGCGCTTCCAGGATCTCCAGCGCCTGCGCATGCAGCGTCTCGCCGGCCGGCGTGAGCCGCGTCGGGTAGGACGAGCGGTCGACGAGGTCGGTGCCGGCCCAGGCCTCCAGCGCCTGGATGCGCCGGCTGAACGCCGGCTGCGTGACGTGGCGCAGCTGCGCCGAGCGGCTGAAGCTGCGCGTCTCGGCGAGGCTCACGAAATCCTCGAGCCACTTGGTCTCCACGGCGAGCGAGTCTACGCGGCGGCGGCCGTCAGGACCGCGGGCCACAATGCCGGCATGACCCGCAAGTCGATCGCCCTCCTGCTGCTGGCCGCCGCCGTGCTGGCCGCCGTGCTGTGGGTCGCCTTCGGCCGTGCACCCACCGCGCCGGCGGTGACGGTGCAGGCCGCGCCGCTGGTGCGCGCGCTGCAGTTCAGCGGCCGCGTGGCGACGCTGTCGCGCGTGGACCTCGGCAGCACCGTCACCGGCCGCGTCGCCGCAGTGCTGGTGCGCGAGGGCGACGCGGTGGCCGCCGGCCAGCCGCTGCTGCGCCTGGAGGACGAGGAGTGGCGCGCCGCATTGGCGCAGGCCGAGGCCGGCGTGCGCCAGGCCGTGGCGCGCCTGGCCGGCTTGCAGGGCGGCGGCCTGGACGCCGCCGCCGCCGCGGTGGCGCAGGCCGACGCGCAGCTGCGCGCCGCCGAGGCCGAGGTGCGCCGCACGCGCGAGCTGCTGGCGCAGGGCTTCGTCGGCCAGGCGCGGCTGGACGAGGCCGAGCGCGCCGCCGCCGCCGCGCGCGCCCAGCGCGCCGCCGCGCTGGCGCAGCGCCAGGGCCTGGACGCCGGGGGCAGCGACATCGTGCAGGCGCGCGCGCAGCAGGCGCTCGCCGCCGCCGCTGCCGAGGCCGCGCGCGTGCGCCTGACGCAGGCCACGGTGCGGGCACCGGCCGATGCACGCGTGCTCTCGCGCGAGGTCGAGCCCGGGCAGATCGTGCAGCCCGGGCGGGCGCTGCTGACGCTGGCGCTGGCCGGACCGCTGGAGCTG
>CAZUPH010000096.1:0-15066 GCA_964621995.1 uncultured Rubrivivax sp. | reverse complement strand
CTCGACGATGCGCCCGTGCTCCATCACGTAGAAGCGGTCGGCCAGCGGCGCCGCGAAGCGGAAGTTCTGCTCCACCATCACGATGGTCAGGCCCTTCTCGCGCAGCATGCGGATCGCGCGGCCCAGCGCCTGCACGATGACCGGCGCCAGGCCTTCGCTGATCTCGTCCAGCAGCAGCAGCGTGGCGCCGGTGCGCAGGATGCGCGCCACCGACAGCATCTGCTGTTCGCCGCCCGAGAGCCGGCCGCCGGGGCTGGCGCGGCGTTCCTTCAGGTTCGGGAACATCGCGTAGATCTCGTCCACGCTCATGCCGCCGCTCGCCACCGGGGGCGGCAGCAGCAGGTTCTCCTCGCAGCTCAGGCTGGTGAAGATGCCGCGCTCCTCGGGGCAGTAGCCCAGCCCCAGGTGGGCGATGCGGTGCGGCGGCAGGTTCACGGCCTCGGTGCCGTTGATCATGATGGAGCCGCTGCGCCGGCCGACCAGGCCCAGGATGGCCTTCAGCGTGGTCGTGCGCCCGGCGCCGTTGCGGCCCAGCAGCGTGACCACCTCGCCGCGGTTCACCGTGAGGTCGATGCCGTGCAGGATGTGCGACTCGCCGTACCAGGCGTGCAGGTCGGTCACGCGCAGCAGTTCGGTGCCCGTGCTGCTCACCCGTGCGCCCCCTGCAGCTCGACGTCCTCGCTGCCCATGTAGGCCTGCAGCACCTGCGGGTTGCGCGAGACCACCGCGTACGGCCCCTCGGCGATGACGGATCCGCGCGCCAGCACGGTGATGGTGTCGGCGATGCTGGAGACGACGTTCATGTTGTGCTCGACCATCAGCACCGTGCGGTTGGCCGCCACCTTCTTGATCAGCTGGGTGACGAGCTGGACGTCCTCGTGGCCCATGCCCTGCGTGGGCTCGTCCAGCAGCATCAGCTTGGGGTCCATGGCCAGCGTGGTGGCGATCTCCAGCGCGCGCTTGCGGCCATAGGGCAGCTCCACCGTCACGTGGCCGGCCACGTCGCGCAGGCCCACGGTGTCCAGCAGCTCCAGGGCGCGGCCGTGCAGCTGCTCCAGCGTGCGCTCGGACTTCCAGAAGTGGAACGCGGTGCCCAGCGCGCGCTGCAGCGCCACGCGCACGTTCTCCAGCACCGTCAGGTGCGGGAAGGTGGCGGAGATCTGGAACGAACGGATCACGCCGCGGCGCGCGATCTGTGGCGGCTTCTCGCTGGTGATGTCCCGGCCCTCGAAGAGGATCTGCCCGCGCGTGGGGATCAGGAACTTGGTCAGCAGGTTGAAGCAGGTCGTCTTGCCGGCGCCGTTGGGCCCGATCAAGGCGTGGATGTGCCCGCGCTGCACGCGCAGATCCACGCGGTCCACGGCCACGAAGCCCTTGAACTCCTTGACCAGCCCGCGTGTCTCGAGGATGACGTCGTCTGCCATGCGTGGGGTTGAGCGTGGTCGGGCATGCCGGCGGCGTGCCCGGACCGGCACATTATTCGGGGGCGCCCGACGCGGGCACAGGCGGGTTTGTGCTTAACGGGAACTGCGTAAAGGGGAACCACCCGTCGGCGCCCGGCAGGCCTAGGATACGCGCCGGGCGGTGCCGGCCGGGCCGCCATCAGCCGGAGCAGCAGCATGGGCATCTACGAGCAGGACCTGGACCGCAATCCCGCCAACTTCGCGGCGCTGAGCCCGGTCGCCTTCGTCGAGCGCAGCGCGGAGGTCTTCGGCGACCTCCCGGCGGTGGTGCACGGCGCGCGCCGCTACAGCTGGGCGCAGTGCCGCGAGCGCAGCGCGCGGCTGGCGGCGGCGCTGCGCGCGCTGGGCATCGGCCGCGGCGACACCGTCAGCACGATGCTGCCCAATACGCCGGAGATGGTGGAGGCGCACTATGCGGTGCCGGCGCTGGGCGCCGTGCTCAACACGCTCAACACGCGCCTGGATGCACCGCTGCTGGCCTGGCAGATGGCGCACTGCCAGGCGCGCGTGCTGATCACGGACCGCGAGTTCGCGCCGCAGATGGCCGACGCCGTGGCGCGGCTGCGCGCGCAGCATGGCGCGGGGCTCACCGTCATCGACGTCTGCGACAGTGAATATGCCGGGCCCGGCGAGCGCATCGGCGAGCACGAGTACGAGGCGCTGCTGGCCGCCCACGCGCCGCTGACCCGCCTGGAGGGCCCGACCGACGAGTGGGATGCCATCGCGGTGAGCTACACCAGCGGCACCACGGGCGACCCCAAGGGCGTCGTCACCCACCACCGGGGCGCCTACCTCAACGCGGTGTGCAATGCGGCGACCTGGACGATGCCGCACTTCCCGAGATACCTGTGGACGCTGCCGATGTTCCACTGCAACGGCTGGTGCTTCCCGTGGACGGTGGCGCTGCTGGGCGGCACCCATGTCTGCCTGAGGCGCGTCGAGGCGGCGGCGATCCTGGGCGCGATGCGCGAGCATGGCGTGGACCACTACTGCGCCGCGCCCATCGTGCACAACCTCATCGTGCATGCCGACCCGGCGCTGCGCCAGGGCATCACGCAGCGCGTGCGCGGCATGGTCGCCGGCGCGGCGCCGCCGGCCGCGATGATCGAGGGCATGGCGAGGATCGGCTTCGACATCACGCATGTCTACGGCCTGACCGAGGTCTACGGCCCGGCGGCGGTGGCCGTCAAGCGCCCGGGCTGGGCCGACGCGGACCTCTCCGAGCAGACGCGTCTGAACGGCCGCCAGGGCGTGCGCTATGCGCTGCAGGAGGGCATGACCGTGATGGACCCCGAGACGATGACCGAGGTGCCGGCCGACGGGCAGACCATGGGCGAGATCATGTTCCGCGGCAACATCGTGATGAAGGGCTACCTGAAGAACCCGCGGGCCACCGCCGAGGCCTTCGCCGGCGGCTGGTTCCACACCGGCGACCTGGCCGTGCTGGAGAGCGACCGCTACGTCAAGATCAAGGACCGCAGCAAGGACGTCATCATCAGCGGCGGCGAGAACATCAGCTCGCTGGAGGTCGAGGACGCGCTGTACCGGCACCCCGCGGTGCTGGCCTGCGCGGTGGTCGCGCGGCCGGATCCGAAGTGGGGCGAGACGCCGCTGGCCTTCGTCGAGCTCAAGCCGGGCAGCGAGGTCACCGCGGCCGAACTCGTCGCCCACTGCAAGTCGCTGCTGGCCGGCTACAAGGTGCCGCGCGAGATCCGCTTCGAGGCCATCCCGAAGACCAGCACCGGCAAGATCCAGAAGTTCCAGCTGCGCGAGCGCGCGAAGAGCGCCTCGGCCATCGGATGAATACCGGGCGGAGCGCCGCGGACGGGGGCGGTGCGGCCCTGGCGCCCCGGCGCCTGCCCCAGCGCCTGGCCCGGCCGTGCCGGCGTTGGCCGTTGGGACTGGTCCTCCTCGTGCTGGGGGCCGTGGCTGCCGCCGAGGAGTATGCGGTCACGATCCAGGGCGAGCGTGCCGGCACGATGAGCGTGCGCCAGGAAGGCGACGCCGTCCGTGTCGACTACAGCTACCGCAACAACGGCCGCGGCCCCGATATGCAGGAGGAGTTCCGGGTCGGGCCGCAGCGGCAGCCGGTGTCCTACCGGGTGCGGGGTCGTACCGAGTTCGGCGGCGAGATCCGCGAGGACGCGGCCGTCGAAGCGGGGCGGTTGCGCTGGTCGTCGGTGGCCGATCGGGGCGACGAACCCGCGGCCGAGGGCGTGCTGCACGTGCCGCTGCAGTCCACCCCGGCGTTCTGGGGCCAGATGCTGCGCGCCCTCGTCGCGCGCCCGGACCTCCGCGCACCCACGCTGGGGGGACGCATGCTGCAGGCCGAGCGCCTGCAGCGTCTCGAGCTCCAAGGCGCGACCGGGCCGGTGGCCGTCGTGCTGCATGCGGTGACGGGGGCGGACACCGAGCCCTGGTACCTGTGGCTGCGCGACGATGCCGAGCAGTCCTTCTTCGCGGTCGCCTGGCCCGGCTTCGCGGTCACGCCGACCGGCCACGAGGGCGCGGCCGCGCGGCTGGTCGAGGCCATGCAGCAGGCGTCCGACGAGCGGCTGCGGCGCCTGCAGCAGCGTGCCGCGCGGCCGCTGCCGGGCCTGACGGTCATCCGCGACGTGCGCTGGTTCGACGCCAAGGCGGCCGTGATGCGCGGGCCCTCGGACGTCTATCTCGCCGGCGGCCGCATCGGCGCGATCACCGCGCCGGGCGCGCTGCAGGCTGCGCCGGCACAGGTCATCGACGGCCGCGGCTCCACGCTGCTGCCCGGCCTCGTCGACATGCACGTGCACATGTGGCCGGACGCCGGCGTCGCACACCTCGCCGCGGGAGTCACCACGGTGCGCGACATGGCCAGCCAGAATGCCGACCTCGCCTGGCTGCAGAAGCGCATCGACCTTGGGGAGATCCCGGGGCCGCGCATCGTCCCGGCCGGTCTCATCGAGGGCCGCAGTGCCTTCAGCTTGCGCCGCGGGATCGTCGCGGACGACCTGGCGCAGGCCCTCGCCGCGGTGGACTGGTATGCCGCCCGAGGCTACCGGCACGTCAAGCTCTACAACTCGATCCGGCCCGAGTGGGTCAGGCCGCTGACCGCGCGGGCGCATGCCCATGGCATGAAGGTCACCGGTCACGTGCCGGCCTTCATGCGCGCGGCCGAGGCCGTGCGCGACGGCTACGACGAGCTTACGCACATCAACCAGCTGATGCTCAACTTCTTCATCCGTCCCGACGAGGACTCGCGCACCCTGCTGCGCTTCACCCTCGTCGCGGACAAGTCGCGAGGCGTGCGTGCCGACAGCGCGGAGGCCCGTCGCTTCGTGGCGCTGCTGCGTCGCCGCGGCACCGTCGTCGACCCGACGCTGGCCGTCTTCGAGGCCATGCTGACGCAGCGCGACGGCGAGCCCAATCCGTCGCTGGCGGCGATCGCCGATCACCTGCCCGTGCTGTGGCAGCGCGGCATGCTGGCTTCCGAGATGAGCCCCGACACGGAGCAGGTCGTGCGCTGGCGCGAGTCGTATGCGCGCATGCGCGACCTCGTCGCGGCGATGCACCGCGCCGGCGTGACGCTGGTGGCGGGCACCGACGGCGCGCCGGGGCTTATGCTGCACCGCGAACTGGAGCTCTACGTCAGCGCAGGCATCCCGGCGGCGCAGGCGCTGCGCATCGCCACCTGGAACGGTGCGCGCGTGGCGGGCATCGGCGCCGAGGCCGGCTCTATAGAACGCGGCAAGGCAGCCGACCTGGTGCTGGTCGAGGGCGACCCGCTCGAGGACATCTCGCGCATCCGCCGCACGCGGATGGTCCTGAAGGGCGGCGTGGCCTATGCGCCGGATGTGCTGTACGCTGCACTGGGCATGAAACCGTTCGCACCGCCGCTCACCATCGAGCGAAGCGCGGCGGCCGATCGACGACCCTGACCTGGAGTCCTGCATGTCCACCCTGGAGCCCCTCGTGATTCACGAGCGCGACGACCGCGGCGTCGTCACGCTCACGCTCAACCGCCCGGCCGCCTTCAACGCCCTGTCCGAGGACATGCTGTCCGCGTTGCAGGCCGCGCTGGACGGCGTGGCCGCCGACGAGGGCGCGCGCGTCGTCGTGCTGCGCGCCGGGGGCCGCGCCTTCTGCGCCGGCCACGACCTCAAGGAGATGCGCGCCGAGCCCTCGCTGGACTACTACGAGCGCCTGTTCGCGCAGTGCGCGCGCATGATGCTGAGCATCCAGCGCCTGCCGGTGCCGGTGATCGCGCGTGTGCACGGCATCGCCACCGCAGCCGGCTGCCAGCTGGTGGCGATGTGCGACCTGGCCGTGGCCGCGCGCGACGCCAGGTTTGCCGTCAGCGGCGTCAACCTGGGCCTGTTCTGCAGCACGCCCAGCGTGGCGCTGAGCCGCAATCTGCCGCGCAAGGCGGCCTTCGAGATGCTCGTCACCGGCGACTTCATCGACGCCGAGGAGGCGCGCCAGAAGGGCCTGGTCAACCGCGTCGCCGATGCCGCCGAACTCGACGCCGCGGTCGAGGCGCTGGTCGCTAGGATCGTCGGCAAGCCGCGCGTGGCGCTGGCGCTGGGCAAGCAGCTCTTCTACCGCCAGCTCGAGGAAGGCATCGCCGAGGCCTACGACGACGCCGGCCGCACGATGGCCTGCAACATGATGGACGAGGCCGCGCTGGAAGGCGTGCAGGCCTTCATCGACAAGCGCAAGCCGAACTGGACCTGAGCAGCGGCGGCGCCGGCCACGGCCGCGCGGCGCCGGCCGCTGTCGCCGCGGCGACATTCGTGCGCCGGCTGGCCGAATAGCGGGCCGCGGGGCGCGCTGATCCACCCGCTGCCGGCACCGGCCCGCGCCTAGAGTCCTGGCCTGCGGGTCGCCTGACGGCCCCGCGCCTGCCATGTCCGCCGTTCCCGCCAGCCCTCCCGCCCCCCTGGATCCCCAGCCGCTGCCGGCCGAGGCGGGCTTTCGCGCGCGCCGGCTGGAACAGCTGCTGCTGGTGCTGATCGCCGCGCTGACGGTCAGCCTGGTGCCCAAGCTGCTGGCCGGCGAGACGCGCTTCTATCCGGTCGTGCTGGCGGCATCGATCGCGCTGCTGGTGGTGGCGCTGGCGCTGCTGCGTCGAGGGGCCACCGATCTGGCGGCGGCGCTGATGCTGGGCACCGTGACCGCGATGGCGATCACGCTGATGGTGCTCAACAGCGGCCTGCGCGACATCACGGTGGCCGCGCTGCCCGGCGTACTGGTCATCTCCGCGCTGCTGGGCACGCGGCGCATGCTGCTGTCGCTGCTGGCGCTGATGCTGGCGGCCGTGGCGCTGCTGGGCCTGGCCAACGTCAGCGGCTGGTATGTCAACGTGGTGAGGCCGGTGCGCCTGTCCACCGTCGTCGACACGCTGGCGGTGCTGCTCGTCACCGGCTTCGCGGTGGCGCTGCTGGCCGGCGACCTGACGCGCGCGCTGGCCCGGCTGCGCGGCGAGAACGAGGAGGTGCGGCGCTCGCGCGACCGCATCGAGTTCCTGGCCACGCACGATGCGCTGACCGGGCTGCCGAACCGCCTGCTGGCGCGCGACCGCTACGAGCAGGCGGTGGCCGCGGCGCGCCGCACCGGCCGCCGCGTGGCGCTGCTGTACCTGGACCTGGACCATTTCCGCACCGTCAACGACTCGCTCGGCCACCCGGCCGGCGACGAGCTGCTGCGCCGCCTGGGCGAGCGGCTGCGCGGGCTGCTGCGCGCCAGCGACACGGTCAGCCGCACCGGCGGCGACGAGTTCCTGCTGCTGCTGGGCGGCATCGCCGACGGCGACGCCGCGGCCGAGGTCGGCCACAAGGTGCTGGCGCTGGCGGCCGCGCCGCTGGCCGTGGACGGCGTGGAGCTGCACCTGGGCGCCTCGCTGGGCATCGCGCTGTTCCCCGACGACGGCGAGAGCTTCGACGCGCTGCTGAAGAAGGCCGACATCGCGATGTACCGCGCCAAGGACGCCGGCCGCAGCACGCTGCGCTTCTTCGACGCCGCGATGAACGACAGCGTGGCCGACCACCTGCAGCTGGTGGCCGGCATGCGTCGCGCGCTGGAGCGCGGCGAGTTCGTGCTGCACTACCAGCCGCAGCTGTGCCTGCTCACCGGCCGCGTGCTGGGCGCCGAGGCGCTGCTGCGCTGGCAGCATCCCGAGCAGGGGCTGGTGCCGCCGGGCCGCTTCATCCCGCTGGCCGAGCGCTCGGGGCAGATCGTCGAGATCGGCGCCTGGGTGCTCAAGCAGGCCTGCCGCCAGGCGGCCGATTGGCAGCGCGCCGGCTTGCCGGCGCTGATGATGTCGGTGAACCTCTCGCCGCTGCAGGTGCGCCGCGGCGCGCTGGAGCGCGACGTGCTGCAGGCGCTGGACGCCAGCCGCCTGGACCCGCGCCGGCTGGAGCTGGAGCTGACCGAGTCGCTGCTGATCGAGGACAGCGAGGCGCTGCGCGAGACGCTGGCGCGGCTGCGTGCCCTGGGCATCACCTTCGCGATCGACGACTTCGGCACCGGCTACTCGAACCTGGCCTACCTGAAGCGCTTCGAGGTCGAGCGGCTGAAGATCGACCAGAGCTTCGTGCGCCGACTGGTGGACAACGCCGAGGACGAGGCCATCGTGCGCGCCATCGTGCAGATGGCCGGCGCGCTGCGCCTGGGCGTCATCGCCGAGGGCATCGAGGACGCGGCCACGCTCGAGCGGCTGCGCGGCATCGGCTGCGCGCAGGGCCAGGGCTACCTGTGGGCGCCGGCGCTGCCGCCGGAGCGCTTCGCCGAATTCGTGCGCGAACGCAGCCTGGCCTGACCCGCACGGGTGCCGGCGGCGGCGGCGCGCCGCCGCGGCGCTTACCATCGCCGCTTCCTCGCTGCCCGCCGCGCTACATGAGCGAACCCGCCCGCATCCCCGGCCGCCGCCTGCTGCACTCGCCGGGCCCGTCGCCGGTGCCCGACGAGGTGCTGCACGCGATGCTGCGCCAGCCGATGGACCTGGCCGACCCGCGTGTGGACGCCACCATCGCGGCCTGCGAGCGCGGCCTGGCGCGGCTGCTGCAGACCGAGGCCGCGGAGCTCTTCTTCTACGCCTGCAACGGCCACG
The DNA here is from genome assembly GCA_964621995.1 of uncultured Rubrivivax sp. Taxonomy (GTDB): domain Bacteria; phylum Pseudomonadota; class Gammaproteobacteria; order Burkholderiales; family Burkholderiaceae_C; genus Rubrivivax. The sequence goes on along the minus strand of CAZUPH010000096.1, from coordinate 6,519 downwards.
GCGCCTGGGAGGCGGTGGTCGAGAACCTGCTGCCGCCGGGTGGCGTGGCGCTGGTGCCGGGCACCGGGCACTTCTCCGAGTCCTGGGCGGTGCAGACCGAGACGCTGGGCCGCCGCGTCGTGCGCACGCCCTGGCGCGAAGGGCATGCGATCGACGTGCACGCAGTGACGCAGGCGCTGGCGGCCGACCGGGCCCGCGAGATCGTCGCCGTCTTCGCGGTGCATACCGACACCGCCAGCGGCGTGAGCAGCGACCTCGCCGCGCTGCGCGCCGCGATCGACGCCGCCGACCACCCGGCGCTGCTGGTCGTCGACGCCGTCGCCTCGCTGGGCGTGGAGCCGCTGGCGATGGACGCGCTGCGTGCCGACGTGGTGCTCGGGGCCTCGCAGAAGGGACTGATGTGTCCGCCCGGCGTGGCCTTCATGGCGGTCGGGGCGGCGGCGCTGGCCGTCGCCGAAGGCAACCCGGCGCCGCGCTTCTACTGGGACTGGCGGCGCCGGCGCGGCGCGATGTCCTACCAGAAGTTCTGCGGCACGCCGCCGCTGGCGCTGATGGCGGGGCTGGAGGCGGCGCTGGCGCTCATCTTCGCCGAGGGCGTGCCGCAGGTGCTGGCGCGCCACCGCCTGCTGGCCGGCGCGGTGCACGCCGCGGTGGAGGGCTGGCGCGAGGGCGGGGTGCTGGACTTCTTCTGCCGCGAACCGGCCAGCCGCGCCGCGGCCGTGACCTCGATCGCCGTCGCGCCCGGCGCGCTGGAGGTCGATGCGCTGCGCACGCTGGCGCGCGAACGCTTCCAGGTCGCCATCGCCGGCGGCCTGGGCCCGCTGCACGGCCGCGCCTTCCGCATCGGCCACCTGGGCGACCAGAATGCGGCCAACGTGCTGGGCGCGCTGGCCGGCGTGCAGGCCGCGCTGCAGGTGCTGGGCGTGCCGATCGGCGAAGGCGTCGCGCGCGCGGCTGCGCGGCTCGCGCAGGCCGGCTGAACCCGACGGAGAACCCAGGACATGAGCTACCTGCTGCTGATCGTCGAACCGCTGGGCCAGCGTGCCGAGCGCGGCCCCGAGGCCGGGCGCGAGGCCTATGCGCAGATGCAGGCCTACGCCCGGCGGCTGCAGGAGCGCGGCGTGCTGCAGGCGGTGCAGTCGCTGGCCGGCGCGCAGCAGCGGCTGCAGGTGCGCGACGGCGCGACCCGCGTGACCGACGGTCCCTTCGCCGAGGCCAAGGAGATGGTCGGCGGCTTCTTCCTGGTCGACGTGGCCACGCGCGACGAAGCCCTGGCGCTGGCCGCCGAGTGTCCGGCGGCGGCCTGGGCCACGGTGGAGGTGCGCGAGCTGGCGCCCTGTTTCGTCTGAACGCGACGGCTCGGGCCGGCGCGGCCGCGCGGCCTGTCGATCCGCGCCGCCGCCGATCGTCGTGGCCGAGATGGCCGCGCAAGCCCGCGGCGGCCCGCCACCCGAGGAGACCTCCATGGCCAGCGTCAGCACCTACCTCAACTTCGTCCGCCAGACGGAAGCCGCCTTCGAGTTCTACAGGTCGGTCTTCGGCACCGAGTTCGCCGGCCCCGTCATGCGCCTGGGCGACGCCCCGCCCTGGGAGGGCCAGCCGCCGCTGCCCGAGGCCGACCGCCGGCTGGTGATGCACGTGAGCCTGCCCATCCTGGGGGGCCACCTGCTGATGGGCACCGACTGCCCGGAGAGCATGGGCCGCAAGCTGGTGCAGGGCAACAACTTCTACATCAACCTCGAGCCCGACACGCGCGCGGAGACCGAGCGCCTGTTCGAGGCACTGGCCGAGGGCGGCACCGTGGAGTCGCCGCTGCAGGACATGTTCTGGGGCGACTACTGGGGCTGCCTGGCCGACCGCTACGGCACGCGCTGGATGTTCAACTGCGCGGCCAAGGCCTGAGCGCGGCGGGAACCGGGCGCATGGCGGGGGCGGGCGCTGCCGACGACGAGGCCACGCAGGCGGCACGCCGCGCGGTGGACGCCGTCTGGCGTCGCGAGTCGGGCAAGATCGTCGCCGCGGTGGCGCGGCTGCTGCGCGACATCGGCCTGGCCGAGGAGGTGGCGCAGGACGCGCTGGTCGCCGCGCTGGAGCACTGGCCGCGCGACGGCGTGCCCGACAACCCCGCCGCCTGGCTGACGGCCACCGCGAAGCACCGCGCGCTGGACCACCTGCGGGCCTGGGCGATGCGCGCGCGCAAGCACGACGAGATCGCGCGCGACGACGAGGCCCTGGGCCGCGCCGTGGTGCCGGACTTCGTCGACGCGCTGGACGAGCGGCGCGCCGACGGCATCGGCGACGACCTGCTGCGGCTGATCTATACCGCCTGCCATCCGGTGCTGTCGACCGACGGCCGCGTGGCGCTGACGCTGCGCCTGCTGGGCGGGCTGACGACGGCGGAGATCGCGCGCGCCTTCCTGCTGCCCGAGCCGACGATCGCGCAGCGCATCGTGCGCGCCAAGCGCACGCTGGCGGCGGCGAAGGTGCCCTTCGAGCTGCCGCCGGCGGCGCTGCGCGGCGAGCGGCTGGCCTCGGTGCTGGAGGTGATCTACCTCGTCTTCAACGAGGGCTACACCGCCACCTCCGGCAGCGACTGGATGCGCCCGGCGCTGGCCGACGAGGCGCTGCGCCTGGGCCGCGTGCTGGCGGGGCTGGTGCCCGACGAGCCCGAGGTACAGGGTTTGCTGGCGCTGATGGAGTTCCAGGCCTCGCGCGCCGCGGCGCGCAGCGACGGCCAGGGCCGGCCGGTGCTGCTGGCCGACCAGGACCGTGGCCGCTGGGACCAGGCCGCCATCCAGCGCGGCCTGGCGGCACTGGCGCAGGCCGAGGCGCAGGTCTTCGACGGTGGCGGCCTGCCCGGCCCCTACCTGCTGCAGGCCGCCATCGCCGCCTGCCACGCGCGCGCGCCGCGCGCCGAGGCCACCGACTGGCGGCGCATCGTCGGCCTGTACGCGCTGCTGCTGCAGCGCCAGCCTTCGCCGGTGGTGGCGCTGAACCATGCGGTGGCGGTGGCCATGGCCGACGGCCCGGCGGCGGCACTGCCGCTGGTGGACATGCTGGCCGCCGACCGCGCGCTGCAGGGTTACCCCTGGCTGCCGGCGGTGCGCGGCGACCTGCTGGCGCGGCTGGGCCGCAGCGACGAGGCACGCGCCGAGTTCGAGCGCGCCGCGGACTGGACCGCCAACGAGCGCGAACGTGCGCTGCTGCTGGAGCGCGCGGCGGGCCTGGCCGGTCGCTGACGCCGCCGCGGCGGCCGCGAACAATTGCAACCCGGCCGCTGCCGCGCTGCGACGCGGCGACACGCGGCGGGGCCCGGCCGGCCGGAGAATGCGCGGCCATGCTCGACAAGTTCAGGCGCCTGACCACCTCGCACGGCGAACTGGTGCCCGGCCGCGGCCTGGCCAGCGGCATCGTCGCGCTGGTGCTGGGCATCGCCTGCCTGCTGGGCGTGCTGGCCTTCCACTTCCCGCAGTACCTGACCACGCCGGAACTGCGCCGCAGCTACGACGTGGCGCTGATGCGCCAGCTGCTGTACTGGGGCATGGTGCTGGGCGGCGCGGTCGCGCTGTTCAATATCGTCTTCGGCCGCGTGCGCTGGCTGTCGGCGCTGTCCTTCGCGCTGGTGCTGCTGGCGCTGGCCCTGGGCGGCCACCGCGTCGAGGTCGGCGACTTCCCGGACGGCACGCCCTACATCGGGCTGGACTGGTTCGTGCTGGACCTGCTGGGCTCGGCACTGGTCTTCGTCTTCATCGAGAAGCTGTTCCCGCTGCGCCGCGGGCAGCCGGTCTTCCGTCCGCACTGGCAGACCGACTTCCAGCACTTCGTCGTCAACCACATGCTGGTCGGCTTCGTGCTGCTGGCGACCAACCTGCTGGTGCACCGGCTCTTCGGCTGGGCCGCGCACGACGGCGTGCGCGGCTGGGTCGCGGGGCTGAACTTCTGGCTGGCCCTGTTCCTGCTCGTGCTCGTGGCCGACCTGGTGCAGTACTGGACGCACCGCGCCTACCACGAGGTGCCGGCGCTGTGGCGGCTGCACGCGGTGCACCACAGCGTGGAACACATGGACTGGATGGCCGGCTCGCGCCAGCACCTGCTGGAGGTGCTGATCACGCGCACGCTGGTGCTGGCGCCGATCGTCGTGCTGGGCTTCGCGAAGGAGGTCATCGACGCCTACATCGTGATCGTCGGCTTCCAGGCGGTGTTCAACCACGCCAACGTCAGCGTGCGGCTGGGGCCGCTGCGCTACCTGGTCGTGACACCCAACTTCCACCACTGGCACCACGCGCAGGACGGCGAGGCGATCGACCGCAACTATGCGGCGCACCTGGCCTTCCTGGACCACCTGTTCGGCACCGCGGTGCAGAGCGAGCGCGCCTGGCCGGCGCGCTACGGCGTCGTCGGCGACTACGTGCCGGCGGGCTTCTGGCGCCAGCTGCTGTTTCCGTTCACCTGGAACGGCAAGGCCTGAGCCGCTGCGCTCAAGCCCCTTCGCGGCCGAGCGCCCGCAGCTTCTGCAGCCAGCCGGCGCGCAGCTTCGAATCAGGCCCCTCGACCAGCCCGATCAGCGTCTCGTGGACCGGCGCGATGCCGGTCATGCCCAGGATGTTGCGCTCCAGCGCCTTCAGGCTGTGGGCGCGGAAGAAGTAGCGGTAGACGAGCGCCGGCATGCCCATCGTGACGACGACGCGCGCCGAGCGGCCCGACAGGCGCTGGTTGCTCATCGGGTTGCCGCCTTCGGCGACGGCGAAGCCCGGGCGCATGACCTGTTCGATGAAGCCCTTCAGCAGCGCCGGCATGCCGCCCATCCACAGCGGGAAGAACCACACCAGGTGCTGCGCCCATAGGATGTCCTGCTGCACCGGCACCAGCGCCGGCGGCAGCGGGCCGCGCCACTCGGCCTGCGAGCGCAGCAGCGGGAAGTCCAGCAGCGCCACCTCGCAGCGCCGCACCTCGTGGCCGGCCTCGACGGCCCCTTCGGCGTAGGCGTCGGCCAGGGCATGGCCGAAGTGGCGGCCGGCGGGGTCGGGGTGGCCCTGGATCAGCAGGATGCGGCGGGTGTCCATGCCGGCATCCTGCCGGCGTGGCGGCGTGTGGGCTTGACGCAGCGCAAGCCCGGCCGCCGGGTGGCCCTCAGCTGGCCGGTGCCAGCACCACCGGCACGCGCCGCGTGCGGCCCTCGCGCCAGACCGACAGCGTGACGGTCTGGCCGGCCTGGCGGTCCTCCAGCAGCGTGAGCATGTCGTCCAGGTCGGCCACGGGTCGGTCGTCCACCGCGGTGATCACGTCGCCGGCGACGACCTCGCCGCGCGGGCCGCGGCGGAAGGGCTGCAGTCCCGCGCGTGCCGCCGGGCTGCCCGGCTGCACCTGCACCAGCGGGATGCCGCGCGGCAGCGACAGCGCACGCTGCAGCGAAGCCGGCCCGGCCGTGACGCCGACGGCAGGGCGCACGAAGCGGCCGTCGCGGATGAGCCGCGGCACGATGCGGTTGACCTCGTCCACCGGGATCGCGAAGCCGATGCCGGCGCTGGCGCCGCTTGGGCTGGCGATCTGCGTGTTGACGCCGATCAGGCGGCCGGCGCTGTCCAGCAGCGGGCCGCCGCTGTTGCCGGGGTTGATGGCGGCGTCGGTCTGGATCACGCCGCGGATCGTGCGCTGGTTGAACGACTCGATCTCGCGCCCGAGCGCGCTGACGATGCCGGTGGTCAGCGTCTGGTCCAGCCCGAAGGGGTTGCCGATCGCGAAGACACGCTGGCCGACCAGCAGGTCGCGGCTGCTGCCCACCGCGATGGGCGGCAGCTTCTCGCGCGGCGCGTCGACCCGCACCACCGCGAGGTCGCGGTCCGGGAAGGCGCCGACCAGTTCGGCGGGATGCGTGCTCTGGTCGGCCAGCGTCACCTGCAGCGCGTTGGCGCCCTGGATGACGTGGAAGTTGGTGACGATGTGACCGCGCTCGTCCCAGACGAAGCCGGTGCCGGCGCCGCGCGGCACCTGCTGCACGTTCATCGAGAACAGGTCGCGCTGCACGCCCAGCGAGGTGATGTGCACGACCGAGGGGCTGGTGCGCCGGAACAGTTCGATGTGCGCCAGCTCGTCGGCCGCCAGCGGGCCGCGCGGCGTGACGGCGCGCGGCACCGCGTCGCTGCGGCCCTGCACCGGCCCCGGCCAGGCCAGCAGGGCCGCGGCGGCAGCCACGAGGCCGGCGGCGAGGGCGAGCAGGGCGGGGCGGAGGCGGGTCGGCAAGGTCATGGCGCTGCGTTTCCTGCGGCAGGCAAGTCCGTCAACTGCGGCCGGCAGCGCCGAGTTCAAGTCGCCGCGGCAGCGGTACGGTACCCGATGGCGCCCGCCCCGGGCGGGCGGCACGCGGCCGCAGGGCTCGCGGGCGGCGGTTTCGGCGCGTTGCGAGCGCTCGTTGGGCTGTCGGCTGTTGGCGCGTTGCGGACATTGCACGCCTTGCTGTGCAGACCACCGTTCGCGCTGAGCCTGTCGAAGCGCTCGTGGTCCTCGGGGCTTCGACAGGCT
>CAZUPH010000095.1:6134-15148 GCA_964621995.1 uncultured Rubrivivax sp. | reverse complement strand
GCTGCACTTCCAGCGTCAGCGGCGAGCCGTCGAGCTTGAGCGCGTCGTAGATGCGGGGCATGTGGTCGCGCGGGAACTCGACGTCGACGACGGCGCCGATGCACTGGACGATCTTGCCTTGAGCTTGTGCCATGGGTGTTTCCTTGAGAAGCGTCGTATCTCGAATGCGTCAGACGGCCGCGGCGCCGCCCACGATCTCGGACAGTTCCTTCGTGATCGCGGCCTGGCGGGTCTTGTTGTAGATGAGCTTGAGCTCGTTGATCAGGCTGCCGGCGTTGTCGGTGGCGGCCTTCATCGCGACCATGCGCGCGCTCTGCTCGCTGGCCATGTTCTCGGCCACGGCCTGGAAGACCAGCGCCTCGATGTAGCGGGTGAGCAGCTCGTCGATGACGGTCGGCGCGTCGGGCTCGTAGATGTAGTCCCAGCCGTACTGGCTCTTCTCGGCGGCGCTCTGCTCCAGCCGCGCCGCCGACAGCGGCAGCAGCGGCTCGACCATCGGCTCCTGCTTCATCGTGTTGATGAACTTCGTGTAGCACAGGTACACGGCGTCCAGCTTGCCGCCGACGAAGGCGTCCAGCATGACCTTCACCGGGCCGATCAGCTTGTCCAGCTGCGGCGCGTCGCCCAGCTGCACGGCGTGGCTGATCACGCTGGCGCCGATGCGGTTCATGAAGCCGAAGCCCTTGTTGCCGATGGCCACGACCTGGATCGTGCCGCCGCCGGACTGCACTTCCTTCATCTTGGTCGTGACGGCGCGCAGCACGTTGGTGTTGAGGCCGCCGCACAGGCCCTTGTCGGTGGTCACGACGATGAAGCCCACGGCCTTGGTGCCGCCGCCGGCCTTGAGCACGTCGCGCATGTACGGGCTCTTGTACTCGGGGTTGGCCTCGCCGAGGTGCGCGGTGATGTTGCGCACCTTGTCGGCATAGGGCCGCGCCGCGCGCATGCGCTCCTGCGCCTTGCGCATCTTGCTCGCGGCGACCATCTCCATGGCCTTGGTGATCTTCTTGGTGTTCTCCACCGACTTGATCTTGCCGCGGATCTCCTTGCCGACTGCCATGATGGCTCCTGGTCAGTGGGTCCGCTTCAGGCGAACGACTTCTTGAACGCCGCGATCGCGCCGGAGAGCTCTTCCTCGGCCGCCTTGTCCATCGCCTTGTCGTTCTCCAGCTTGGCCAGCAGCGCCGCGTGGCTGCTCTTCAGGTGCTGGTGCAGGCCGTGCTCGAAGGCCAGGACCTTCTTGACGTCCACGTCGTCGAGGAAGCCCTTGTTGACGGCGTAGATCGAGGCGGCCATCAGGCTGATCGGCAGCGGGCTGTACTGCGGCTGCTTGAGCAGCTCCGTCACGCGCGCGCCGCGGTCGAGCTGCTTGCGCGTGGCGGCGTCCAGGTCGGAGGCGAACTGCGCGAAGGCGGCCAGTTCGCGGTACTGCGCCAGGTCGGTGCGGATGCCGCCCGACAGGCTCTTGATCAGCTTGGTCTGCGCCGAGGAACCCACCCGGCTGACCGAGATGCCGGCGTTGATGGCGGGGCGGATGCCGGCGTTGAACAGGTTGGTCTCGAGGAAGATCTGGCCGTCGGTGATCGAGATCACGTTGGTCGGCACGAAGGCCGAGACGTCGCCGGCCTGCGTCTCGATGACCGGCAGCGCGGTCAGCGAGCCGGTCTTGCCCTTGACCTCGCCCTTGGTGAAGGCCTCGACGTAGTCGGCGTTGACGCGCGCGGCGCGCTCGAGCAGCCGGCTGTGCAGGTAGAACACGTCGCCCGGGAAGGCCTCGCGGCCCGGCGGGCGGCGCAGCAGCAGCGAGACCTGGCGGTAGGCGACGGCCTGCTTGGACAGGTCGTCGTAGATGATCAGCGCGTCCTGCCCGCGGTCGCGGAAATACTCGCCCATCGTGCAGCCCGAGTAGGCCGACACGTACTGCATCGCCGCCGATTCGCTGGCCGAGGCGGCGACGACGATGGTGTAGTCCATCGCGCCGGCCTGCTCCAGCGAGCGCACCACGTTCTTGATCGAGCTGGCCTTCTGCCCGATCGCGACGTAGATGCAGGTCATGTTCTGACCCTTCTGGTTGATGATCGTGTCCACCGCGACGGCGGTCTTGCCGGTCTGGCGGTCGCCGATGATCAGCTCGCGCTGGCCGCGGCCGATCGGCACCATGGTGTCGATGGCCTTCAGGCCCGTCTGCACCGGCTGGTCCACGCTCTTGCGCGCGATCACGCCCGGGGCGACCTTCTCGATCACGTCGGTCATCTTGGCGTTGATCGGACCCTTGCCGTCGATCGGCTGGCCGAGCGCGTTGACGACGCGGCCGATCAGCTCCGGGCCCACCGGCACTTCCAGGATGCGCCCGGTGCACTTGACGGTGTCGCCTTCGGAGATGTGCTCGTACTCGCCCAGGATCACCGCGCCGACCGAGTCGCGCTCGAGGTTCAGCGCCAGGCCGAAGGTGGGCTGGCCGCCGGGCGTGGGCGGGAATTCCAGCATCTCGCCGGCCATCGCGTCCGACAGGCCGTGCACGCGCACGATGCCGTCGGTCACGGAGACGACCGTGCCCTGGTTCTTGACGTCGGCCGAAGCCGCCAGGCCTTCGATGCGGCTCTTGATCAGCTCGGAAATTTCAGCGGGGTTCAGGTTCATGGGGTTCTCCGTGGGGTCGCGCGGCGCGTGCGTCGCCTCAGGCGGCGGTCAGCGCGGCCTTCATCTGTTCCAGGCGGGCCTTGACCGAGGTGTCCAGCACCTCGTCGCCGACGACGACGCGCACGCCGCCGATCAGCGCCGGGTCCTCGACCACCGTGGGGTTGAGCTTGCGGCCGAAGCGCTTCTCGAGCACCGCGGTCAGCTGCGCCAGCGCGTCGCCGGCCAGCGGGAAGGCGCTGACGATGGTCGCGTCGGCGATGCCGCTGCGTTCGTTGACCAGCACCTGCAGCTGCGCCGCGATCTCCGGCAGCGCGCCGACACGGCCGTTGGCGATGACGGTGCGCAGGAAGTTGGCCGCCGGCTCCGACAGCGTGAGGTTCTTGCGCGCCAGCACGTCGGTGATCACGTTGAAGACCAGCGCATCGCCGACCTTCGGGTTGTCGGCCAGCTGGCGCAGCTGCTCGTCGCCGGCCACGGCGGCCAGCGCGTGCACCTCGGGCGCGGCGACGCCGGCCTTGAACAGCGCCTCGGCGTAGGGGCGGGCGATGGTGGCGAGCTCGGCCATGGTCGCTCCGCTCAGAGCTCGGTCTGCAGCCGGGTCAGCAGCTCGGCATGCACGCCGGCGTTGACCTCGCGCTTGAGGATCTGCTCGGCGCCCTTGACGGCCAGCGCGGCGACCTCGCCACGCAGCGCCTCGCGCGCCTTGACGGACTCCTGCTGGGCCTCGGCCCGCGCGGCGGCGACGATCTTCGCGCCCTCCTCGCCGGCCCGCGCCTTGGCTTCCTCGACGATCTGCTGCGCCAGGCGCTCGGCATCGGCCAGGCGCTTGGCGGCGTCGTCGCGCGCGGCGGCGAGCTGCTGCTCCACGCGCTGGTTGGCCGCGGCGAGGTCGGCCTTGGCCTTGTCGGCGGCCGACAGGCCGTCGGCGATCTTCTTGGCGCGCTCGTCCAGCGCCGCGGTGATCGGCGGCCAGACGAACTTCATCGTGAACCACACCAGGATCGCGAAGACGATCATCTGGAGGATCAGGGTGGCATTGATGCTCACGGCTGTGACCTTGTCATGGGGTGATCAGGAGTGGTTGCGCCTGGCGGCGCCCACCCCGCGAACCGGCGGCGAAGCTTTACTTCGGCAGGTTGGCGATCTGGCCCAGGAACGGGTTGGCCGTGGCGAACCACAGCGCGATGCCGGTGCCGATGATGAAGGCCGCGTCGATCAGGCCGGCCAGCAGGAACATCTTGGTCTGCAGTTCGCCCATCAGCTCGGGCTGGCGGGCGGCCGACTCCAGGTACTTGCTGCCCATGATGCCGATGCCGATGCAGGCGCCGACGGCACCCAGACCGATGATCAGGCCGGCGGCCAGGGCGACAAAGCTGATGACTTCCATGTTGTGCTCCAGGTGGGAAGGTGTTGTGGGTGAAGGAAAACGCAGAGAACGAACGGAGAGAACGGGGGACTGCATCGGCCCGGCGCCTGCCGGCGCCGGGAGGTCGATTCGGGACTCAGTGTGCGTCGTGGGCCTGGCCGACGTAGACCAGCGTCAGCATCATGAAGACGAAGGCCTGCAAGGTGATGATCAGGATGTGGAAGATGGCCCACACGCTGCCGGCGATGACATGGCCGATGGCCAGGCCGATGCCGGTGGCCGACAGGCTCCAGGCCCCGCCCATCAGCGCGATCAGGATGAAGATCAGCTCGCCGGCGTAGAGGTTGCCGAACAGCCGCATGCCGTGCGAGACGGTCTTGGCGACGAACTCGATGATCTGCATCGCGAAGTTCACCGGCCACAGCACGAAGTGGTTGCCGAAGGGCGCGGTGAACAGCTCGTGGATCCAGCCGCCCAGGCCCTTGATCTTGACGTTGTAGAACAGGCACACCAGCAGCACGCCGACCGACAGGCCCATCGTGATCGACAGGTCGGCGGTCGGCACCACGCGCATGTAGTCGGGCAGGCCCATCGCCGGGCCCACCGCGTGCCAGATCTGCGGGATCAGGTCCACCGGGATCAGGTCCATGAAGTTCATCAGGAAGATCCAGATGAACACGGTCAGCGCCAGCGGGGCGACCAGCTTGCGGCTGGCGGCGTTGTGCACGATGCCCTTGGCCTGGTTCTCGACCATCTCGACCAGGATCTCGACCGCGGCCTGGAAGCGTCCCGGCACGCCGGCGCTGGCCTTGCGCGCGGCCAGCCACAGCACGAAGCAGGTCAGCACGCCCAGCGACGTGGAGAAGAAGATGGAGTCGAAGTTGACGACCGAGAAGTCGACCGGGCCGACCTGGGTCTTGTTCTGCAGGTGCACCAGGTGGTGCTGGACGTATTCGCCCGAGGTGGGGGCCTGACCGGCGGCTGCCATGTGTGCGTGTCCCGTTGCTGTCCCGTGCTGGCGCTGCGTGCGGCTAGCGTTGTTCTTGCGCCCGGCCGCGCCACAGCAGCGCCAGCCAGTACACCTTCATGCACAGCACCAGGCCCACCAGCAGCGCCGGCCAGCTCAGGGGCTGCACGAGCTTCGGCGCCAGCATCAGCATGGCGATCGAAGCCGCGATCTTCAACATCTCCCACAACATGAAGCTGACGGCGCTGACGCCGGGCGACACGCTGGAGAGCCGGCTGGTCATGCCGCGCGCCATCAGGGCGCCCGGAATCACCACGGTGGCCGCGCCGTACAGCGCCGACCACCCCACCGCCTGACTGCCGGTGAGCAGCGCCGCGAGCAGCGCCACCCCCGCACCGACCATCGCCTGCACGCCCAGCACCCGCCACGGCGACAGTGGCGGTTCCTTGGCGCGCAGTGCCGACGCTTCCTCCCGCGTCAGCCGCTTCCAGGCCGGTGCCGCTGCATCGTTCTCGTCGTCCCAGCGTTCACGCGGGATCGGTTCGGCTGCACCCTTGGACAGCCCGACCGCCTGTTTGATCGCCATGAATCTCCGAGCGAGGTCAGCAAAGCCTCGGAATTATACGAACAAACCCGGGCCGCTCCGGCCGACCCGGTTCGACCCCGCGCCGGCGTGCCCAAAGTCGCGGCCGCGCGCTCCGCGGCGCCGGCCACCCCGCGCTTCGGTGTGCCCCGCGGTCGGGCCGGCCTGCGATGATCGCCCGGATGACCCCCGCGCTCCCGTCCTCCCCCCGATGGCGCCGCACGCTCTCCGGCTGCGCGCTCCTGGGCGGCGCGCTGTTCGCTGCGTCGGGCGGGCTGGGGGCCGCCGGGCCGGACGACGCCGCCGCGCCGGCCCACCATGTGGATGGCGGCTACACGAACCGCGACCCCGACGTGCAGCCGCCCTCGCCCGCCGACTGGCTGCGCTGGCGCTGGCAGGCGGCGCGCGCCGGGCTGCCTCGTGCGCCGCGCAAGCCCACGCCGGTGGCCGTGCCGGAGGTGGACTTCCTGGCCGTCAATGCACGTGCCGGCGCGGCGATGGAGCCGACCGTCACCTGGATCGGCCACGCCACCGTGCTGCTGCAGATGGGCGGGCTCAACGTGCTGACCGACCCGGTCTTCTCCGACAGCGTCGGCCTGCTGCCGGTGTTCGGCACGACCCGTGCGCAGCCGCCGGCGCTGGTGCCGGGGCGGCTGCCGCGCATCGACCTCGTGCTCGTCTCGCACGACCACCACGACCACCTGGACCTGCCCAGCCTGCGCGCGCTGGCGGCGCAGCCCGGCGGGCCGCCCGCGGCCGTGGTGCCGCTGGGCCTGAAGACCAGCCTGCTGGACGCCGGCTTCGCCGAGGTCGTGGAACTGGACTGGTGGCAGTCCCATCAGGTCGGCGGCGTCGAGGTGGTGCTGACCCCGGCGCAGCACTGGTCGGGCCGCCACCTGGCCGGCCGCATGTCCACGCTGTGGGGCGCTTTCGCGCTGTTCGGGCCCGACGTGCATGTCTATTTCCTCGGCGGCAGCGGCTACTCGACCGACTTCGTCGCGACCCGCGAGCGCTTCGCCGCGCGCCAGCGCGACGGCGGCTTCGACCTCGCGCTGCTGCCGATCGGCGGCCACGAGCCACGCTGGTACCACGCCCCGCACGAGCTGAGCCCGGCCGACGCGGTGCGCGTGCACCAGGACCTGCGCGCCAGGCGCTCGCTGGGCGTGCGCTGGGGCACCTTCAAGCTCGGCGACGAGGCGCTGGACGAGCCGCCGCTGGCCCTGGCCCAGGCGCGGCGGCAGGCCGGGGTGGGCGATAACGACTTCTTCCTGATGGCCATCGGGCAGACGAAGCGCCTGCCGCGGCGCGGCGCGCCACAATAACGGTCCCATTCCCGTGGAGGCGGCCGCCGGCCGGCCCGCTCCGCCGCGTCGCATGCTGCTGCCCGCTGTGCCTTTCCTCTCCGGCCTGGCCCGTGGCCTGTGCGCCAGCCTGGCGCTTGCCGCCGGCCTGCTGGCCGCACCGACCTCGGCCACCGCCGCGCCGGGCGCGGTCGTCACGACACCCCAGGTGCGCGCCGAACTCGTCGCGCACGCGCCGGAAGGCGTGGCGCCCGGCAAGCCGCTGTGGCTGGGCCTGAAGATCGACCACCAGCCGCACTGGCACACCTACTGGAAGAACCCCGGCGACTCCGGCCTGCCGACCAGCTTCGAATGGACGCTGCCTGCCGGCGTGGCGGCCGGCGAGATCGAGTGGCCCACGCCGAGCCGGCTGCCGATCGGCCCGCTGATGAACTACGGCTACGAAGGCACGCTGCTGCTGCCGGTGGCCGTCACGGTGCCGGCGGACTTCCGCGGCGAATCGCTCGCGGTGGCGCTGCGTGCCGACTGGCTGGTCTGCAAGGACGTCTGCATCCCCGAAGGCGGCGACTTCACGCTCACGGTGCCGGCGCGTGCCGCCACCGCGGGGCAGGGCGCGCTGTTCGCCGCCGCGCGCGACGCCGCACCGCGCGCGCTGGCCGCCGCGCGCGCCAGTGCCGCGCTGGAGGGCGACGCGCTGGTCGTCAAGGTCGCCGGCCTGCCGGCGGCCTGGCAGGGACGCGAGCTGGCCTTCTTCCCGGAAACCGGTGGCGTGATCGCGCATGCCGCGAAGCCGCAGACCGCCTGGAGCGGCGGCGAGTGGACGGCGCGCGTGCCGCTGGACCCCCAGCGCAGCGAAGGACCGGCCGTCCTGCCGGCCGTGCTCGTGACCGCCGGCGAGCCGGCCGGTCTGCGCGTGGAGGTCGCGGTGAGCACGCCCTGGCCGGCCGCCGCCGCCGCGGCCCCGCTGCCGGCACTGGGCGACGCGGTCGTCACGCCGCCACCGACGCCGGCCATCGGGCTGGGCGTGGCGCTGCTGTTCGCGCTGGTCGGCGGCGCGCTGCTGAACCTGATGCCCTGCGTCTTCCCGGTCCTGTCGCTGAAGGTGCTGGGCTTCGCCCACCATGCCGGCGACCGCCGCCAGCTGCTGGCCGGCGGGCTGGCCTACACCGCGGGCGTGGTGCTGTCCTTCGTCGCGCTGGCGGCGCTGCTGCTGGCGCTGCGCGCCGGCGGCGAGCAGCTCGGCTGGGGCTTCCAGCTGCAGTCGCCGGCCTTCGTCGCGGCGCTGGCGGCGCTGTTCACGCTGATCGGTCTGAACCTGGCCGGGCTGTTCGAATTCGGCTCCGTGCTGCCTTCGTCGTGGGCCGCGGCGCGCGCGCGGCACCCGCTGGCCGACTCGGCACTCACCGGCGTGCTGGCCGTGGCGGTGGCCTCGCCGTGCACGGCGCCGTTCATGGGCGCGTCGCTGGGCCTGGCGATCACCCTGCCCACCGCCGAGGCCCTGGCGGTCTTCGCCGCGCTCGGCCTGGGCATGGCGCTGCCGTACCTGGCAGCCAGCGCGTGGCCGGCCGTGGCGCGCGCGCTGCCGCGCCCGGGCGCGTGGATGGCGCACTTCCGCTCGCTGATGGCCTTCCCGATGTTCGCCACCGTGGTCTGGCTGGTCTGGGTGCTGGGCCAGCAGGTCGGCATCGACGGCGCCGCGGCGCTGCTGGGCCTGCTCGTCGCGCTGGCCTTCGTGGCCTGGGCGCTGGGCTCGCCGACGCTGGGCCGCCGGGCACGCGGCGCCTTCGGGGCCCTGTCGGTGCTGCTGCTGGCCGGTGCGCTGGCCTGGGCGCTGCCCTCGCTGCGCCAGGACGCCCTCGCGCAGCCGGGGGCCGCCGCCAGCGTGGACGAGGCCTGGCAGCCCTGGTCGGCCGAGCGCGTGGCCGCGGCGCTGGCCGAGGGCCGGCCGGTCTTCGTGGACTTCACCGCGGCCTGGTGCGTGACCTGCCAGTTCAACAAGCGCACGACGCTGGCCGACGAGCGCGTGAAGGCCGCCTTCGCCGGCCGCGACGTGCTGCTGCTGCGCGCCGACTGGACGCGCCGCGACGCCGCGATCAGCGCCGAGCTCTCGCGCCTGGGCCGCAGCGGCGTGCCGGTCTATGCCCTCTATGCCCCAGG
>CAZUPH010000095.1:0-6124 GCA_964621995.1 uncultured Rubrivivax sp. | reverse complement strand
CGAGATTCTCTCCGTGGACGAGGTGACCGGCGCGCTTTCGGCGCTGCCCGGCGCCTCCTCCTGATGTCCCGCCCCGTCACCCGCAAGGAGTCCCGAGCATGAAGTTCCGCCTCGCAGCGACCGCCCTGTCGTCCACCCTGGCCGCCACGCTGGCGCTGGCCGCCGCGCCGGCGCTGGCCGCCGCGACCGTGGGCCAGCCGGCACCCGCCTTCAGCGCCGTCGACACCAGCGGCAAGACCGTCTCGCTGGCCGACTTCAAGGGCAAGCACGTGGTGCTGGAGTGGGTGAACCCCGGCTGCCCCTACGTGCGCCGCCACTACGACAGCGCCAACATGCAGGGCACGCAGAAGGACGCCGCTGCCAGGGGCGCGGTGTGGCTGACGATCAACTCCACCGCCGAGGACGCCGGCGACTACCTGCAGCCGGCCGCGCTGCAGCAGTGGATGAGCAAGCAGCAGGCCGCCGCGACGCACACGCTGATGGACGCCGACGGCAAGGTCGGCCGCGCCTACGGCGCGCGCACCACGCCGCACATGTACGTCATCAACCCGGCCGGCACGCTGGTCTATGCCGGCGCCATCGACGACCAGCCGCGCGCCAGCCTGGCCGACACCGCCAAGGCGACCAACCACGTCAAGGCGGCACTCGCCGAATCCACCGCCGGCAAGCCGGTGACCGTGGCGACGACGCGCGCCTACGGCTGCTCGATCAAGTATTCGTCGATGTGACGCGGGGTGGTCCGGCGCGGCCGCGCGCCGGACCACGATCAAGGCAGGCGGCCGTACTGCGCCGCCAGCGCGAGCATCGGCGCCGGGTCGGCCTCGGCGCCGAGTTCCTGCGACAGGATCGCCGCCACCGCGGGCGCCACGTGCGCGGCCTGCGCGGCGTCCAGGAAAAGCAGCCGGCAGCGCCGCGCCAGCACGTCCTCCACGGTGCGCGCCATCTCGTGGCGCGCCGCATAGCGCACCATCGCTTCGCTGAGCAGGCCGCGGCCGGACTCGGCGTCGAGCGCCAGCCAGTTGGCGGCGCCGGGCAGCGCCTTCAGCGCCGCGGCATCGCTGCCGTACAGGTGCTCGCCCGGCGGCTCGGCCAGCGGGCGGCCGGGTGCGGCGCCATGCAGCGGCAGCCGCGCGGTGACGCCGGCCGGCCGCTGCGGCAGCAGGCCGCGCGCCATCGCGCGCTCCAGCACGTCCTCGGCCATCGCGCGGTAGGTCGTCCACTTGCCGCCGGTCACCGTGACCAGGCCCGAACGGCCGACGATCACCGTGTGCTCGCGCGAGATCGACTTCGTGTGGTCGCCGTCCTCGCCCGAGGGCTTCACGAGCGGGCGCAGCCCGACCCACACCGAGCGCACGTCGTCGCGCGAGGGTGCGCGCGCGAGATAGCGCGCCGACTCGCCGAGGATGAAGGCCACCTCCTCGGCGAACGGCGCCGGCTCGCGCGCCAGGTCGCCACGCGGCGTGTCGGTGGTGCCGAGGATGGTCTTGCCCAGCCAGGGCACGGCGAACAGCACGCGGCCGTCGGCCGTCTTGGGCACCAGCAGCGCGTGGCCGCCGGGCAGGAAGGCGCGGTCCACGACCAGGTGCACGCCCTGGCTGGGCGCCACCATCGCGGGGCGCTTCGGCGCGGCCGCGTCGCGGTCCATGTCGCGCACCGCGTCCACCCACACGCCGGTGGCGTTGACGACGCAGCGGGCGCGCAGCGCGAACGAGGCGCCGGTCTCGGCGTCCTGCGCGACCAGCCCGGTGACGCGGCCGTCCTGCGCGTCGCGCTGCAGCGCCGTCACCGCGCAGTGGTTGACGACGAGCGCGCCGCGGTCCTCGGCGGTGCGCGCCAGCGCCAGCGCCAGCCGCGCGTCGTCGAACTGGCCGTCCCAGTAGCGCACGCCGCCCCACAGGCCGCGCGGCTGCACGCCGGGCAGCAGCTCGCGCGTGCGCCGCGTGCTCAGCCATTCGGTGGCGCCGAGGCCGCGCGCGCCGGCCAGCGCGTCGTAGGCCTTCAGCCCGACGCCGTAGAAGCCGCGCTCCCACCAGTGGTAGCCCGGCATCACGAAGGGCAGCCGCTGCGCGACATGCGGCGCATTGGCCAGGATCGCCGCGCGCTCGTGCAGCGCCTCGCGCACGAGCCCGATGTCGCCCTGGGCCAGATAACGCACGCCGCCATGCGCGAGCTTGGTCGCGCGCGAGGAGGTGCCGGCGGCGTAGTCGTGCGACTCCAGCAGCACCACCGCGAAGCCGCGCGCGGCCGCGTCCAGCGCCACGCCCAGGCCGGTGGCACCGCCGCCGACCACCGCGAGGTCCCAGCTGCGGTCCTCGCGCAGGCGCGCCAGCCGCGCGGCGCGGTCTTCCGCCGCAGGCGTGAGCGCGCCCATCAGTCCTTCGCGAAATGGACCGGCAGCCCGGGCACCGGCACGCGCAGCGCCAGCACGCCGCCGGACAGCGGCAGCGCCGCCAGCTCGTCGGCCGGCCGCTTGTCGCGCGCGCTGGTCAGGTACAGCGTGCGCAGGTCGGCGCCGCCGAAGCAGGGCATCGTCGGGCAGCGCACCGGCAGCGGCAGCGCCTGCAGCAGCGTGCCGTCGGGCGCGTAGCGCAGCAGCTGGCCGCCTTCGTACATCGCCACCCAGTAGGCGCCCTCGGCGTCCACCGCGGCGCCGTCCGGGCGGCCGCCGTAGGCCCGGCCCGCGGCGGCGGCCGCCTCGCGGGTCTCGAATTGCACGAAGGGCCGCCGGCGCGACAGGCTGCCGTCGCGGCCGTCGAAGTCCAGCGCGTCGACGCGGTGCGCGGTGGTGTCGGCCCAGTACATCGTGCGCCCGTCGGGGCCGAAGGCCAGGCCGTTGCTCACCGTCACGTCGCCGGCCATGCGCTCGAGCCGGCCGTCGGCCCAGCGGTACAGCGCGGCGCGCGGGGGCTGGCGCGGTTCGTAGATCGTGCCGACCCAGAAGCGGCCCTGCGGGTCGGCGCGGCCGTCGTTGAAGCGCTCCTGCGCCGGGTCGTAGGGCGGCGCGGCGAGCCGCTCGCGCGTGCCGCGCGCGGGGTCGAAGCGGAACAGGCCGTCGCGCATCGCCATCAGCAGCGCTCCGCCGGGCAGCGGCGCGATGCTGCCGGGCTCGCTGGGCAGCTCCCAGCGGCGGTGCTGCGCACCGTATTCGCCGGCCGGCGGCACGTAGCGGTGCAGCGCGCGCCCGGGGATGTCGATCCAGTACAGCGCACCCTCGCCCGGGTGCCAGAACGGCGACTCGCCGAGGCCGCAGGGCGGCACCGGCAGCGCATGCACCTCGGCCGTCATGCGGGGGCGATCTCCAGCTTCATCCACGCGTCGGCGCCGGCCTGCGGCGACAGCGAGCGCAGCCCGTGCGCCAGCGGGTCGGCCATGTGGATGGCATTGCTGACATGGCTGACCGGCTCCACGCAGTAGTACGGCTTCGTCTCCGGCGTATAGACCACCAGGTAGGGCAGCGAGGACGTGAGCCTCAGCGACAGCCGCTCGTCGCGGATGCGCGCGGCGCCGCGCCAGCCCTCGAAGCAGTGGTCGAAGGCCAGGTGCGCGACGTCGCCGTCGATGCCCGGCTGCGCCACCTTGCGCGTGGGCAGGCCGCTGGCGTCGCTGTCCCAGCGCTCGGCGATCTCGATGTGCAGCCGGCTGCGCAGCCGCTTCGGAAAATACGGGTGCCAGCCCAGGCCCACCGGCTGCGGCTGGCTGTGCAGGTTGATCACCGAGAGCTTCAGCTCCAGCGCCTCCGGCGTGAGCACGAACTGCTGGCGCGTCTCGAAGGCGAAGGGCCAGTGGGCGTCCGGGGCGTGCAGGTAGCGCAGCTCGGCGCTCGCGGCACTGGACGCCAGCACTTCCCAGGGCCGCTGCCAGGCCACGCCGTGCACCGAGTGCGGCAGCTCGTCGAAGTTGGCCGCCGTCGTGTGGTCCTGCCCCAGCCAGCGGAAGCGCCGGTAGCCGAGCCGGTTGGAATACGGCACCAGCGGGTAGCAGCCGGCCTGCCGCGAGGCGCCCAGCGCGCCGGGCTCGCCGCTGCGCAGTACCGGCAGCGTGTCCAGCCACAGGCCGGCGATGGCGCCGCCGAGGTCCGGGCGCAGCGCCAGGCGCAGCGCGCCGGCGGTCAGTTCGAGGGTGGTCATGGGCGCGATGATGCCGCACGCGCCCGCAGGCGCCCGGGACTGCGATGTCGGGCTACTGCGACCAGGGGTGCCGCCCCGGTGTGATGCCGTAGCGTTCACGCGCGGCGCGCGGCAGGTCCGCCGGCAACGCGCCGTCGTCGGCCAGCGCCTGCAGCGCACGCAGCACGATGTGGCGCGGGCTGACCTCGAAGAACTCGCGCAGCAGCGCGCGGCTGTCGCTGCGGCCGAAGCCGTCGGTGCCCAGCGTGACGTAGCGCCGGCCGGCCGGCACCAGCGCGCGCAGCTGCTCGGGCACCGCGCGCACGTAGTCGGTGGCGGCGACGATGGGGCCCTGCGTGCCCAGCAGCACGCGCGTGGCCCAGGGCAGCGCGCCGTCGTCCACGCCGAGCACACGCGCACGCTCGATGGCCATGCCCTCGCGCGCCAGTTCGCTGAAGCTGGTGGCGCTGCACACCTCGGCCTGCACGGCCCAGTGCTCGGCCAGCCAGCGTGCGGCGACCAGCACCTCGTGCAGGATGGCGCCGCTGCCCACCAGCGTGCAGTGCGCGGCGGCCGGGCCGGCCGGCGCGGCGCCCACGTTCGCCGCCGGCAAGCGGTACAGGCCGCGCAGCACGCCTTCCGCCAGCGACATGTCGGCGGCCGCGTCCTCGGTGGCCGGCAGCGAGGGCTGCGCGTGGTTCTGGTTGGTCACCGTCAGGTAGAAGAACACGTCGTGCTGTTCGGCCAGCATGCGCTCCAGGCCGTGGTGCACGATGAGCGCCAGCTCGTAGGCGAAGCCGGGGTCGTAGGCCACGCAGTTGGGCACCGTGGCCGCCACCAGCAGGCTGGAGCCGTCCTGGTGCTGCAGGCCCTCGCCCGACAGCGTGGTGCGGCCGGACGTGGCGCCGACCAGGAAGCCGCGTGCCCGCTGGTCGGCGGCGGCCCAGATCAGGTCGCCCACGCGCTGGAAGCCGAAGATCGAGTAGTAGATGTACAGCGGCAGCATGGTCAGGCCATGCGTGCTGTAGCTGGTGGCCGCCGCGGTCCACGAGGCCATCGCGCCGGCCTCGGTGATGCCTTCCTCGAGGATCTGGCCGTCGCGGGACTCGCGGTAGGCCATCAGGCTGCCGGCGTCCTCGGGCTCGTAGCGCTGGCCCTCGGGGGCATAGATGCCGACCTGGCGGAACAGGCTGGCCATGCCGAAGGTGCGCGCCTCGTCGGCGACGATGGGCACGATGCGCGGCCCCAGGCCCGGCGCCTTGAGCAACGCGCCGAGCATGCGCACCAGCGCCATCGTCGTGCTCATCTCCTTGCCGGCGGCGGCCAGCGCGAAGGCCGCGAAGTCGTCCGCCGCCGGCACCGGCAGCCGGTCGGCCGCGGCCTGGCGCGCCGGCAGCGGCCCGCCCAGCGCGGCGCGGCGCTCGCGCAGGTGGCGCATCTCCGGGCTGTCCTCGGCCGGGCGGAAGAAGCGCTGCGCACGCGCGTCCTCGTCGCTCATCGGCAGCCGGAAGCGCTGGGCATAGGCCACCAGGTCGTCGCCCTCCAGCTTCTTCTGCTGGTGCGTGGTCATGCGGCCCTGGCCGGCCGCGCCCATGCCGTAGCCCTTCATCGTCTTGGCCAGGATGACCACCGGCGCGCCGCGGTGCGCCACCGCCGCCGCGTAGGCGGCGTGGATCTTCACGAGGTCGTGGCCGCCGCGGTGCAGGCGGTCGATCTCGTCGTCGGTCATCGCCGCCACCAGCGCCGCCAGCTCCGGGCTCTGGCCGAAGAACTTCTCGCGGTTGTAGGCGCCGTCGTTGGCACTGAAGGTCTGGAACTGGCCGTCCACCGTGCGCGCGAAGGCGCGCGCCAGCGCCTGCGTGTGGTCGCGCGCGAAGAGCGCGTCCCAGTCCGATCCCCAGACGAGCTTGATGACGCGCCAGCCGGCGCCGGCGAAGACGGTCTCCAACTCGTCCACGATGCGGCCGTTGCCGCGCACCGGGCCGTCCAGGCGCTGCAGGTTGCAGTTGACGACGAAG
>CAZUPH010000094.1:5907-15408 GCA_964621995.1 uncultured Rubrivivax sp. | reverse complement strand
GGCGCGCCGCGCGTGCTGCCGTCCGCCCCGGCCGCCCCGGCCGCCACGGCCGCGGTGGCGGCCGGCGCCTACCGCTGCGACGGGCGCCGCTACTGCTCGCAGATGCGGTCCTGCGCCGAGGCGACCTGGTTCCTGCGCCACTGCCCCGACACCCGGATGGACGGCGACCACGACGGCGTGCCGTGCGAGACCCAGTGGTGCGGCGCCGGCGGCCGCTGACGCACGCGCAGCCGCCTAGAGCGGCCACACCCACAGCAGCAGCGGCACCGAGACCGCCACCACCAGCGCCTCCAGCGGCAGCCCGAGCCGCCAGTAGTCGCCGAAGCGGAAGCCGCCGGGACCCAGGATCAGCGTGTTGTTCTGGTGCCCGATGGGCGTCAGGAAGGCGCAGGAGGCGCCGATCGCCACCGCCATCAGGAAAGAGTCCGGACTCGCGCCGAGCGCCGCCGCGGTGCCCAGCGCCACCGGGCACATCACGGCGGCGGTGGCGGCGTTGTTCATCAGGTCCGAGAGGAACATCGTGACGACGAGGATCAGCACCAGCCCGCCGACCGCCTCGCCGCGAGCGATGTCGTCGAGCAGCACGCCCGCGATCAGCCCCGCGGTGCCGCTGCTCTCCATCGCGCCGGCGACCGGCATCAGCATCGCCAGCAGCACGATCACCGGCCAGTCCACCGCGTCGTAGACCGCGCGCGCCGGCATCAGCCGCAACAGCAGCGTGGCCAGCACGCCGAGCGCGAACGAGATGGCCGCCGGCAGCAGCCCGAAGGCGGCGCCGCCCACCGCGCCGGCCATCACCGCGCTGGCCAGCAGCGCGCGCCGGCGGTCCGGGATCGCGAGTTCGCGCTCGGCCAGCGGCACGCAGCCGTGGTCGGCGGCAAACTGCGCGATGACCTCCGGCGCGCCCTGTACCAGCAGCAGGTCGCCGGCGGCGATGGGCATCGAGCGCAGGCGTGCCTGCGAGCGCTGGCCCTGGCGCGAGATGGCCAGCAGGTTCAGGCCATAGCGCGTGCGCAGCAGGATGTCGCTGGCCGAGCGGCCCGCGAGCCCGGTGCCCGGCAGCACCGCCAGCTCGACCAGCGCGACTTCGCGGGACGGCGGTTCGCGTTCGGCACGGCCCGCGCCATCGTCCCTGGCGGCCGCGTTCCCGGCGCCGCCGCCCTCGGGGTCCGCGTCGGCCACCTTCTCGTCGGCGTCCTTCGCGTCGGCGTCCTTCGACGGGGGCGGCTGCGCTTCCTCGAGCTTCAGCCCCAGGCGGGACAGCACGCCGGCCAGCGCCTCGGCCTCGGCCTCGATGACGAGGATATCGCCCGGCCTCACGCGCCGGTGCGGCGCCGGCGCGACGAGGTGCAGCTCGCTGCGCACCAGGCCGACGATCTGTGCCCCGCTATCGTCCAGCACCTTCTCCAGCGCGCGCAGCGTCTGCCCGGCCGCGGCGCTGCCCTCGGGCACGCGCGCCTCGGTCAGGTAGGCGCCGGACTCGAAGCCCTCGACGCCGGTCTGGCGGCGCACCGGCACCAGCCGCCAGCCGACCAGGGCGACGAAGGCCACGCCGACCAGCGCGACGGCCAGGCCCACCGGCGTGAAGTCGAACATGCCGAAGCCGCCGCCGCCCTGCTGCGCGCGGAAGCCCGAGACGACCAGGTTCGGCGGCGTGCCGATCAGCGTGGTCATGCCGCCCAGGATGGTGCCGAAGGCCAGCGGCATCAGGGTGCGGCCGGGCGGCAGGTCCAGCCGGCGCGCCAGCTGCACCGCCACCGGCATCAGCAGCGCCATCGCGCCGACGTTGTTCATGAAGCCCGACAGCAGCGCGCCCAGGCCGGTCAGCGCCAGCAGGCTGAGCGCCGGGCCGGCCGAGGCCGGCAGTACGCGCCGCGTCAGCGCGTCGACGGCGCCGCTGGCCTGCAGGCTGCGGCTGATGATCAGCACGCAGGCCACGGTGACGACCGCGGGGTGGCCGAAGCCGGCGAAGGCGTCCTGCGGGCTCACCAGGCCGGCCAGCACGCAGGCCAGCAGCGAGGCGACGGCGACGATGTCGTGGCGCCAGCGTCCCCACAGGAACAGCCCCACGGTCGCGGCCAGGATGGCCAGCAGCAGGGCCTGCTCGCCGTTCATGCCGCGCCCGGCGCGCGCACGCGCCGGCTCACCGCACGCGCACCCAGCGCAGCTCCATCGTGTCGTTGGGCCACTGCACGACGCTGAACTTCTTCGCCATCGCCCAGGTCAGCGTGCGGCGGTACAGCGGGATGTAGGGCAGCTCCTCGGCCACCAGGCGCAGCACGGTGGTGACCATGGCGCGGCGGCGCGTGAGGTCGGGCTCGGTGCGGATGCCGTCGATCAGGTCGTCGAGCCGGGGGTTGCTGTAGCGGCCGGCGTTGAAGGTGCCGAGGCCGCTCTTGTCGAAGGTGCGGAACAGCCCGTTCAGCGAGTTCCAGGCGTCGGGGCTGGCGGTCCAGCCGTACTCGATGAAGCTGGCCGTGCCCTGGCTGAGCTTGGGGAAGAACTGGTTGCTCGGGCTGGCGCGCAGCGTGGTGCGGATGCCGACCTGCGTGAGCATCGCGGCCACCGCCTGGCAGACGTTCTCGCGCCAGGCCACGTTGACGCAGTCCAGCGTGACCGAGAAGCCATTCGGGTAGCCGGCCTCGCCGAGCAGCTGGCGCGCGCGCGCCGGGTCGTAGGGCAGCCGCTTGTCCAGCTCCGGCGGCGAGCCGTCCACCAGCGTGGACAGGAAGGCGCCGGTGGGCACGGCCTGGCCGCGCAGCACCTTGTCCACGATCAGCGGCACGTTGATCGCGTGGTACACGGCGCGGCGCACGCGCAGGTCCTTGAAGGGGTTGCGGCCCTTGACGTCGCTGTACTCGAGCTCGTCGCGCGACTGGTCGAAGGTCAGGTACTGCTGGCCGATGTCGGGCACCTGCACGAGCGAGATCCGCGAGTCGGCCTTCAGCCGCGCGATGTCCTGGTAGGGCGGATCCATCACCAGGTCGACCTCGCCGCTGGCCAGCGCGGCCAGCCGCGTGGCGTCGGAGCGGATCGTGATGAAGCTGACCTGCTGCAGGTTGCCGGCGCGCGGGTCCTTCCAGCCCCAGTAGCCCTCGTGGCGGCGCAGCACGGTGCGCACGTCGGGCTCGTAGCGCTCGACGCGGAACGGCCCGGTGCCGTTGGCGTTGCGCACGGCGTAGGTCTCCTGCTTGCCGTTGAAGTCCTGCGCGCGCTGCACGCCGTGCTTCTCGGCCCAGGCCTTGCTCATCATCGCGATGTACTGCAGCTTCTCGGGCAGCACCGCGTCGGGCGTCTCGAGCTGGATCTCGATGGTCAGCCCGTCGACCTTGCGCACCGCGCTCACCCCCTTGAGCTGGAAGGCGCGCTGCGAGGGTGGCGCCAGCGCACGCTCGATCGAGAAGACGGCTTCGTCGGCGGTGAAGGCTGTTCCGTCGTGGAACACCACGCCCGGGCGGAGCTTGAAGCGCCACAGCGTCGGGCTCACCGCCTGCCAGGACAGCGCCAGCGCCGGCTCGAGCTTGAAACGCTCGTCGCGGCCGACCAGCGAGTCGTAGACCTGGAAGGCCACGCGGGAGTGGTACAGCAGCGCGATGGCGTGCGGGTCCAGCGTCTGCGGGTCGAAGGCGGTGGCCACGCGCAGCGTGGTCGCGTGCGCGGTGCCGGCGGTGGCCAGCAGCGCGACGGCCAGCCAGCGCAGCAGCGTCTGCAGCAGGGATCGGAGGCCAGGTCTCATCGGTCGGGGGCGGTATGCGGGCCGGGCTCAGCGCCGCGCGCGGCGTGCGGCCTGCAGGAAGTCGTGCAGGATCGGCGTGTCGTCGAGTGTGGCCGGATTGTCCGGGTCGTGGAACTCGGGATGCCACTGCACTCCGGCCACGAAACCCGGGCCGCGGCGCCGGACCGCCTCGACCATGCCGTCCTCCGGGCAGCGCGCCTCGACGACGAAGTCCGGCGCCAGCTCCTTGATGCCCTGGTGGTGGATGCTGTTGGTCGTGGCGCGCACCACGCCGGGGAACAGCGACGCCAGGTGAGTGCCCGGCACGAATTCCACCGCGTGATGGTGGTGCTCGTACTTGCCCGGCTCGCGGTGCGCCAGCGCGTCCGGGCGCTGGGTCGGGATGTCCTGCAGCAGCGTGCCGCCGTAGGTGACGTTGAGCAGCTGCAGCCCGCGTCAGATGCCGAAGACCGTCTTGCCGGCGGCGACGAAGGCGCGCACCAGCTCCATCTCGTAGCGGTCGCGCACCGGGTCGCCCTCCCAGTCCGGGTGCAGCGCCTGCTCGCCGTAGTGCACCGGCGCGACGTCGTTGCCGCCCTGCAGCACCAGGCCGTCCAGCGCCTGCGCGTAGTGCACGAGGTCGATGTCGCTGCGCTTGACCACGCTGGTGGCATCCACCGCCGGCACCATCACCGCCATCGCGCCGCCCGACAGCACCCAGTGCGCGACCGACTGCTCCAGGTAGTGCAGCGTCTTCGTGAAGACGCCGGGCAGCGGCACGCCGGCCGAGCCGGGGTAGTAGATGCGCGCGGAGATGCCGATCAGCAGCGTGGAGTCCATCGCGCGATGATCGCCGGCCGCCGCGGCGCGATCAAGGCGCGCACGGAGGCCGGTGCGGCGGCCTCACTCGGGCTCGGCGTCCTGCGCCTCGTCGTCCTCGGCGCGCGCCTTGGCGGCGCGCCCGGCCAGCGCCTGTTCCAGCGGCGTCATGCGCTGCACCAGGTCCTGCGGCGGCGCGGCGCCGCCCAGGCGCAGCATCGGCAGCGGCAGCGTGCTCATGTAGGGCGCGCGCGCATAGCTGTCGGTGGCGCGGTGGGTGAGCGCCAGCGAGACCGCCGAGCCGGCCACGGTGGCCGCGGCGACGACCGCGGTCACCGTGCGCGGGTAGGCCGGCAGCACGCGTGCCAGGTGCTGGCGCACCATCAGCGCCGCCAGCAGCACCTGCAGCGCCGGCGCCAGGTACCACAGCGCCGGCCAGGCCAGCGTGGCGCCGGCCAGCGGCAGCAGCGCACCGGCGAGCTCGACGCCCAGCAGCCAGGGCAGCGCGATGCGCAGGTGTCCGACGAAGTCGAAGCGGTGCTGGAACAGCTTGGACAACAGCGCCCACAGGCCGCACCAGCCGGCGATGGCCACCGGCGTGCCGGCCACCACCGGCAGCCATGCGGTGGCATCGTCGCCGGGGTCCAGCCCCAGCCAGTGCGCCGCCAGCAGCAGCAGCGCGAGCAGCGCGCCGCTGGCCAGCGGCAGCGCCGGGCGGCGGGGCAGCGGCAGCTCCGCCGCCAGGGTCTCGCCGGGCAGGCGCACGCGCACGCGGGTGGCGCCGACCAGCAGCTCGGCGCCGCCGGCGGGCAACCGTTCGCTGGCGCCGCGCGCCAGACGGCGGCGCCCGACGAGCACGCCGTTGTCGCTGTCCAGCACGCTCAGCGTGACGCCATCGTCCGTCTCGTCCAGCCGCAGGTGGCGTGCGGCGACGTGCGGGTCGTCGACGACGACGTCGTTGTCCAGCGCGCGGCCCAGCGTCAGCGGCCAGGCGTGCACGTCCACCGCGTGCGCGCCGCCGCCGCGGCCTTCGCGGTCGAGCAGCTCGATCAGCGCGAGGCGGGGTCGGTCCACGCGTAGCCGTCCAGATAGTGCTGCGTCAGCCGCTGCGCGCTGGCGAAGCTGACGCCGTGGGCGTCGAAGCGGCCCTGCGCGCCCTCGACGCTGCCGTCCAGCGTGGCCACCAGCACCGACAGGTCGTGCAGGCCCTCGAGCCGCTTGTAGGCGCGCAGGCAGACCACCGCGCGCAGCGGCAGCCCGCCGCGGTCCACCGTCTGCTCCACGCAGCGCGGTGCGGTGCGGTGGCGGTCGTCGCTGCCCATGAATTCGTTGCGGAAGCTGGCGCTGTAGCGCTCGGCGAAGCGCAGCGGGCCGATGCGGCTGCCGTCGTAGGCCTCGTGGCGCACGGTCAGGAAGCCGGTCAGCAGCGCGCCGCTGACGAAGACGCGGCTGTCCATGGTGCAGTCCGAGCGCTCGAACTGCAGCCCGCGCACGGCCTGCGGGGAGCCGCGGCCCCAGCAGCGCATGAAGGTCTCCTGCGGCACCGGGATCAGGTAGCGCGCGTGGCCGGCGCTGCGCCAGGGCTGCGCGACGAAGCGCTCGGTCAGCGCGGCCTGGTGGACGAGCAGCTGCCGCGTGACCTCGGCCCAGGCCGGCGCGCGCACCGGCGAGGCGACGCGCCCGCGCTCGATCAGCTCGCGCACCGGGTCGGCCGGCACCAGGAAGCTGACCTGCTCGCCGTCGCGCCGGGCCGCGACGTTGACGCCGACGAGCCGCCCTTCGTCGTCCAGCGCCGGGCCGCCGCTCATGCCCGGGCTCAGCGAGCCGCCGAAGAACAGCGTGGGCAGGAAGCTGCGCTCGACCGGGCCGTTGTAGGTGCCCTCCGAGAGCGCGAAGCCCACGTCCAGCGGGTTGCCCAGGGCGAAGATGCGCGCGCCGCGCGGCAGCGGCTGCGCCGCCGGGCGCAGCGCGATCGCACCGCGGCCGGCCAGCGGCGCCGGGTCCACGGGGCGCAGCAGCGCCAGGTCGTGCACCACGTCGAAGGCCAGCAGCTCCAGCGCGCCCTGGCGGCCGTCGGTGCTGGCGTACACGAGGCGATGGCGCTGCGGCTGCAGCGCGAACTGGCTCACCACGTGGTAGTTGGTGACGATCAGCGTGCCGTCGTCGACCAGGAAGCCCGAACCCACCGAGGACTGGCTGTCCTGCGTGCGCAGCAGCGTGCGCACCTGCAGCAGCCGCTCGCGCGTGCGTTCGTAGATGCGCTGGCCGGCGCCGGACAGCAGCGGCTCGGGCGCGGCGGCCGGCGGCGGCTGGAGGGCGGGCTGGGCGGGCTGCGGCAGCGAGGGCGCCGCGCCCAGCAGCGCGGCGGCCGCGAGCAGCACGCGTGCCGCGTGCCCGAAGACGGCCGGCCGCGGCGCAGGGAGCATGGCGTCATCTTAGCCGGCGGCGCGGTGCTACCCTCCCAGCCATGCCGCTGCCGTCCGATCCCGCCGCCGAGTCGCGGCCGCGGTCCGCGCCGGCGCAGGCGCTGCGGCGCTGGTTTCCTTGGGCCGCCGAGGTCGACCGCCGCACGCTGCGCGCCGACCTGGCCGCGGCGCCGCTGGCCGCGCTGCTGGTGCTGCCGCAGGGCATCGCGTTCGCGACGCTGGCCGGGCTGCCGCCGGCCTGGGGCCTGTATGCGGCGGTGGTGCCGGCGCTGGTGGCCTCGCTGGCCGGCTCCAGCCGCCACATGCTGACCGGGCCGACGAATGCGATCGCCGTCGCGCTGGCGGCGTCGCTGGCGCCGCTGGCCGCCGCCGGCACGCCCGAATACCTGGCGCTGGCGCTGGGCGTGACGCTGCTCGTCGGGCTGGTGCAGCTGGCGGTGGGCCTGCTGCGCCTGGGCACGCTGGCGCACTTCATCTCGCCGGCGGTGCTGCTGGGCTTCACGACCGGCGCCGCGGCGCTGATCGCCTGGCAGGCGCTGCGCAGCCTGCTCGGCCTGCCGGCGGGCTGGCCGCTGACCGAGGCCAGCCGTGCCGCGGCCTTCGCGCCGCGGCCGGCCGACCTGCTGGTGGCTGCCGTCACGGTGGCCGTCGCGCTGGGCCTGCGCCGCTGGCCGGCCACCTCGCGCGCCGGTCTGCCGCTGCTGCTGGGGCTGCTGGCCGGGCTGGCGCTGGCCGCGGTGCTGCGCCTGGCCGGTCCGGGCTGGGCGACGCCGGTGGTGGGCCCGCTGCCCTCGGCCTGGCCGCCGTTCGCGGCGCCGCCGATCGAGCTGGCCGACGTGCCGCGCCTGGCCGGCATCGCGCTGGCGCTGACGCTGATCGCGCTGGGGCAGACGATGGCGATCGCCAAGACGCTGGCCGAGCGCAGCGGCCATGCGCTGGACAGCAACCGCGAGAGCGTCGGCCAGGGCCTGGGCAACGTGGCCGCGGCCTTCTTCTCCAGCTTCGTCGTCGCGGGCTCGTTCAACCGCTCGCTGCCGCATCAGGACGCCGGCGCGCGCACGCCGCTGGCCGGCGCCTTCGCGGCGCTGCTGGTGCTGGTGCTGGTGGCGCTGGCGGCGCCGCTGCTGGCCTGGGTACCGATGCCGGCGGTGCACGGGCTGCTGCTGGTGGTGGCGGCCTCGCTGGTGGAGCCGGCGCGCTGGCGCGAGCTGCTGCGGCTGGACCGCCGCGAGGGCGGGGTCGCGGCCGGCACGCTGGTGGCGATGATCGTGCTGCCGATCGAGATCGCGATCCTGGCCGGCGTGGCCGCCTCGCTGCTGGTCTACCTGTACCGCAGCGCCCATCCGGCGCTGCGCCGCATGGGCTTCGCCCAGGCACCGGCGCCGGGGCGCGAGCGGCCCTTCGTCGTGCTGCCGCCGGGCGGGGCGCGCTGCCCGCAGCTGACCCTGCTGCGCATGGAGGGCAACGTCTTCTTCGGCGCCGTGCCGCACGTGGCCGCGCACCTGCAGGCGCTGCGCGACGACCCGGTGCCGGCGCGCCACCTGCTGGTCATGGCCAAGAGCATGAACTTCATCGACGCCGCCGGCGTGGCGCTGTGGGAGGACGAGCGCCGGCGCCGGCTGCTAATGGACGGCGGGCTGTACTTCCACCGCCCGCGCCCGGAGGTGATGGCGATGTGGGGTGCCAGCGGCTTCGTCGAGCGGCTCGGCGCAGGGCACCTGTTCGCCTCCAAGCGCGAGGCCATCGCCGCCATCGTGCCGAAGCTGGACTCGGCGATCTGCGCCGGCTGCCGCGCGCGCATCTTCGAGGAATGCGCGAAACAGCCGGGGGCGCCGGTCGTCCCCGCTGCCGCGGCCGACCCCTGACCGCGGCTGCAGCGGCTACAGCCGCCGCGGCGACAGCCTGGCCGGGTCCACGCCCTCGCGGCGCAGGGCCTCGGGCAGCGCGTGCCCGACCAGC
The DNA here is from genome assembly GCA_964621995.1 of uncultured Rubrivivax sp. Taxonomy (GTDB): domain Bacteria; phylum Pseudomonadota; class Gammaproteobacteria; order Burkholderiales; family Burkholderiaceae_C; genus Rubrivivax. Next base: position 6,489 of record CAZUPH010000094.1, on the reverse strand, counting down.
AGCGCAGCGGCCAGCAGTGCCGCACCATGGGCGCTCTGGATGCCCCAGCCGCCCTGGCCGGCCAGCCAGAACAGCTGCGCGTCGTCGAAGCCGACGATCATCTCGCCGTCCGGCGCGAAGCTGCGCAGCCCGGCCCAGGTGCGGCGCGGGCGGCGGATGCGCAGCGCCGTGTCGGCTTCGATCGCGGCGATGCCGGTGGCGATGTCCATCTCCTCGGCCACCACGTCGTGCGCCGGCACCGGGTCGGCATTGGCCGGGCTGCCCAGCAGCTGGCCGGCGTCGGGCTTGAAGTACCAGTGCTCGGCGATCGCCGCGGTCACCGGCCAGCCGCGGAAATCCACGCCCTCGGGGGCGTCGAAGGTGAAGGCGCTGCGCCGCCTGGGCTGCACGCCCAGCGCACGACTGCCGCAGCGCCGCGCCACCTCGTCGGCCCAGGCGCCGGCGGCATTGACGAGCTGCCGCGCGCGCAGCGTGCGGCCGTCGGCCAGCGCCAGGGCCCAGTGGCGGCCGTCGGGGGCAGCGTGCCGCAGTTCGGCGTCGCACCACAGCTGCACGCCCTGGCGCCGCGCGCCGCGCAGCAGG
>CAZUPH010000094.1:0-5897 GCA_964621995.1 uncultured Rubrivivax sp. | reverse complement strand
AGGCCCTGGTGCAGGGCGTGCACGTCGATGTCCATCGCGTCGGCTTCCCACAGCGCACCGACCAGCCCTTCGGCGCGCAGCACGGGCACGCGGGCCAGCGTGGCCGCGGCGTCCAGCCGCTCGATCGTGCTGCCGGTGGCGGCCAGCTCGCGCTGCATCGCGTCGAGCAGGGCTTGCTGGCCCTGCCAGCCGACATAGAGCGCCCCGCGTGGCGAGAGCACCGGCACGCCGCCGAAGTCCGCCGGCGGCGCCGCGTACAGCGCCCGGCTGGCGCGCGTGAGCGCGCGGCCCTGCGGGCTGCCGTAGCTGGCCATGAACATCGCGGCGCTGCGGCCGGTGCTGTGCAGCGCGGGCTGTGCCTCGCGCTCCAGCAGCACGACGCTGCGTGCCGGCGCCAGCGCATGCGCCAGTGCGGTGCCGGCGATGCCGGCGCCGACGATCGCGACGTCCGCGTCCACGGCCCGCTCAGTCGCGCATCAGCGTGCTCTTGCCGAACAGGGTCTCGATCAGGTCCACCGCCAGCACCGCGGTCTTGTTGCGCACGTCCAGCGCCGGGTTGAGCTCCATCACGTCCAGGCTGGCCAGGCGGCCGGTGTCGGCGATCATCTCCATGCACAGCTGCGCCTCGCGGTAGGTCGGGCCGCCGGGCACCGTGGTGCCGACGCCGGGCGCGATCTCGGGGTCGAGGAAGTCGACGTCGAAGCTCACGTGCAGGTGGGTGTTGGCGTCCAGCGTGGCCAGCGCGAGCTCCATCGCGTGGCGCATGCCCATCTCGTCGATGTAGCGCATGTCGAAGACCTCGAGCCCGACCTCGTGCACGAAGCGCTTCTCGCCCGGGTCCACGCTGCGGATCCCGATCTGGCGCACGACCTTCGCGCCGATCGCCGGCACGGTGCCGCCGATCTCGACCAGCTCGCGCGGCCCGTGCCCGCACAGGCAGGCCACCGGCATGCCGTGGATGTTGCCGCTGGGCGTGAGCACGCTGGTGTTGAAGTCGGCATGCGCGTCCAGCCACAGCACGCGCAGCTTGCGGCCGGCCTCGCGGCAGTGGCGCGCCACCGCGCTGATGCTGCCGATGGCCAGGCAGTGGTCGCCGCCCAGCAGGATGGGCAGCCGGCCGCCCGCGAGCTCGGCATGCACCGCCTCGTGCACGGCGCGGTTCCAGGCCAGCACCTCGGGCAGATGGCGGTAGCCGTCGGCCGGCGGCTGCCAGGGGTTGGGCGGGCCGGCGAGGTTGCCGCGGTCGACGACCTCGCAGCCATGGCCCTCCAGCGCCGGCTGAAGGCCGGCGACGCGCAGCGCCTCCGGGCCCATGCTGGCGCCACGCGCGCCGGCGCCGATGTCGGTGGGGGCGCCGATGAGGCTGATCCTGTGCTGCATGGTCGGTGGGGCGTGCGGTTCAGATGTCCTCGGCGAAGGCGCCGGTCTGCGTGGGCGGCAGGTCGAAGCCGTAGTGCGCGGCGAGCACCTCCCAGGCCTCCTCGGCGCTCTCGACGTAGCGGATGAGCTGCGGGTCGGCGGGGCCGATCATGCCGGTCTCCACCAGGTAGTCCAGGTCGATCAGGCGCTCCCAGAAGGCGCGCCCGAACAGCAGGATGGGCCGGCGCCGGCTCTTGCCGGTCTGCACCAGCGTCAGCGTCTCGAAGAGTTCGTCCAGCGTGCCGAAGCCGCCCGGGAAGCACACCAGCGCGATGCTGCGCATCACGAAGTGCATCTTGCGCAGCGCGAAGTAGTGGAACTGGAAGCACAGCTCCGGCGTGATGTAGGGGTTGGGCGCCTGCTCGTGCGGCAGCACGATGTTCAGGCCGATGCTCTTGCCGCCGACCTCGTGCGCGCCGCGGTTGCCCGCCTCCATGATGCCGGGGCCGCCGCCGGTGACGACGTAGATCGGCGTGGCGTGCGCGCGCGAGCGCTCGGTCACCAGCGCGGCGAAGCGGCGCGCCTCGTCGTAGTAGCGGCTCATCGCCAGCGCGGCCTCGGCGCGCTGCAGCGCGGCAGCATCGCCGGCCTCGCGCGCGGCCTCCAGCCGCGCGCGCGCGTCCTCGGGCGAGGGGATGCGGGCACTGCCGAAGACGACGATCGTCGACTCGATGCCCTGCTCCTGCTGGATCAGCTCGGGCTTGAGCAGCTCCAGCTGCATGCGCACCGGGCGCAGTTCCTCGCGCAGCAGGAAGCGCGTGTCGGTGAAGGCCAGCCGGTAGCTGCTCTCCGGGCCGGCATAAGGCGAGGGCTCGGCCTCCGCCCGCGCCTCTTCCTCGGCACTGGGGAAGTTGCGCGCGGCGAGCGGCGGGTGCTCGTGATCGAGCTCGCCCGGATACTGGTCATGGCTCATGGGGGCGAATTTACCGCGCGGCCGCGCCCGCGCCGCCACAGACCGGGCAGTCCGGCGCGCGTGCCACCGCGATCTCGTCGAAGCGCATCGTGCGGGCGTCCAGCATCATCAGCCGGCCCGCCAGCGAGCGGCCGCTGCCGACGAGCAGCTTGAGCGCCTCCGCGGCCTGCAGGCTGCCGACGATGCCCACCAGCGGCGCGAACACGCCCATCGTCGAGCAGGCCACGTCCTCGTGGCCGGCGTCCGGCGGGAACAGGCAGGCCCAGCAGGGGCTCTCGGCCTGCCGCGGGTCGACGACCGTGATCTGCGCGTCCCAGGCGATCGCCGCACCGGCGACCAGCGGCACGCGGTGGCGCACGCAGGCGGCGTTGACGGCATGGCGGGTGGCGAAGTTGTCGCTGCAGTCGAGCACCACACCGCAGTGCGGGACCAGCTCGTCGAGCAGCGCCGCGTCGGCGCGGCGCTGCAGCGCGCGGCAGCGCACGTCGGGGTTCAGCGCGGCCACCCGGGCGGCCACCGAGTCCGCCTTGGGCAGGCCCAGGCGCGAGAGGTCGTGCGCGATCTGGCGCTGCAGGTTGGTAAGGTCCACCGTGTCGTGGTCCACCACGGTGAGCCGGCCGACGCCGGCGCTGGCCAGGAACAGCGCCGCCGGCGAGCCCAGCCCGCCGGCACCAACGATCAGTGCATGGGCGTCGAGCAGCCGGCGCTGGCCCTCGATGCCGATCTCGTCGAGCAGCAGGTGGCGCGCGTAGCGCTGCAGCTGGGTGTCGTCCATCGTGGCGGGCCGGGCGGGCGGCGGAGCAGGGCGGATGGGCAGGGCGGGGGGCTCAAAGCACAAGCCCGCCGGGCGGCGGGCTTGTCGCGGGGCGGGCGGGTGGCCTACTTGCCGGCGTTGGACGCGTCGGCGCGCTGCTCGGCGCCGGCGGTCTTGCTGGCCAGCACCGGCTTGCCCTTGAGCTGGTTCAGCGCCTGCTGCAGCGGGAAGTCCTCCGGGCTGCCGAACTCGGGCAGCGGCTTGGGCGGTTCCTTGCTCTTGGCCAGTTGCTCCTCGAGGCGGGCGCGGGCCTCCTCGCGCGCCTTCTCGCGCGCCTTGTCGGCCGCGGCGTCCTTGCCTTCGTCGGCGCCCTGCAGGTGCTTCTGCAGGTCGGCCTCGCGCATGCGCAGCGCGGCGAAGACGTTGCCCTCGGCGGTCTCGTCGAGCCAGACGTCGGGCACGATGCCCTTGGCCTGGATGCTGCGGCCGGCCGGCGTGTAGTAGCGCGCCGTGGTGATCTTCAGCGCGGACTCGTTGGGCAGCGGGCGCACCGTCTGCACCGAACCCTTGCCGAAGGTCTGCGCGCCCATGATGGTGGCGCGCTTGTGGTCCTGCAGCGCGCCGGCGACGATCTCGCTGGCGCTGGCCGAGCCCTCGTTGACCAGCACGACCAGCGGCACGTTCTTCAGCGCCCCCGGCAGCCGGCGCAGCGGGTCGCCGCCGCGGCGGGCGTAGAACTCGGGGCTGGCGCGGAAGGTGGCGCGCGACTCGGCGAGCTGCCCGTTGGTGGTGACGACCACCACGTCGGCCGGCAGGAAGGCCGCCGACACCGCTACCGCGCCGTCGAGCAGGCCGCCGGGGTCGTTGCGCAGGTCCAGCACCATGCCCTTCAGGTTGGGGTCCTGCTGGTACAGCTCGCCGACCTTGCGCACGAAGTCCTCGACGGTGCGGTCCTGGAACTGGCTGATGCGCAGCCAGCCGTAGCCGGGCTCGACCATCTTCGCCCGCACGCTCTGCATGCGGATCTCCTCGCGCACGATGGTCACCGGGAAGGTGCGGCTCTCGGTCTTGCGGAAGACGGTCAGCGTGACCTTGGTGTTGGGGTCGCCGCGCATGCGCTTGACGGCCTGGTCCACGGTCATGCCGCGCACCGGGGTGTCGTCGATGCGGGTGATCAGGTCGCCGGGCTTGAGGCCGGCGCGGAAGGCGGGCGAGCCCTCGATCGGCGAGACGACGCGCACGACGCCGTCCTCCATGCCCATCTCGATGCCGATGCCGACGAAGCGCCCGCCGGTGCTCTCGCGGAATTCGCGGAAGGTCTTCTTGTCGAGGTACTGCGAGTGCGGGTCCAGCCCGGCGACCATACCCGAGATGGCGTCGTTGATCAGCTTCTTCTCGTCGACCGGGTCCACGTACTCGGCCTTGACGCGGTCGAAGACCGCGGCGAGCTGCTGCACTTCCTCCAGCGGCAGCGGGGCCAGCGCGCTGCGCGCGACCGCCTGCAACTGCATCGTCGCGAGCGCTCCGGCCACCGCGCCGACGGCCAGCAGCCCCGCCACCTTGAGTTTGGCACCCATCTTCGACGCGCCCTTTCCTGACAGCCCTTGCATCCGGACACCGCAGTCCGAAGCCGGCCCCAGTATAGGACCGGCGACCTTTTCGAGCACGCGGGTGCGGGAAAGTTGCACCCCGTGTCCGTGTGGGAAGTCCGTACCCGCGGCGCGGGGCCGCCGCCTAGGCGGGCTGCGCCTGGCGCGGGAAGGTCACCACGTGGTCCACCTCGGCGCGGATGCCTATCCACTCCCCGACCTGGTGGTCGTGGTGCGAGGGCACGTGCGCCACCACGCGCTCGCCGCCGGCCAGGCGCAGCGTGTACAGGAACTCCGAGCCGCGGAAGGCCTTGCGCTCGATCAGCGCCTTCACCGGGCTCGCGTCGTCGTGCACGATGTCGTCGGCGCGCAGCAGCACGTCGCATTCGCCGCCCGGGAAGGCCTCGGGCAGCGGGCAGTTGGCCACGTCGTGCAATTCGCCCAGCGGCGTCTCGACGCAGTGGCCGTGCTCGCAGGCCACGATGCGCGCCGGGGCAAACACCCCGTGGCCGATGAAGCCGGCGACGAAGCGCGAGGCCGGGCGGTGGTACAGCGAGTAGGCGTCGTCCCACTGCTCGAGGCGGCCGTGGTTCATGACGCCGATCACGTCGCCCACCGCGAAGGCCTCGAGCTGGTCGTGCGTGACCATCAGCGCGGTGGTGCCGCTGTGCTTGAGGATCACGCGCACTTCCTGCGCCAGCCGCTCGCGCAGGTCCACGTCCAGGCTGGAAAAGGGCTCGTCCAGCAGCAGCAGCCGCGGCTGCGGCGCCAGCGCGCGGGCCAGCGCCACGCGCTGCTGCTGGCCGCCCGAGAGTTCGTGCGGCGCGCGCTTGGCGGCATGGGCCAGCCCCACCAGGTCCAGCATCTGCTGCACGCGCGCTGCGCGCTGGCCGCGCGGCAGCCCCGCGACGCCGAAGGCCACGTTGTCGGCCACCGTCAGGTGCGGGAACAGCGCGTAGTCCTGGAACACCATGCCGATGCGCCGGCGCTCGGGCGCCAGGTGCACGCCGGCGCCGGCGTCCGACAGCGCCTGGCCCTCGATCGCCACGCGGCCGGCTGCGCAGCGCTCCAGGCCCGCCACCGCGCGCAGCACCTCGGCTGCCGTAGGATTGTCCAAGAGTGCCAGCAGCAGGTGCTCGACGGTGATGAACTCGTGGCGCTGCTGGCGCGCCTCGACAAAAGCCATGTGCAGGCTGACTTCCAACTCTTGCGCGATCATTTT
>CAZUPH010000093.1:1210-15566 GCA_964621995.1 uncultured Rubrivivax sp. | reverse complement strand
CGACGGCACCTGCGGCGTGCCGCTGCGCGACTCGTTCGAGGGCGCCGGGGCGGCCGGGGCGGCGGCCCCGCCGGCCAGCGGCTCGGACGCGCTGACGACGCTGGGCGGCGCCGCCTGCGCCGCCGCGGTCGCGCCGCCGGAGCGCCCTGCGCTGCGCACGAACTGGCGCGCGGCCTCGCGTGCCACCTCCTCGGGCGTGCGCGGCAGCAGGCCGTCCAGCAGCGAGGCCTCGGCGAATTCCTCGCGGCCGTCGGTGTCGCCGCCCAGCCAGGCCTCGAGCTCGCCGTCGCTGGCGTGGAACAGCGCGCGCCGCGTCAGGCGCAGCGCCTCGGGGGCCGTGATGCGCGGCGAGACCAGCGCGGCGGCCAGCGTGGCCGCGAAGCGGGTGGCGGCGATCTCGCGCGGGTCCTTCGGCGAGGGCACCGGCAGCGGCGCGACGGCCGGCACCTCCTGCACGCGGTCCAGCGCCTCGCTCCACAGCGCCATCACGCCGGGCGGCAGCCTTTCGGCGCCCAGCCCGGGCTGCGGCAGCGCGGCCAGTGCCGGGTGCCGCCAGGCGGCATCCACGACCAGCAGCCGCGGGCTGCCTTCCGGCCCCAGCAGCGCCTGCACCGCATCGGCCAGCGGCACGCCGTGGCGGCGCAGCCGCTCGGCCAGCGGCAGCGGCTCGGCGGCCGCCAGCGGCGTGTCGCGGGGCAGCACGAGGTTGTGCCCGTCCAGCTGCGCGCCCAGGCCGGTGAGGTAGATGAAGCCGATGCCGTCGCTGGCCAGGCGCTGGCGGAATTCGGCCAGCGCGGCGCGCAGCTCGCGGCCGGACACGTCCTCGCGCAGCATCACCAGGAAGCCGCCGGCGCGCAGCGCCGCGGCCACCGCCTGCACGTCGCGCGGCGCGGAGTCGACGACGCGCGCGTCGCCGACGGTGCCCAGCCCGACCACCAGCGCCAGCCGCTGGCGGCCCAGGCCGAGCGCCGCGGTGGCCGCCTGCACCGGGCGCGGCACGGCCAGGCGCATCTCCTCCACGGTCGGCAGCCGCGACGCGGGCGTCACGGCCGGCGCGCCTTCGTCGCTGCCGGGGGCCGCGACGGCCTTCGGCGTGCCGGCGGGCTGCGCCCAGGCGGCTGCCGCGGCGAGCAGCAGGCCCGCCAGCAGCCAGCGCATGGAGGACATCGGCCTGCGGCTCATTGGGTGATCACCCCTCCCCGGCGCCGCGGCGCACGGGCGTTGCGGCGGGTGTGCAGGCCAGTGTAGCCAGATGCAACACGGCCGGTGCGACGCACCAGCGCGCCGGCATCGACAGAAGACAGGACGGAGCGGCCGGAGCAGCGCTCGACGGCCTTGGCGCGACCGGCAGGGATCGAACCTGCGACGCAGCCTTCGGAGGGCTGCATGATATCCACTTCACCACGGTCGCTGGCGAAGCGCCGATTCTACCGCCCGCCCCCGCCGGAGCCCGCGTGCGCGCTGCGGGCGCCCCCGGCGCGGCCCCCGGGCGGCGCAGGGCCGCCGCCTATAATCGCCGGGTTTTGCCCGCGGTGGCACCGCACTCCCGGTGCCGCGCCGGCCGACCCGCACGATCCCGAACGACCCGAGGACCCGATGAGCGAACCGCACGACACCCAGGACAGCCACGAAGGCCCGATCCGCACGCCCAAGCAGCTGGTGTGGACCGTGGTCGCGTCGTTCGTGGTGCCGGTGGTCATCATCATCCTGCTCGTCCAATACGTCGCCTGGGACAGCAAGCCCGCGGCCGGCAGCACCGGCCTGGGCCCGGAGGCGGTGGCCGCGCGCATCCAGCCGGTGGGCTCGATCGAGCTGCGCGACGCCTCCGCGCCCGCGGTGCTGCGCACCGGCGAGCAGGTCTACAACGCGCAGTGCGCGGCCTGCCATGCCGCCGGCGTGGCCGGCGCGCCCAAGTTCGGCGACGCCGGCGCCTGGGCGCCGCGCATCGCCACCGGCTACGAGGCGATGCTCAATGCGGTGATCAAGGGCAAGGGCGCGATGGCCGCGCAGGGCGGTGGCGACGCCAGCGACTTCGAGCTCGGCCGCGCCGTCGTGTACCTGGTCAACAGCGCCGGCGGCAAGCTGCCCGAGCCCAAGGCGCCGGAAGCGGCGGCGAGCGCGCCGAACTGAGCGCCCCCCGCGGGGGATCGAGGTGCCCGGCGGTGCCGGTTCACCTCGAGAGGCCGCGCCGCCCTGACGATGCAGGCCGCCTCCGGGCGGCCTTCTCGTTGGGCGCCACCGTTCAGCGCGGCGCCGGCTGGGGCCGCAGCGTGTAGCCGAAGCGCCCCGGCATCTCGGCAAACGGCAATGTCGCCGGTGTCCAGACGCCGGCCTCCACCGCGGCGGCGGCCGGCAGCATGTCCAGCGTGTGCACGATGCCATAGCCCAGCGCGCTGTCCAGGAACAGGCGGCCGTGCTCGTCCAGCCAGGCGCTGCGCGGCGTGGCCGGCTGGCCGGTGTGCGCGGTGACGGCCCAGGGCGCGGCCTCGGCCACGCGCCAGACCAGCGGCGCCGCCTCCAGCTCCACGTACACGCGCTGCGGGCCGTTCTGGAAGAACCAGGCGCCGGTGTCGTCGTGCGTGTAGTTGCGCTCGATGAAGGCCAGCAGCTTGTCGTGGCGGATGCGGCTGCCCTTGATCTGCGGGAAGGGCCCGTCGGCCTGGATGCGCTCGTCGCGCATGTACCAGTCGCCGCGTGCGTCCAGCGCCAGCCAGCCGAAGCAGTGCGGCACGTTCGGCCACTTCTTCAGCGCCGCCTTGACGATCTCGTCCATGCGCCGACCTTAGCGCAGCCGCCTTCAGCCGTGTTGCGCCAGCCAGTCCGCCACGCGCGCCGGCATGGCCTGCACGTGCCCCGGCGGCCCGCCGGCCGGGAAGCCGACGTGGCCGCCCTGCGCCGGCTGCCACAGCGTGACGAAGCGCTGCAGCGCGCGCGCCTCGGCGTCCCCCGGCGCCGGCAGCGAGGCCGCCGGCACGAAGGGGTCGTTGCGCGCATGGAGCACCAGCGCCGGCACGCGGATGCGCGCCAGGTGCGGCCGCGCCGAGGCGCGCGCCCAGTAGTCCGCCGTGCCTCGGAAGCCGTGCAGCGGCGCGGTGAAGACGTCGTCGAACTCGTACAGCGTGCGCGCGCGCAGCATGCGGTCCTTGTCGAACAGCCCCGGGTGCTGCTGCCACTTGGCCAGTGCCTTGGGCTGCATCGAGGCGAGGAACATGCGCGCATACAGCCGGCGGTTCAGGCCGCGGTCGATGGCGTGGCCGGCGGCCGCCAGGTCGATCGGCGAGCACACCGCGGCCAGCGCCGCGACTGTCGCGGCGGCGCCCTCGCCGGCCTCCTGCGCCCAGCGCAAGAGCGCGTTGCCGCCCAGCGAGACGCCCACCGCGAGCAGCGGCGCGGCGCTGCGCTCGCGCAGGCGCGCGAGGATCCAGCCGACCTCCTCGTGGTCGCCCGAGTGGTAGGCGCGCGGCGCCCGGTTGAGCTCGCCCGAGCAGCCGCGGAAATGCGGCAGCGCGCAGGCCCAGCCGCGCCGGCGCGCCTGCACCGCGAAGGCCTGCATGTAGGCGCTGGTGCGGTCGCCCTCCAGGCCGTGGAAGACGACGAGCCGGCGCGCCTGCGGTGCCGGCGCCGGGGCGAGGTGGTCGACGTCGATGAAGTCGCCGTCCGGCGTGGTCCAGCGCTCGCGCTCGAAGCGCGGCGCCGGCTCGCCGGGGTGGCGGCGCGCCATCCGCGCGGCCCAGATCGTCTGCAGGTGGCCGCCGGGCAGCCAGGCCGGCGCGCGGTAGTCGTCCACGCGCCTTCAGTGCAGCGTCGAGGGCGCCTCGCCACCCACCGCCGGCAGGTCGTGCGGCGTGCCGGGGCTGGCATGGTGCGCGGCGATGCGCCAGCCCAGGTCGGTGCGGACGTACAGGTTGCTCGCCACCACCCAGGCCGTCTGCGGCCCCTGCTCGCCGGGCACCTCGATGCGCTCGACCAGGTGGTGCAGCGCGGCGTCGGCCAGCGCGATGCGGCGCACCTGCTCGGGCCGCACCGGGATGCCGCCATTGGCGAAGATGGCCTCGAAGCCGGCGCGTATGGCCGCGGTGCCGACGAGTCGCGCGCCGCCCGGGTGCACGCACACCGCGTCGTCGTCGTCCACCCACAGCGCCATCAGGCGCTCGAGGTCGCCGCTCTGCAGCGCCTCGTAGAAGCGGGCCTCTGCCTCGTCGGGGCTGCCGGCAAGGGCGACGACGGGCGGGCGGCGGCGGGACATGCGCGTGCGCCGCCTAGCGGAAGACCACGCACTTGTGGCCGTTGACCAGCACGCGGTGCTCCAGGTGCCAGCGCACCGCGCGCGCGAGCACCATGCACTCGATGTCGCGCCCGACCGCGGTGAAGTCCTCGGCCGACAGCGTGTGGTCCACGCGCTGCACGTCCTGCTCGATGATCGGCCCTTCGTCGAGGTCGGCGGTCACGTAGTGCGCGGTCGCGCCGATCAGCTTGACGCCGCGCGCATGGGCCTGGAAGTAGGGCCGCGCGCCCTTGAAGCTGGGCAGGAAGCTGTGGTGGATGTTGATCGCGCGGCCGGCCAGCGCCTCGCACAGCTCGGCGCTGAGGATCTGCATGTAGCGCGCCAGCACCACCAGGTCCACCTGCTGCTCGTGCACCAGCGCCAGCACCTGCTGTTCCTGCGCGCGCCTGGCCGCCGCGTCGGCGCCGCGCGGCAGCGGCAGGTGGTGGAAGGCGATGCCGTAGCTGGCGGCGAGCCCGGCGTAGGTCTCGTGGTTGGACACGATCGCCGGGATGTCCGCGGCCAGCGAGCCGCTCTTCCAGCGGAACAGCAGGTCGTTCAGGCAGTGGCCGTGCTGGCTGACCATCAGCAGCACGCGCGGCCGCCGCGCCAGCGCGTGGAAATGCGCGTCCATGCCGAACTGCTGCCGCGTGTGCTCGAACAGGCGCGCCAGCGTGGCCTCGTCGGCCAGCTGCGGCGGGGCCTGGAAGTGCACGCGCATGAAGAAGAGCCCGGTCGCGTGCTCGCCTTCGAGGTCGCCGAACTGCTGCGAGTCGATGATGTTGCAGCCGGCCTGGTACAGCAGGCCCGAGACGGCATGCACGATGCCCTTGGTGTCGCGGCAGGCCAGCGTGAGGACGAACTGGTGTTCGGGGGGCATCGGGGCCGGATTCTAGGCAAGGCGGCCGGCGCCGCCCCGTATGCTGGCGGCCCATGTGGCGCGATCTGTCCCTGTCTGCCCTCGTCGCCGGCTTCGTGGCCGTGCTCGTCGGCTACACCAGCTCGGTGGTCATCGTCTTCCAGGCCGCGGCCGCCTTCGGCGCGACGCCCGCGCAGACGACGTCCTGGATCTGGGCGCTGGGCCTGGGCATGGGGCTGAGCAGCCTGGGCCTGAGCCTGTGGTACCGGCAGCCGGTGCTGACCGCCTGGTCCACGCCCGGCGCGGCGCTGCTGGTGACGGCCGGCGCCGGCGTACCGATGGACCAGGCCATCGGCGCCTTCGTCGTGTGCGGGCTGCTGATCACGCTGGCCGGCGTGACCGGCTGGTTCGCGCGTGCGATGGACCGCATCCCGCAGGCGCTGGCCTCGGCGCTGCTGGCCGGCGTGCTGGCGCGCTTCGGCTTCGAGGCCTTCGGCTCGCTGCAGCGCGAGTTCTTGCTCGTCTTCACGATGTTCGTCGCCTACCTGCTGGGCCGCCGCTTCTGGCCGCGTTATGCCGTGCCGGGTGTGCTGGCGGTGGGCATCGCGCTGGCGGCGGCGCGCGGGCAGCTGACGATGTCCGAGGTGCGCTGGGCGCTGGCCACGCCGGTCTTCACGATGCCCAGCTTCAGCGTCGCGGCCACCATCGGCATCGCGCTGCCGCTGTTCGTGGTCACGATGGCCTCGCAGAACCTGCCCGGCGTGGCCGCGCAGCGCGCCGCCGGCTACACCACGCCGGTGTCGCCGGCGGTCACGACCACCGGTGTCGCCACGCTGCTGCTGGCGCCCTTCGGCGGTTATGCGCTGAACCTGGCGGCCATCACGGCGGCCATCTGCATGGGCCGCGAGGCGCACGAGGACCCGTCGCGGCGCTGGGTCGCCGCGGCCGCGGCCGGTGTCTTCTACATCGTGCTCGGGTTGCTCGCCGGCGCGGTGGTGGCGCTGATCGCCGCCTTCCCGAGTGCGCTGGTGCTCGCGGTGGCCGGCTTCGCGCTGCTCGGCACCATCGGCGCCGGCCTGGCCGCGGCGATGAAGGACGAGCGCCAGCGCGACGCGGCGCTGATCACCTTCGTCGTCAGCGCCAGCGGGCTCACCCTGTGGGGGGTGGGCAGCGCCTTCTGGGCCGTCGTCGCCGGTGTGCTGGCGCTGGCTGTGCAACACTGGCGGATACGGCCGCACGGCGGCGCCTGAACGCAACTATCGCCCGATGGATCTGCTCTTCGTCGCCGACCCGCTGGAGTCCTTCCGCATCTACAAGGACAGCACCTACACGATGATGCGCGAGGCGGCGGCGCGCGGGCACCGCCTGTGGGCCTGCGAGCCGCGCGACCTGCGCTGGCAACGCGGCGGCCCGGTCGGCGCGCCGGTGCGCGAGATCGAGCTCGTGAGCGACGCCGACGAGCAGGGCGGCGACTGGTTCCGCACCGTGCAGCACCGCCAGGTCGCGCTGCACGAGGCCGGCGCGGTGCTGATGCGCAAGGACCCGCCCTTCGACAGCGAATACTTCTACGCCACGCACCTGCTCGGGCAGGCCGAGCGCGAGGGCGCGCGCGTGTTCAACCGGCCCGCCGCGCTGCGCGACCACCCGGAGAAGCTGGCGATCCTGGAGTTTGCGCAGTACATCGCGCCGACGCTGGTCACGCGCGACGACGAGGCGATCCGCCGCTTCCACGCCGAGCACCGCGACATCATCCTCAAGCCGCTGGACGGCATGGGCGGCATGGGCATCTTCCGCGTCGGCGCCGACGGGCTCAACCTGGGCAGCATCACCGAGACGCTCAACCGCGGCGGTGCGCAGACCGTGATGGTGCAGAAGTACCTGCCCGAGATCGCCCTGGGCGACAAGCGCGTGCTCGTGATCGGCGGCGAGCCGGTGCCCTGGTGCCTGGCGCGCATCCCGCAGGGCAGCGAGATCCGCGGCAACCTGGCCGCCGGCGGCAAGGGCGTGGCGCAGGCCCTGTCCACGCGCGACCTGGAGATCGCGCGCGCGCTCGGGCCCGTGCTCGCGGCGCGCGGCCTGCTGCTGGTGGGGCTGGACATCATCGGCGAGTGCCTGACCGAGATCAACGTCACCAGCCCGACCTGCTTCCGCGAGATCGCCGACCAGACCGGCTTCGACGTCGCGAAGGTCTTCGTCGATGCGCTGGAGCAGGCCGTGGCCGGGGAGACGAAGCGATGACGACACGATCGAGGAGCCCGCGGGCCCGACCCTGCGCCGCCGCCGCGCTGGCGCTGGCTGCCGCCGCGGCCGCACTGCCGGCCGTGGCCGACGATGGCGTGGCCGGGCCCTATGCCTACGTGATGGGCGGGCGCGTCGAGTACGACCACGACTGCTGGTTCGTCGTCGCCTGCGAGAACGCACGCGCCAACACCCTGAAGGCCGGTGCCGGCTACCGCTGGGGCGTCTTCGCGCTGGAGGCCTCGTTCACCGACTTCGGCCGCGCGAAGCTGGAGCGGCCGGGCGACACGCTGCGGCTGCGTGCGGCCGGTGTCAGCGCCGTGTGGCACCTCACCTTCGGCAAGAACGTCGAGGGGATCCTGCGCGCCGGCGCGGCCGACGTGCGGCAGTCGCGCACCGGCGACGCGGCCAAGGGCAGTTTCTCGGCCACCTTCGGCCTCGGCCTGGCCGTCGCGGTGACACCGGGGCTCGCCGTGCAACTGGGCTGGGACGTCACCGGCGGCGAAGGCCGCAACAGCGGCAGCACCGTGGCCAGCGCCTTCACCGCCGGCCTGCGCGCCCGTTTCTGAGTCACGCCGAGTCATGCCATGAGCCTGCCCCTGCAACGCCCCGCCCTGGCCGCCGCCTTCGCGGCGCTGGCGGCCGCCGCGAGCCCCGCCGCCGCGCAGTCCGAGCACCGCTTCTACCTCGCGGCCAGCGGCGGCTCGTCGATCTACGACGTGGACTGCCGCGGCAGCACCACCTGCGACCGCGTGGACCGCGCCGGCCGCGCGGCGGCGGGTTTCTTCGTCGCGCCCAACCTGGCGCTCGAGGCCACGTTCATCGACTTCGGCCGCGCCGTCGCCAGCCGGGGCGTCGACAGCCAGACCTGGCGCCTGCGCCTGGCCGGCGTCGGGCTGGCGGTGCCGCTGGACTTCGGCGGGCCGTGGAGCGGCCTGCTGCGGCTGGGGGTGGCCAGCGCGCGCACGGTCAGCGACCGCGGCAGCGGCGTCGCCGTCAGCCGCAGCACCGGCAACTCCGCCGAAGCCTACGGCGGCTTCGCGGTGGCCTACGCGCTGACCCCGCAGGTGGCGCTGGAGCTGGTCTACGACAGCACGCGCGGCGAGGTCAACGGCACCGCGGGCCGCGTCGATGCGCTGAGCTTCGGCGTGCAGCTGCGCTTCTAGCGCCTCGGCGCCACACCGCTGCCATGCCCGCCACCCCGCCGCGCACGCGCCGCCCGGCCCTGGCCGGGCGCGGCACCGCCGCGGCGCTGGTCCTGGCCGGTGTGTTGGCGGGCGCGCTCGCCGGGACACCCGCCGTACATGCCTCGGAGGCCGGCGTCGCGCTGATCATCGCGACCACGCAGCGCACGATGGACGACCCCGGCGCCGCGCTTGCGAACCTGCGCCAGCAGCTCGCCGTGGCGCGGGCCGCCGGCGACCGGCCGCGGCTCTTCTGGGGCCAGCTCGCGCTGGCCGAGGTGCTGGCCGAGACCGACGACCGCGCCGGCGCCTGGCAGGCCGCGCAGGCCGCACGCGGGTGGCTGCCCGCCGGGGCGCCGCCGCGCGAACGCCGGTGGCTGGACTACTACCTGCGCTACACGGCCATCGGCCCCTTCGTGCCCGCCGCGCACCGGCGCGCGCAGGCCGAGGCGCGCGAGGTGGCGCGTGCCGCCGGCGACGAGGCGCTGCTGTGCCGGCTGGACCTGCTGGACGCCGTGCGCCACGTGGAGCTGGACGACGCCGACGAGGCCTGGGCCGCGCTGGAGGCGGTGGAACGCTGCGGCGCGAAGCTCGGCGACACCGCGCTGCAGGCCTACGCGCTGGGGACGATGGCGCCGCTGGCGGTGCGCATCGCGCCGCAGCTGCGGCCCGAGGCCTATGTCGAGCGGGCGCTGCAGGCGCTGGGCGAGCGCCCGGCGCGCCACCAGCGCGCCTGGCTGCTGGACGACCTGGGCTGGACGCTGGTCAACGGCGGGCGCGCGGCGCAGGCGCGCGCGCCCTTCGAGCAGGTGCTGGCGCTGGCGGGTGCGATCGGCAACCCCTCGTTCCAGATGCGCGGCCACGAGGGCCTGGCCGAGGTGGCGCTGCGCGAGGGCGACGCGGCGGCCGCGCTGCGCCATGCGCGCGCCGCGCTGGCCGTGGCCGCCGCGCACCCGGCGCTGCGCTTTCGCGAGGTCACCGCGCAGACCCAGGTCGTCGAGGCGCTGGCGCTGTCGCTGGCCGCGGGCGGCGCCGCGCCGCGCGCCGCGCTGGCGGCCGAGATCGAACGCCTGCGCGCGATGGAGCGCACGCAGCCCTCGCCGCGCCACACCGAGCTCGTCGCGCGCAGCGCGGCGCGCGGGCTGCACGCGCTGGGCCGCGACGCCGAGGCCTATGCCGAGCTCGAGCGCTTCGTCGTCCAGATGATCAGCGCGCAGCGCGTGCAGCGCGAGCGCGAGGCGCAGCGCCTGCAGGCGCGCTACGAGACCGCGCGCCGCGACGCCGAGAATGCCACGCTGCGCCAGGCCGCCGAGCTGGCGCGCCTGGAGCTGGAGGCGCGCGAGCAGCGCCAGCGTGCGCTGCTGGCCGCGCTGGCCGCGCTGGCGCTGCTGCTGGCCGGCGGCGGCGGCTACTTCGCGCGGGCGCTGGCGCGCCGGCGCCGGCTGGCCGACCTGGCGCTGCGCGACGAGCTCACCGGGCTGCCGAACCGGCGCGCGGTGCTCGCCTTCGCGCGCGAGCAGTTTGCGCTGGCCAGCAGGCTGGACCTGCCGATCACGCTGGCGCTGGTGGACCTGGACCGCTTCAAGGACATCAACGACCGCCACGGCCACGCCGTCGGCGACCGCGTGCTCGAGGCCTTCGCCGCGGCGGCGCAGCGGGTGGTGCGCGGGCAGGACCGCATCGGCCGCTACGGCGGCGAGGAATGGCTGCTCGTGATGCCCGGCACGCGCGTGGACGAGCTGCCGGCGCTGTTCGGCCGCCTGCGCGAGGCGCTGGCCGAGCAGCGCATCCCCGGCCTGCCGGTGCCGCACCGCGTGACCTTCTCGATGGGCGCCGCCGAGCGCGGCGAGGGCCTGGAGACGCTGGAGGCGCTGATCGCCGAGGCCGACCGCCAGCTCTACCGCGCCAAGGCCAGCGGCCGCGACGCGCTGTGCGGCCCGGCGCTGCCGGCCGGCGCGGCCGCTGCTGCCGCACTGCCCAGCGCCGCCTGAGCCGCCGGCGCGCGCTGCGATGGCCTGGCTGACGCTGGCGAATGCGCACCTGGCCTACGGCCAGGCGCCGCTGCTCGACGGCGCGTCGATGACGCTGGACGACGGCGAGCGCGTGGCGCTGATCGGCCGCAACGGCGCCGGCAAGTCCAGCTTGCTGAAGGTGATGGACGGCATCGAGACGGCGGAATACGGAGAATTGCAGATGCAGGGCGGCCTCACGCGCGTGTACGTGCCGCAGGAGCCGGTGTTCGCCTCCGGCGCCAGCGTCTTCGACGCCGTCGCCGAGGGCGTGGCCGAGGCGCGGGCGCTGCGCGAGCGCTTCGAGCGCCACGACCCGCAAGACGACCTCGACGCGCTGCAGACGCGCCTGGAGGCGCTGCAGGGCTGGACCTGGGAGCAGCGCGTCGAGGAGGCGCTGCAGCGCCTGCGCCTGGACGGCACCGCGCAGGTGGACGAGCTCTCCGGCGGCAACCGCAAGCGTGTCGCGCTGGCGCGTGCGCTGGTCGCCGCGCCGGACATCCTGCTGCTCGACGAGCCGACCAACCACCTCGACATCGATGCCATCGAGTGGCTACAGGAGCTGCTGGCGGGACGACGGGGCGCGCTGCTGTTCGTCTCGCACGACCGCGCCTTCGTCGACGCGGTGGCCACGCGCATCGTCGAGCTTGACCGCGGCGTGCTGCGCAGCTACCCCGGCCGCTTCGCGGCCTTCGAGGCCACGAAGGCGCGCGAGCTGGAGGCCGAGGCGCTGGCCGCGGCGCGCGCCGACAAGCTGCTGGCGCAGGAGGAGGTCTGGGTGCGCCAGGGCGTGGAGGCGCGGCGCACGCGCAGCGTCGGCCGCGTCGCGCGGCTGGTGAAGCTGCGCGAGCAGCGCGCGGCGCGCCGCGAGCAGCTCGGCCGCGTGCGCCTGGGGCTGGACGCCGGGCTGCCGCCGGGGCGCATCGTCGCCGAGCTGAAGGACGCCAGCTTCGGCTACCCCGGCGGGCCGCTGCTCGTGGAGCGCTTCACCGCGACCATCCTGCGCGGCGACAAGGTCGGGCTGATCGGCCCCAACGGCGTGGGCAAGACCACGCTGCTCAAGCTGATCCTGGGCGAGCTGCCGCCGAGCGCCGGCACGGTGCGCCAGGGCACGCGGCTGCAGGTGGCGTATTTCGACCAGATGCGCAGCGCGCTGGACCTCGAGGCCACGCTGGCCGACACCATCAGCCCGGGCAGCGAGTGGATCGCCACTGCGGCGTCGCGCAAGCATGTCAAGAGCTACCTCGCCGACTTCCTGTTCCCGCCCGACCGCGCCAACGCACCGGTGCGCACGCTCTCCGGCGGCGAGCGCAACCGGCTGCTGCTGGCGCGGCTGTTCGCGCTGCCGGCCAACGTGCTGGTGCTGGACGAGCCGACCAACGACCTGGACATCGACACGCTGGAGCTGCTGGAGGAACTGCTGCAGCAGTACGAGGGCACGGTCTTCCTGGTCAGCCACGACCGCCGCTTCCTGGACAACGTGGTCACCAGCACCATCGCCTGGGAAGGCGACCCGGCCTATGGCGGCCGCCCCGGGCTGTGGCGCGAATACGAGGGCGGCTACGAGGACTGGCGGCAGCAGCGCGAACGCTCGCGCGTGGTGGCGCCGGCGCCGGCGCCGGCCCTCGCGCCGCCGCCTGCCGCGGCGGTGGCCTCTCGCGCGCCGGCCGTCGGCAAGCGCAAGCTCAGCTACAAGGAGCAGCGCGAGCTGCAGGCGCTGCCGGCGCTGATCGAGGCCCTGGAGGCCGAGCAGAAGGAGATCGCCGAGCGTCTGGCCGGCAGCGAGCTCTACGTCAACGAGCCGCACCGCGTGGCCGAGCTGCAGGCCCGCCACGAGGCGATCGAGGGCGAGCTGATGGAAGCGCTGGAGCGCTGGGAGCTGCTGGGCTAGGCGTAGGCGGCCCGCGCGACGGGATCCTGTCGCGATCGTTCAAGACGGCGGCGCACGCGCCGCGCAGCATCGGGGCCTTCGCCACTGCCGCGCCTGTCGCCATGGACCTGCTGATCAACGGCCAGCCCCGCCCCGTGCCGCCGGGCTGGGAGGACGAGACCCTGCTGCACCTGCTGCGCGAGGCCTACGGCCTGGTCGGTGCCAAGTACGGCTGCGGCGCCGGCCAGTGCGGCGCCTGCACCGTGCTGGTGGACGACGCGCCGCAGCGCAGCTGCCTGCTGAGCGCCGCCGCGCTGGCCGGGCGGCGCATCACCACCGTCGAGGGCCTGGCCGAAGACGGGCGGCTGCACCCGGTGCAGCAGGCCTGGCTGGACGAACAGGTGGCGCAGTGCGGCTACTGCCAGGCCGGGCAGATCGTCGCCGCGGTCGCGCTGCTGCGGCGCGTGCCGCGGCCGGCGCCGGCGGACATCGACGCCGCGCTGGCCGGCCACCTGTGCCGCTGCGGCACGCAGCAGCGCATCCGCGCCGCGGTGCGGCGCGCGGCGGGCGGGATCCCGGCATGAGCGCGCCGCGCCGCTCCCGAGCGCTCAGCCCGGAGTGCTCGGCACGGAGGGTCGTCCATTGAACACGCACCGCACGCCCGATGGCGTCACGCGCCGCGGCCTGCTGCTCGGCGGCGGTGCGCTCGTCGTCGTCTTCCAGGCCGGCTGCGCGCTGCCGGTGATCCCGCGCCGCCCGGCGCCCGACCTCGAGGCCGCCGCGGCCTGGATCGCGCATGCCGGCGGCCGCTATACGCTGGTGCTGCCGCGCGTGGAGATGGGCCAGGGCGTGCTGACCGCGCTGCACCAGGTGGCCTGCGAGGAACTGGGCATCGAGTGGGATGCGCTGCAGACGCGCCTGCACGACAGCGCCGCGCTGCCGCTGGTGCGCGCCACCGTGGGCAGCGAGTCGATGCAGTCCTATGTGCTGCCGCTGGCCCAGGCCTGCGCGACGCTGCGCGACGCGCTCGCGCGCGGCCAGCCCGCCGGCCGGCTGGTGGTGCAGGAGCGACCCGTCTCCGAGCTGCGCGCGCTGCGCCGCGGCGGCCGCCACGTCGGGCGCAGCGTGCCACCGCTGCAGGGGCGCGAGATCGTCACCGGCGCGCCGCTGTATGCCGCCGACCAACGGCCGGCGGGCCTGCTGCACGGCCGCGTGCTGCGGGCGCCGGTGGCGCCGGAGCTGGCCACGCGGCTGCGGACCTTCGACGCCGCCGCGGCGCGCGCGGTGCCCGGCTTCGTCGCGCTGGTGCAGGACGAGGCGCTGCAGCTCGGCGCCGCGCCGGGCCTGGGCATCGTCGCTCGCACGCCCGGGGCGCTGGACCGCATCGCCGCCGCGCTGGCGCCGCAATGGGAGCCGGTGGAACCGGATCGCGCCTTCGGCGCCGCCAGCGTCGAGGCCCTGCTGGACATCGACGCGCGCCTGGTGCGCGGCCGCCCGGCGCACACGGTGCTGCGCGAGCCGCTGCCCGACGACGACCGGCCCTGGGACGTGGAGCTGCGCTTCGACCTGCCCGCCGCCGCGCACGGGGCGATCGAGCCGCGCGCCGCGGTGGCCATCGTCGCCAACGGCCGCGCCACGCTGTGGGCCGGCACGCAGGACGTGTTCTACGTGCGCGACGTGCTCGCGCGCCGGCTCGGGCTGGAGGAGGCCGCGGTGACGGTGCACGGCTGCCGCGTCGGCGGCGCCTTCGGCGGCCGCACGCTGTGCACGGTGGAGCTGGAGGCGGCGCTGCTCGCGCGCGCCGCCGGCGCGCCGGTGAAGGTGCAGTGGACGCGCGCGCAGGAGCTGGCGCAGGGCTTCCACCGCCCGCCGTCCAGCCACCGGGTGCGCGCGCGGCTGGCCGGCGGTCGCGTCGCGGCCTGGCAGCACGCC
>CAZUPH010000093.1:0-1200 GCA_964621995.1 uncultured Rubrivivax sp. | reverse complement strand
GGCGAGCAGCAGCACGCCCAGGCCAGCGGCCACATCCTGCTGACCAACGCCGTGCTGCCGCCCTGGCTGCAGCGCATCGCCAGCCTGCGCGGCGACGGCGGCGTGGCACGCGGCGCGCTGCCGCCGTACCGGCTGGGCGCACGCGACATCGCCTTCGACCTCGTGCGGCTGCCGGTCTACACCGGGCCCTGGCGCGGGCTCGGCGCGGCGGCCAACGGCTTCGTCGTCGAGAGTGCGATCGACGCCTGCGCACGCGCCGCCGGCGCCGACCCGCTGGCCTTCCGCCTGGCGCATGCCGACGACCCGCGGCTGGCCCGCGTGCTGCAGCGCGTGGCGGCGCTGGCCGGCTGGGGCACGCCGCGCGCCGCGCCGCCGGCCGGGGTGCGCCGCGGCCGCGGCATCGCCGGCGGCGTGTACAAGGGCGCGAGCTGGGCGGCGGTGGTGGCCGACGTGGAGATCGCCGCCGACGGCGCCGTGCGCTGCACCGCGCTGTGGTGCGTGCACGATGGCGGCCGCGTCGTGCACCCGGGCTTCGTGCGCGCGCAGTGCGAGGGCAACCTGGTCTGGGGCCTGGGCATGCTGTGGTGCGATGCGTTGCCGCTGGCGGACTCGCGCGTGGCGGCCGGCGGCTTCGACGCCGCGCCGATCCCGCGCCTGGCCGACGTGCCGCCGATGACGGTGGACCTGGTCGACGGCGACGAGCCGCCCGGCGGCGCCGGCGAGACGGCCATCGTCTGTGCCGCCGCGGCGCTGGCCAATGCGCTGACCGACGCCAGCGGCCGCCGCCCGCTGCGGCTGCCGTTGCCGGGGGCGCCCGTGCCCCGATGGCCGGCATGAAGCCGTCCGTGCCACGATGGCCGGCATGAAGCCTACCGCGCCGGCCGCCGGCGACTTCGCCGCCGCGGCGATGCAGCGCGTGATCGTGCATGGCGCCCGCCGCCTGGGCCTGGCGCTGCCCGTGGCGCCGCGGCCCGCGGGCGCGCATGTGCCGCTGGCCGACAAGCGTGCGCTGCTCGACACGCTGGCCGCAGCGCAGGGCCCGCTGGCGGTGCTGCGCCTGGGCGAGGGCGCGCACGACCTGCGCGACGACCCGGCCGCCGAGGCGCTGGCCGCCGCGCACGACCTGCCGGACCTGGTGCAGCGCTGGCAGCGCCTGGAGCGCTACGTGCACACGCGGCACCGCGTGCAGGTGCTGGCCAC
>CAZUPH010000092.1:0-15652 GCA_964621995.1 uncultured Rubrivivax sp. | reverse complement strand
GCTGTGATGGCGATGAACCGTTCCAAACCCCTCGTGCTCGTGCGGGCCTGCAACCGCCGCGTCGGCCAGCATCCGTTCCACATCGCCGGCAAGAAGTACATCGACGCCGTGCGCCTGGCCGGATGCATCCCGCTCGTCGTGCCGAGCGCCGAGCCGGAGGACTTCGACACCCTGCTCGACACGGCCGACGGCCTGCTGCTGACCGGCTCGCCGTCCAACGTGCACCCGAGCCACTTCGACGAAGGGGTGCACGACCCCTCGCTGCCGCTCGACCCCGAGCGCGACGCCTGGACCCTGCCGCTGGTACCGAGGGTGCTCAAGCGCGGACTGCCCTTCTTCGCCATCTGCCGCGGTGCGCAGGAAACCAATGTCGCGCTCGGCGGCAGCCTGCACCAGGCGGTGCACGAGGTCGACGGCCACCTGGACCACCGCGACCCCGACGACGAGCCGCTCGAGGTGCAGTACGGCCCGGCGCATTCGGCCGACGTGCTGCCCGGCGGCGTGCTGGCGCGGCTGCTGCAGCGCGACCGCATCCAGGTCAATTCGCTGCACGGCCAGGCGGTCAAGCGCCTGGCGCCAGGGCTGCGCGTCGAGGCGCGCGCGCCCGACGGCGTGATCGAAGCGTTTTCCAAGCCGGACAGTCCCGGCTTCAACCTCGCCGTGCAATGGCACCCGGAGTGGCAGGCGGCGAGCAATCCGGTCTCGATGGCGATGCTGTCCGCGTTCGGCGCGGCCTGCGCAGCCTACAGAGACCAACGAAACAGGTGACCCCATGGTCGTGAGAGAGCAATTCACATTCAGCGAGCTGGAAAACTGGCTCAATCAGCGTCGCGTGACCGAAATCGAGTGCCTGGTACCCGACCTGACCGGCGTCGCGCGCGGCAAGATCCTGCCGCGCGAGAAGTTCACCGAGGACCGCGGCATGCGCCTGCCCGAGGTGGTGGTGGCGATGGGGGTGACGGGCGAATTCCCCGAGGAAGGCCCGTACTACGACGTCATCACGCCGACCGACCGCGACATGCACCTGCGCCCGGACCCGAGCACGGTGCGCATCGTGCCCTGGGCAGTGGATCCGACGGCGCAGGTCATCCACGACTGCTACGACCGCGACGGCATGCTCGTGCCGTACGCGCCGCGCTCGGTGCTGAAGCGCGTGTGCGGCCTGTTCGATGCCAAGGGCTGGGACCCGGTGGTCGCGCCCGAGCTCGAGTTCTACCTCGTGGCCCGCAACACCGACCCCGACGTGCCGCTCAAGCCGCCGGTGGGCCGCAGCGGCCGCAGCGAAACCTCGCGCCAGGCCTACTCGATCGACGCGGTCAACGAGTTCGACCCGCTGTTCGAGGACGTGTACGACTACTGCGAGAAGATGGAGCTCAACGTCGACACCCTGATCCACGAGGTCGGTGCCGGCCAGATGGAGATCAACTTCTTCCACGGCGCGCCGCTCGGGCTGGCCGACGAAGTGTTCCTGTTCAAGCGCACGGTGCGCGAGGCGGCGCTGCGCCACGACATGTTCGCCACCTTCATGGCCAAGCCGATCGCCGGCGAGCCGGGCAGCGCCATGCACGTGCACCAGAGCGTGGTCAGCAAGGCCAGCGGCCGCAACATCTTCAGCGACGAGCATGGCGAGCCGACGAAGGAGTTCTTCTGGTACATCGGCGGGCTGCAGCGCTACATCCCGGCCGCGATGGCGCTGTTCGCGCCCTACGTCAACAGCTACCGCCGGCTGGTGCGCAGCAATGCCGCGCCGATCAACATCCAGTGGGGCACCGACAACCGCACCGTGGGCATTCGCAGCCCGGTGGCCCGGCCCGAGGCGCGGCGCATCGAGAACCGCGTGATCGGCGCCGACGCCAACCCCTACGTGGCGCTGGCGGCCACGCTGGCCTGCGGCTGGCTGGGCATGCAGCAGCGCATCGAGCCCACGCCGGAGTGCAAGGGCGACGCCTACCTGGCCGACTACCAGCTGCCGCGCAGCCTGGGCGAGGCGCTGCAGCTGCTGCGCGACGAGAAGGCGCTGGCCGAGGTGCTGGGCCAGGGCTTCGTCACCGTGTATTCGGAGATCAAGGAGGTCGAGTACGCCGAGTTCATGAAGGTCATCTCGCCCTGGGAGCGGGAACACCTGCTGCTGCATGTCTGAGGGGGAGGCGACCATGACGACGATCCAGCCCGCGAACCAGCGCACCACCCCGCACACCACCCCGCGCACCACCCAGGAGTGGCAGGCCGCAGACGCCGCCCACTTCCTGCACCCCTTCACCGACTTCCAGTCGCTGGCGAAGAAGGGCGCGCGCATCATCACGCGCGCCGAGAACATCTACCTCTGGGACAGCGACGGCCACCGCATCCTGGACGCGATGAGCGGGCTGTGGTGCGTGAACGTGGGCTACGGCCAGCGTGCGCTGATCGACGAGGCCACCCGCCAGCTCGAGCAGCTGCCCTTCTACAACGCCTTCTTCCAGACCGCCACGCCGCCGGCCATCGAGCTGGCCGAGCTGCTGGCCGAGGTGTCGCCGCCGGGCTTCGAGCATGTCTTCTTCACCGGCAGCGGCAGCGAGGGCAACGACACCATCGTGCGCATGGTGCGCCGCTACTGGGACCTGCTGGGGCAGCCGCAGCGCCAGGTCATCATCAGCCGGCGCAACGCCTACCACGGCAGCACGATGGCCGGGGCCTCGCTCGGCGGCATGGAAGGCATGCACGCGCAGGGCGGGCTGCCGATCCCGGGCATCGTGCACATCGGCCAGCCCTACTGGCACGAGCACCACGACGCGCCGCCCGGCCCCGGCCAGCTGGAGGCCTTCGGCATCGAGGCCGCGCGCTGGCTCGAGGACCGCATCGCCGAGCTCGGCGCCGACAAGGTGGCCGCCTTCATCGGCGAGCCGGTGCAGGGCGCCGGCGGCGTGATCGTCCCGCCGGCCAGCTACTGGCCGGAGATCGAGCGCATCTGCCGCCGCCACGGCATCCTGATCGTCAGCGACGAGGTGATCTGCGGCTTCGGGCGCACCGGGCGCTGGTTCGGCTGCGAGAGCCTGGGCTACACGCCCGACCTGATGACCTTCGCGAAGGGCGTGACCAGCGGCTACGTGCCGCTGGGCGGCGTGCTGGTCGGCGAGCGCGTGGCGCGCGTGCTCATCGAGCGCGGCGGCGAGTTTGCGCACGGCTACACCTACAGCGGCCACCCGGTGGCCTGCGCGGTGGGCGTGGCCAACCTGCGGCTGATCCGCGAGCTGGGGCTGGTGGACCGCGTGCGCGAGGACACCGGCCCCTACCTCGCCGCCGCCTACCGCGAGCTCGCGAAGCACCCGCTGGTGGGCAGCGCCGAGACCTGCGGCCTGATGGGCGCGCTGCGCCTGGTGCGCGACCCGGCCCGCGGCACGCCCTTCCCCGCCGAGGTCGAGATCGGCATGGTCTGCCGCGGCCACTGCTTCCGCGAGGGGCTGATCATGCGTGCCGTCGGCGACCGCATGATCGTGGCGCCGCCGCTCGTCGTCACGCGCGCGCAGATCGACGAGATGGTCGGCCTGATCCGGCGCTGCCTGGACCTGACGCTGGCCGACGCCCGGCGCGAAGGCTGGCTGGGCTGACGGTCCGGCCCTTGCTTGCGTTCTTGCTTGTACGATTCCGCCCGCGCCGCCACGCCCGGCCCGCGCATCACCACCCGACCGCCCCGTCGCCGCAGGAGGTTCCCCGCATGAATCCGAAGTCGCCTGTCCTTGCCCGGACGCTGGCCTGCACCCTGGCCCTGGGCCTGACGCTGGCCGCGTCCGGCGCCGCCGGGCAGGAGGAGGAGAAGGTCCTCAACGTCTACAACTGGTCGAACTACATCGCCGAGGACACGATCCGCAACTTCGAGCGCGAGACGGGCATCCGCGTGCGCTACGACAACTTCGACAACAACGAGATCGTCCACGCCAAGCTGGTGGCGGGCAAGAGCGGCTACGACATCGTGATCCCCAGCTCCAACTGGGCCAAGCTGCAGATCGACGGCGGCCTGCTGCAGAAGCTGGACAAGTCGCGCATCCCGAACCTGAAGAACCTGGACCCCGCGGTGCAGGCCCAGCTGGCCAAGATGGACCCGGGCAACGCGTACATGGTCAACTGGTTGTGGGGCTTCACCACGGTGGGCATCAACGTGGACCGGGTCAAGGCCGCGCTGGGCAGCCTGCCGATGCCCGACAACGTCTGGGACCTCGTCTTCAAGCCCGAGTACGTGAGCCGGCTCAAGAGCTGCGGCGTGTCCTTCCTGGACTCCGCCTCCGAGGTGCTGCCGGCGGCGCTGCACTACCTGGGCCGGCCGGCCTACAGCAAGAACCCCTCGGACTACGCCGCCGCCGGCGCGCTGCTCAAGAGCGTGCGGCCGCACATCACGCTGTTCAGCAGCTCCGGCTACATCAACGACATGGCCGCCGGCTCCATCTGCGTGGCGCTCGGCTGGTCCGGCGACATCAACATCGCGCGGCAGCGCGCCATCGACGGCAAGACCGGGCACAAGATCGAGGCCCTGATCCCGAAGAACGGCGGGCTGCTGTTCTTCGACGTGATGGTGATCCCCGCCGATGCACCACGGCCGGGCAACGCGCACAAGTTCATCGACTACATCCTGCGCCCCGAGGTGCATGCCGGGCTGACCAACAAGGTCTTCTACGCCAACCCGAACCCGGCGTCCAGGCCGCACGTCAAGCCCGAGGTCGCCAACGACCCGACCGTCTTCCTGTCGCCGCAGGACCTGGCGCGCATGGTGCCGCCGGACAGCCTGAACAACGACCTGCGCCGGCTGATGACGCGCACCTTCACGCAGTTCAAGACCGGGCTGTAGGGCCCGTCCCGGCTCCACGCCACGCCACGCCACCCTGCCCCGGCCGCCGCGCCGGGGCGCCCGCCGCCCGCACGGACCCGCCGCCCCCGACCCGATGGCTTCCACGAACCGCGCCCCGGCGCCCGCGCCCTTCCTGCAGATCCAGGACGTCGTCAAGGACTTCGGCAGCTTCCGCGCCGTCAACCACGTCAGCCTGGACATCGCCAAGGGCGAGATCTTCGCGCTGCTGGGCAGCTCGGGCTGCGGCAAGAGCACGCTGCTGCGCATGCTGGCGGGGTTCGAGACGCCGACCTCGGGCCGCATCGTGCTCGACGGCCAGGACCTGGCAGGGCTGCCGCCCTACGAGCGGCCGATGAACATGATGTTCCAGAGCTACGCGCTGTTCCCGCACCTGACGGTGGCGGACAACATCGCCTTCGGCCTGAAGCGCGAGGGCATGCCGCGCGATCAGGTCGCGCAGCGCGTGGAGGCCATGCTCAAGCTGGTGCAGCTGGAGAAGTTCGCGCAGCGCAAGCCGCACCAGCTCTCCGGCGGGCAGCAGCAGCGCGTGGCGCTGGCTCGCAGCCTGGCCAAGCAGCCGCAGGTACTGCTGCTGGACGAGCCGCTGGGCGCGCTGGACAAGAAGCTGCGCGAGCAGACGCAGATCGAGCTGGTCAACATCATCGAGAGCGTCGGCGTGACCTGCGTGATGGTCACGCACGACCAGGAGGAGGCGATGACGATGGCCTCGCGCATCGCGGTGATGAGCGAGGGCCGCTTCCTGCAGGTGGGCGCACCGGGCGAGATCTACGAGACGCCGGCCACGCGCTTCGTGGCCGACTTCATCGGCAACGTCAACCTGATGGACGGCACGCTGGCGGTGGACGAGCCCGACCACTGCGTCATCGACTGCGCCGACTGCCGGCACTACGTGGGCCACGGCATCACCGGCAGCGAAGGCATGGCGGTCACGGTGGCGCTGCGGCCGGAGAAGGTGCACCTCTCCCGCCAGCGGCCGGGCGGCGAGCACGCGGAGTTCAACACCGCGCCCGGGCGCATCAAGGAGATCGCCTACTTCGGCAGCTTCACCGTGTACCACCTGGTGCTGGCCAGCGGGGCGCTGCTGAAGGTGAGCGTGGCCAACACCCAGCGCCACCGCGACGACGAGTTCACCTGGGGCGACGAGGCCTGGGCGCACTGGTCACGCTCGGCGCAGGTCGTGCTGACGCAATGAAGGCGGCCCGGCCCGGCTGGCTCGGCGCGCTGCGCATGCCGCGCGGGCGCACGCTGGTCATCGCGCTGCCCTTCGCCTTCCTGCTGCTGTTCTTCCTGCTGCCCTTCCTGATCGTCGGCCGCATCAGCGTGGCCGAGATGGAGGGCGTGGTCTTCAGCGACCTGATCAGCTTCAGCGAGGGCGTGCTGCAGCTGACGCTGCGCTTCTCGAACTACCTGTTCATCGCCGAGGACACGCTGTACGTCCGCACCTACGCGACCAGCCTGCAGTACGCGGCGGCGGCCACGGTGCTGTGCCTGCTCATCGGCTACCCCTTTGCCTACTTCATGGCACGCGCGAAGCCCGGCGTGCAGCCGGCGCTGCTGATGCTGGTGATGCTGCCCTTCTGGACCAGCTTCCTGCTGCGCGTGTACGCCTGGCGCGGCCTGCTCACCGACGGCGGCTGGGCGGCCGAGTTCATGATCGCCACCGGGCTGGACCAGCTGCTGTACGCCGCCGGCCTGATCAGCACCCCGGGCAAGCTGATGCACACGCCCTTCTCGCTGGTGCTGGGCATGACCTACACCTACCTGCCCTTCATGGTGCTGCCGCTGTACGGCACGCTGGCCAAGATGGACCTGCGGCTGTTGGAGGCCGCGGCCGACCTGGGCGCCACGCCCTGGGTCGGCTTCTGGAAGGTGACGGTGCCGCTGTCCAAGGCGGGCATCATCGCCGGCAGCATGCTGGTCTTCATCCCCTGCGTCGGCGAATTCGTGATCCCCGAACTGCTCGGCGGGCCCGAGACCATGATGATCGGCCGCGTGCTCTGGGACGAGTTCTTCGCCAACAACGACTGGCCCATGGCCAGCAGCCTGGCGGTGGTGATCGTGCTGCTGGTCATCGTGCCGCTGGCGCTGTTCTCCAAGTACCAGGCCGAGGCGCAGGAGCGGCGCTGAGATGGTTCGGACTTTGCAGCCTCTACTGACTCGTTCCGGCGCATAACGGACATGGCACTCTCTTCGCCGTACACAACCGTTCGCGCTGAGCCTGTCGCAGCGCCCATGGTCCTCTGGGCTTCGACAGGCTCAGCCCGAACGGTTCGGGTGGGCGCTTGGACAGGCTCAGCCCGAATGGTGCGAGCGAGCGCTTCGACAGGCTCAGCGCGAACGGTGGTCTGCGTAGCCAGGCGTGCAATGTCCGCAACGCGCCGCGATCGGCCATTCGCCACCCGTCCTCATCGGGCGCGCTGCTGCTTCGATTGGTGAGGTCTCCGAAATGCGCTTCGCCACCTCCCCCACCTTCAACCGCTGGTTCGGCCGCGGCTGGCTCTCGGTCGGCTTCCTGTTCCTGTACTTTCCCATCCTGGCGCTGGTCGTCTTCTCGTTCAACGACTCGCCGGTGCCCAACGTCTGGCGCGGCTTCACGCTGCGCTGGTATGCCGCGCTGGCGCAGGACAGCGAGCTGCTCGCCGGCCTGTGGCTGAGCCTGAAGATCGCCTTCCTCACCGCCTGCGGCTCGGTCATCCTCGGCACGCTGGCCGCCTTCGCGCTGGTCAAGTACAAGCGCTTCTTCGGGCGCACGCTGTTCTCCGGCATGGCCACCGCGCCGCTGGTGATGCCCGAGGTGGTGGTCGGCCTGTCGCTGCTGCTGATGCTGGTGGCCGTGCAGCGCGCCCTGGGCTTCCCCGAGCGCGGCATGACGACCATCTGGCTCGGCCACCTGCTGCTGGGCGTGGCCTATGCCACGGTGGTCATCCAGGCGCGGCTGCAGGACCTGAACCCGCAGCTGGAGGAGGCCGCGATGGACCTCGGCGCGCGCCCGCAGCAGGTCTTCTGGCTGGTCACGCTGCCGATGATCGCGCAGAGCCTGGTCTCGGCCTGGCTGCTGACCTTCACGATCTCGCTGGACGACGTCGTGCTCTCGGCCTTCCTGTCCGGGCCGGGCTCGACGACGATGCCGCTGGTCATCTTCTCGCGCGCGCGGCTGGGGCTGGACCCCACGGTCAATGCGGTGGCCACGGTCACCATCGTCATCGTCGGCATCGGCGTGGCGATCGCGAGCTGGCTCATCGCGCGCGGCGAACGCCAGCGCCAGCAGGACCTGGCCGCCGCGGCGCGGCAATGACATCCCCCGAGGAGGAACCGATGAACGTCAAGCCCTTCCCTGCCTTCACGATGCTCGCCGCGGCGCTGGCCGCGGCCTTCGCGGCGCCCGCCGCCGCGCAGAGCAACGCCGAGCTGCTGCAGGAACTGCGCGCGCTGCGCGAGCGCGTCAACCAGCTCGAGCAGCGCCTGCAGCAGCAGCAGGCTCAGCAGCAGCCCCCCGCCGCCGGCCAGTGGGGCATGACGCCCGAGCAGGCGCGCGAGCTCAACCGCATCGCGATCAAGACCGAGGCGCTGCAGGACAACTTCGCCGACCAGGGCTTCAAGGGCCTGCGGATCAGCGGCCAGATCGACCCCACCTGGGTCTACAACCAGCGCCAGCGCAACGCCTCGTTCGTGCTGCTCAACAACGAGGGCGCGCGCTACAGCTACGACAACTCGTACTTCGGCATGGCGGTCATCGACTTCGAGAAGGAGACCGACAGCGGCGCGAAGTGGCGGCTGACGCTGGCGCCCGAGCGCGGCGTGGGCAACCTGATCGGCGGCAGCGGCAGCGGCATCGTGCACGAGGCCACGGTGTCGATCCCGCTCGCCGACCTGCAGACCCGGCTGTGGCTGGGCCAGATCCCCGACTGGACCGGCTACGAGTACACGCTGCCCAAGGACAACAAGCTCATCACGCACAACCTGCTGTTCGACTACACGGCGCCGACCTCCTTCACCGGCGCGGTGCTCGACATCACGCGCGACAAGTGGTGGACCCGCGTCGGCCTGGCCAACTTCAACGCCGCGCGCACCGGCAGTTCCACGCGCGCGCCGGTGCTGACCTACCGGGTGGACTACAGCAAGGGCGAGTTCGACGGCTTCGGCTTCAGCGGCGTGCACGGCAAGGCGCCGAATTTCGCCGCGGACGGGACCTGGCTCTTCGACACCGGCACGCTGGATCCCAACGGCGACCCGATCCTCGAGGAGCGCGGCTTCGACGGTGCCGGCCGCCACAGCACGCTGCACCTGCTGGAGTTCGACGCCTACTACATCCGCGGCGACTGGTCGCTGTTCGGCCAGGTCGTCTACGGCCAGCAGAAGGGTGCGGCCATCTACAACAGCGACGGCCGGCTGCGCGACGCGCGCTGGTGGGGCCTGTCGGGCCTGGTCGGCTACAAGATCACGCCGCGGCTGGAGGGCATCCTGCGCGCCGATTACATCGAGAACAAGCGCAACGGCGGCGGCCTGCTCGGCTACAGCTACGACGACGACCTCAACGGCATCGGCCGCGGGCTGCTGCCCGACGGCAGCTACGCGCGTGGCGAGTCGGTCGGCAGCAACCGCTATGCCGTTGCCTTCGGCCTGAACTACCTGTACGACGAGAGCACGATCCTCAAGCTCGAGTACCGCTTCGACGGCGCCAGCCAGCCCGTCTTCGGCGAATACCGCGCCGGCCGGCTGCTGGGTCACCGCAAGACCAACAACCTGCTCGGCGCCTCGGTCGTGGTCAGCTTCTGACGGCGATGAGCGCTCCCGCCCCCACCTCGCCGTCGCCCACCTGGCACGAACGCGCCGCGGCGCTGCGCATCGACGGCCGCGCCTTCGTCGCCGGCGAACGGCGCGACGCGGTGTCCGGCGAGACCTTCGAGTGCCGCTCGCCGATCGACGGCCGGCTGCTCGCCGCGGTGGCCCGAGGCCGCACGGCGGACGTGGACGCCGCGGTGGCCGCCGCACGCGCCGCCTTCGAGGACCGGCGCTGGGCCGGCAAGCCGCCGGCGGCGCGCAAGAAGGCGATGCAGCGCTGGGTGGAACTGATCCTGGCCGCGAAGGACGAGCTCGCGCTGCTCGAGACGCTGGACATGGGCAAGCCGATCCGCGACGCGCTCGCGGTGGACGTGCCGCTGGCCGCGCGCTGCCTCGCCTGGTATGCCGAGGCGGCGGACAAGCTCTACGGCGAGACCGCGCCCACCGGCGACGATGCGCTGGCGCTGATCACGCGCGAGCCGGTCGGCGTGGTCGGCGCCATCGTGCCCTGGAACTACCCGATGCTGATGGCCTCGTGGAAGCTGGGCCCGGCGCTGGCCGCCGGCAACTCGGTGGTGCTCAAGCCCAGCGAGAAGAGCCCGCTCACCGCGCTGCGCCTGGCCGAGCTGGCGCTCGAGGCCGGCATCCCGCCGGGGGTCTTCAACGTCGTGCCCGGCTTCGGTGCCGAGGCCGGCGAGGCGCTGGCGCTGCACATGGACGTCGACGCGCTGGGCTTCACCGGCAGCACGCGCACCGGCCGTCGCATGCTGGAATACGCCGGGCGCAGCAACCTCAAGCGCATCTACAACGAGCTCGGCGGCAAGTCGGCCTTCGTCGTCTTCGCCGATGCCGACGTGACGCGCGCCGCGCGCACCGCCGCCGGCAGCATGTTCTTCAACCAGGGCGAGAGCTGCAACGCGCCCTCGCGCGTGCTGGTGCACGAGAGCGTGGCCGAGGCCTTCGTCGAGGGCGTGCTGGCGCAGGCGCCGCGCTGGCAGCCCGGCGACCCGCTGGACGCCGCCACCGCGATGGGCGCCATCGTGGACGAGACGCAGATGGACACCGTGCTGGGCTACATCGAGGCCGGCCGCGACGAGGGCGCGCGCTGCGTGGCGGGCGGCCGGCGCGTGCGCGCCGAGACCGGCGGCTTCTTCGTCGAGCCCACCGTCTTCGACGGCGTGCGCAACGACATGCGCATCGCGCGCGAGGAGATCTTCGGCCCGGTGCTGTCGGTGATCCGCTTCGCCGACGAGGCCGAGGCCGTGCGCCTGGCCAACGACAGCGCCTACGGCCTGCAGGCGGCGGTGTGGACCGACAACGTGCACCGCGCGCACCGCGTCGCGCGCGCGCTGCGCGCCGGCACCGTGCACGTCAACCAGTACGACGAGGACGACATCACCGTGCCCTTCGGCGGCGTCAAGCAAAGCGGCAACGGCCGCGACAAGAGCCTGCACGCCTTCGACAAGGTCACCGAGCTGAAGACGACCTGGCTGCGCATCGCCGCGGCCGGATGACCGCCGCGCCGTGAGCCCGACGGCCACCCCGCCGCTGTGGGCCTACGCGAGCCTGGCCGGCAGCATGGCGCTGGTCGGCAGCTACGTCGGGCTGTCGAAGCTGCTCGTCGCCGCCTTCCCGGTGCTGCTGCTGGCCGGGCTGCGCTTCGCGATCGCGGCGGTGGCGATGGTGCACTGGGTGCGGCGCGGCCCGGCCGAGGCGCCGCTGACGCGCCACGACCGCATGCTGCTGTTCTGGGAGAGTTTCCTCGGCAACTTCCTGTTCAGCATCTGCATGCTCTATGGCGTGATGCTGACCTCGGCGCTGGCCGCCGGGGTGACGATGGCGGCCATCCCGGCCGCGGTGGCGCTGCTTTCGCGCGCCTTCCTCGGCGAGGCGATCCGCCCGCGCGTGTGGGGGGCCATCGGCTGCGCGGCGGCGGGCATCGCCTTGCTGGCGCTGGCGCGCCAACCGGACGCCGGCGCGGCGGGCGCGGGGGCGGAGGCGGCCTCACCGCTGGGCTACGCGCTGCTGCTCGGCGCGGTGCTCTGCGAGGCCAGCTACGTCGTCATCGGCAAGCGGCTCACGGCCCAGGTGTCGCCGCGCCGCATCAGCGCGCTGATCAACTTGTGGGGCCTGGCGCTGGTGGCCCCGCTGGCGCTGTGGCAGGCGCGCGGCTTCGACTTCGGCGCGGTCGCGGCGCCGACCTGGATGCTGCTCGCCTTCTACGCCATCGCCGCGAGCATGGTCACCGTGTGGCTGTGGATGCAGGGGCTGCGCCACGTGCCGGCGCCGCAGGCCGGCGTCTTCACGGTGATGCTGCCGGTGGCCGCGGCGGCGGTCGGCATCGTCGTGCTGGGCGAGCCCTTCGGCGCCGCGCACGTGGCGGCCTTCGTGCTGGCGGTGGCGGGGCTGCTGCTCGCGACCTGGCCGGACCGCCGCGGCGGCGGCGCCGCTCAGCGGCGCGCGGCCTTGCCGTAGCCGCGAAACTTCTCGATCACCGCGGCCATCTGCTCGCGGCTCAGCAGCGCAGGCTCGGCCACCGCGAGCGCCTTCAGGTACATGCCGCACAGGCTTTCGACCTCCAGCGCCACCTTCATCGCGCGTGCCAGCGTGGGCCCCGCGGCCACCAGGCCGTGGTGGGCCAGCAGGCAGGCCTCGCGCCGGGCCAGCGCGACGCCCACGGCCTCGGACAGCGCCTCGCTGCCGAACAGGTGGTAGGGCACCAGCGGCACGTCGTCGCCGCCGGCGATCGCCACCATGTAGTGGAAGGCCGGGAGCTTGCGGTCCAGGCAGGCCAGCGCGGTGGCCTCGGGCGAATGCATGTGCACGACCGCGCCCAGGTCCGGGCGTGCGCGGTAGGCGGCGCGGTGGAACGGTGCCTCGCTCGACGGCTGCCAGTCGCCCTGCACCTCGCCGTCGTCGGCCACCCACACCAGGTCCTGCGGCCGCAGTTCGTCCGCTCCCATGCCGGTGGGCGTGATCAGCATGCCGTCGCGGCCGCCGCGCGCCGCACGCGCGCTCAGGTTGCCGGTGCTGCCGCGGTTGAGGCCCAGCGCATCCAGCCGGCGCAGCGCGGCGCTCATCGCCTCGCGCAGCACGGTCTCGTCGGCGAGCGTCATGCCCTGCCCTCCATCAGGGCGGCCAATGCGTCGGCACGCGGCGGCACGAGGCCGCGCTCGGTGACGAGCGAGGTCACCAGCCGCGCCGGCGTCACGTCGAAGGCCGGGTTGGCCGCGGCGCTGCCGTCGGGCACGACCTGCACCTCGAGCACGCGGCCGTCCGCGTCGCGCCCCCAGACATGCGTCTGCTCGCGTGCGCTGCGCTGCTCGATCGGAACCGCGGCGCCGTCGGGCAGCGTGCGGTCCAGCGTCGAGGTCGGCATCGCGACGTGGAAGGGCACGCCGTTGTCCCGCGCGGCCAGTGCCTTCAGGTAGGTGCCGATCTTGTTGCAGACGTCGCCGTTGGCCGCCACGCGGTCGCAGCCGACCAGCACCAGGTCCACCAGGCCCTGGCGCATCAGGTGACCGCCGGCGTTGTCGCTGACCACCGTGTGCGGCACGCCGGCGCGGCCCAGTTCCCAGGCCGTCAGCGCCGCACCCTGGTTGCGCGGGCGCGTCTCGTCCACCCACACGTGCAGCGGCAGCCCGGCGGCATGGGCGACGTAGATCGGCGCCGTCGCGGTGCCCCAGCCGCAGGTGGCCAGCGCGCCGGCATTGCAGTGGGTCAGCACCTGGACCGGGCCGGGGCGCCGTGCCGCCACGGCCTGCAGCAGCGGCATGCCGTGGCGGCCGATGGCGGCATTGGCGGCGCGGTCCTCGTCGGCGATCGCCAGCGCCTCGGCCCAGGCGGCCTCGGCGCGCGCGGAAGGCGCCAGCGGATGCAGCAGGCGCACCAGGCGGTCGATCGCCCAGGCCAGGTTGACGGCCGTCGGCCGCGCTTCGCGCAGGTGCGCCGCCGCCTGCGCCAGCGCCGCGTCGCCGGGGTCGCGGCGCAGCTGCAGCGCCAGCCCGAAGGCGGCGGTGGCGCCGATCAGCGGCGCGCCGCGCACGACCATCTCGCGGATCGCGGCGTGCACGTCCTCGGCGCTGCGCAGCACCGCGTGCCGCAGTGCGTGCGGCAGCCCGCGCTGGTCGATCACCTCGACGGCGTCGCGCGCCGCCGCCGGCCGCAGCGGGCGCAGCTCGCCGGGCGACGCCGGCGCCGGGCTCATGCCGGCCGCTTCAGCACGCGGCCCGCCACCGCGGAGAGCTTGTCCAGCATCGCCGGGTCGCGGGCCTCGGGCGCGGTGATCAGCGCGTGGTCCAGCGCGTGGCGGCAGGCGCAGCCTGGGGCTTCGGCATCCGCAGTGATCGTGCCGGCCAGCCCGCCGACCAGCGTGCGCGCCGTGGCCGCGTTGCCCAGCAGCACCTGGATCACCGCATCCACCGTCACCGCCTCGTGGCCCTGGTGCCAGCAGTCGAAGTCGGTGACCATGGCCACCGAGCAGTAGCACAGCTCGGCCTCGCGGGCGAGCTTGGCCTCGGGCATGTTGGTCATGCCGATCACGTCGCAGTTCCAGCTGCGGTACAGCCGGCTTTCGGCCAGCGTGGAGAACTGCGGCCCCTCCATCACCAGGTAGGTGCCGCCGGCCGCGTGCGGCACGCCCTGCCCCTGCAGCGCGGCCAGCACATGGCGGCCGAGCCGGCTGCACACCGGCTGGGCCATCGACACATGCGCCACCATGCCGGTGCCGAAGAAGCTCTTCGCGCGCGCGAACGTGCGGTCGATGAACTGGTCGACGACGACGAAGGTGCCCGGCGGCAGGTCCGCGCGCAGGCTGCCCACCGCCGACAGGCTGAGCACGTCGGTCGCGCCGAGCTGCTTGAGCGCCGCGATGTTGGCGCGGAAGTTCAGCTCCGAGGGCGGGATGCGGTGACCGCGCCCGTGGCGCGGCAGGAAGGCCAGGTGCGCGCCGCCGAGCTGGCCGAGGAAGATCTCGTCCGACGGTGCGCCCCAGGGCGTGTCGACGTGGACCCAGCGGGTATTCGTCAGGCCGGGCAGGTCGTACAGGCCGCTGCCGCCGATGACGGCCAGCAGCGGCGTGCCGGCCGGGTGGTGAGGTGTGGACATGGCTGGAACTGCGGGAAGCCGGCCGACACCGGCCGCGGGGGCATTCTGCCCGCTGGCGCCCTCGCCGGCAGCCTGCCGCTCAGCGCGCCAGCCGCGACAGCACCAGCTCGTCGCCGACCAGCGAGCCGTACTCCCAGGGCTGCTGGCGGTTGCCGGTGGCGGCCATCACCGCCTCGCGCACGCGGCGCAGCACCACGGCGATGTCCATCGGCAGCTCAAGGTGTGCCAGCAGCGCCTCGGTGTAGGGGCTGTGGCGGCCGCGGCCGTCCTCGGCCACGGCGCCGTCCTTGGTGGCGTAGCTGATCAGCGTGCCGGTCGTGCCCTGCACCGGCGCCAGCCCGACGCCGGCCACGCTGCGCGTGGCCACCAGCGAGCGCGCCACCGGGTTGTCGCGGCAGGCGTCGAGGAAGACGATGCGCGTGCGCGCCGGCAGGTATTCGAGCATGTCCTCCAGCGACACCCCGGTCAGCCGCACGCTGCCCACCGTGGCGCCGTCGCCGCGCATGTCCACCGGCACGATGTAGTTGACGCCGCCGACCTGCAGGCCGTGGCCGGCGTAGAAGAGGATGTTGACGTCGGCGCCCGCGGCACGCCGCTGGTAGGCACCCAGCGCCTGCACGAGGCGGTCGCGGTCGGCGTCGAGCACGAGGTCGACCTCGATGCCGAAGCTGCGCAGCTTGGCGGCCATCGCCTCGGCGTCGCGGCCCGGGTTGGGCAGCGTGCCCAGGTGCGCATAGCGGCCATTGCCGATGACCAGCGCATGCGCGCGCAGCCGCGGGCCGGCGGCTGCCGGCGGCGGCCGTTCGTCGCGCCGCACGGCCATCTGGGCCTGCAGCTGCGCGAGCTGCTGGCGCACCGCGTCCAGCTCGGCGGCCGTCACCGCAGGCGCGGCGGGTTCGGCCGCCACCGCTGCCGCGGGCGGCG
>CAZUPH010000091.1:0-15768 GCA_964621995.1 uncultured Rubrivivax sp. | reverse complement strand
AGCAGAGGACTCATAATCCTTTGGTCGTTGGTTCAAGTCCAACACGGCCTACCAAGGTTGCAGGCGCCGCCGCGCCGCTCAGCCCTTGCCCGCAGGCGCCGTCACTGGCGGCGCCTTCGTCACCCGCACCTTGCCGCCGCTGCTGATCAGCAGCACCGCGTCGCCCGGCTCGAAGGTCTCGCTGCCCTGGGCCTGCACGACGACGCGGCGGTCGCCGTTCTTCAGCTGCAGCAGGATCTCCAGCGCCTGCTCGCGCGTGGCCGCGCGCTCCACGGTGTTGCCGACGACGCCGCCGACCACCGCGCCGATCACGCCGACCGCCACCGCCTCGCGCCGGCCGCCGACGCTGGAGCCGGCGATGCCGCCGACCACGCCCCCGGCGGTGGCGCCCACGCCGCTCTGCGTGCCGTCCACCACCACCGGCCGCGTGCTCAGCACGACGGCGTCGACGACGGTGGACAGGCGCTGTGCGTCGTTGCGGCTGACGACGTCGGGGTTGGTGGTCGAGCAAGCGGCCAGCGCCAGCGTCACGGCGGCGGCCATCAGCAAGGTCTTCATCGGAACTCCTGGCAGGGGCGCGGCGCGCCCGTTCGTCGATTGGATGCGCGCGGGCGGCGGCGTGTTCCCGCGCCTCAGCTGTGCAGGCGCGAGGTGCGCGGCACCGAGGCGAGCAGGAAGTCCATCTGGTCGGCCACGATGCGGCGGCCGCGCAGGATCATGTCCTCGTGCAGGCTGGGCACGTAGGGCAGGTACAGCAGCGACATGTGCGCCTCTTCCGGCATCCGGTTGCCCTTGCGGCCGTTGCAGGCGCGGCAGGCGGTGATGCAGTTCATCCAGCTGTCCGCGCCGCCGCGCGATACCGGCACGATGTGCTCGCGCGTCAGCTCGTCGAAACGGAAGCGGCCGCCGCAGTAGGCGCACACATGCCGGTCGCGCACGAAAAGCTTGGGGTTGGACAGCGCCGGCACCGTGCGCCATGCGCGGCTGGGCACCGCGCCGCGCACCGCGACGATGGAGTGCACCTCGATGCGCGACTGTCGCCCGGTGGCCCGCTGGATGCCGCCGCGCAGCACCTGGCAGGTGCTGCCCAGCGTCCACGCGACGGCGTCGCTGGCATACAGCACGGCCGCCTCCCGCGCGCTGATCCACGCCTGCGGGCGGCCCGACACGTCGAGCTGCAGAACGTCCATGCACATAGCGTACCCGATTCGCGTGACGGCCTTCAATAGCGGGCCATCGAGGGTTCGCCAGGAGGGTTAACCCTCGGTTTCGCGTCGTCGATGCTGCGCTGCAGCAGCTCGTCTAGGCCTGCCGCCCTAGAAAAAGTCGCCCCTTGTCACATGCGGCCGGCGCGCACACGTTCAGAATAGAACGGTCGTTCGATTTTCGCCCGCCACCTGCCCCCGAAACGCCTTGAGCAGCCCTGCCGACACCGCCGCCCGCCCCGCCGCCCGCACCCTGCACAAGGGGCAGCAGACGCGCGCCACGATCCTGGACGCCGCGCTGGCGCTGGCCTCGCACATGGGGCTGGAGGGCCTGTCGATCGGCGCGCTGGCCGAGGTCACGCAGATGAGCAAGAGCGGCGTCTTCGCGCACTTCGGCTCGCGCGAGGAGCTGCAGATCTCGGTCATCCGCGAGTACCACGCGCGCTTCGAGGAGGAGGTCTTCTTCCCCGCGATGCGCGAGCCGCGCGGTCTGCCGCGGCTGGAGGCGCTGTTCGAGCGCTGGGTGCGCCGCGTCAGCGTGGAGATCGACTCCGGCTGCATCTACATCAGCGGCGCGGTGGAGTTCGACGACCGCCCGGGCCCCGTGCGCGACGCGCTGGCCGGCATGGTGCAGGCCTGGCATTCGGCGCTGGCGCGCGCCATCCGCATCGCCGTGGACGAAGGCCACCTTCGGGCCGACACCGACCACGACCAGCTGCTGTTCGAGATCCACGGCCTGATCCTCGCGCTGCACCACGACGCGCGCTTCCTGCGCATCCCCGGCGCGCCCGACCGCGCGCGCACCGGGCTGCGCCGGCTGCTCGACCACTGCCGCCAGGACTACCGCCAGGCCCCGGCCGCTGCCGCCGAGGCGGCACGCCGGCGCTGAGCACCGCCTACCCCTACACCCCGACTCGTCATCAGGAGACCCGCGATGCCCCAGTACACCCCGCCGCTGCGCGACATGCAGTTCGTGCTGCACGAACTGCTGGACGTGACCGCCGAGTACAAGCGCCTGCCGGCGCATGCCGACATCGACGCCGAGACCATCAACGCCGTGCTGGAAGAAGGCGGCAAGTTCGCCGCCGAGGTGCTGGCGCCGCTGAATGCCCCGGGCGACGCCGCCGGCTGCCGCTACGACCGCGAGACGCACGCCTTCAGCACGCCGGCGGGCTTCAAGGAGGCCTATGCGAAGTACGTGCAAGGCGGCTGGCCCAGCCTCTCGGCCGACAAGGCCTACGGCGGCCAGGGCCTGCCGCACGTGGTCAACCAGAGCTTCTACGAGATGCTCAACAGCGCCAACCAGGCCTGGACCATGTACCCGGGCCTGAGCCACGGCGCCTACGAATGCCTGCTCATGCACGGCACCGAGGCGCAGAAGCAGCTGTACCTGCCCAAGCTGGTCAGCGGCGTGTGGACCGGCACGATGTGCCTGACCGAGCCGCACTGCGGAACCGACCTCGGCCTGCTGCGCACCAAGGCCGAACCGCAGCCCGACGGCAGCTACAAGCTCACCGGCCAGAAGATCTTCATCAGCGCCGGCGAGCACGACATGACGGAGAACATCGTTCACCTGGTGCTGGCGCGGCTGCCGGACGCGCCCGCCGGCAGCAAGGGCATCAGCCTGTTCGTGGTGCCCAAGTTCAAGGTCCAGGCCGACGGCAGCGTGGGCGAGCGCAACGCCATCCATGCCGCCGGCATCGAGCACAAGATGGGCATCCATGGCAACGCCACCTGCCAGATCGTGCTCGACGGCGCCGTCGGCGAGCTGGTCGGCGAGCCCAACAAGGGCCTGCCGGCGATGTTCGTGATGATGAACGCCGCGCGCATCGGTGTCGGCATGCAGGGCCTGGGCCTCACCGAGGTGGCCTACCAGAATGCGGTGGCCTATGCGAAGGACCGCCTGCAGATGCGCAGCCTCTCGGGCCCCAAGGCGCCGGACAAGCCGGCCGATCCCATCATCGTGCACCCGGACGTGCGCAAGATGCTGCTGACCGCGCGCGCCTATGCCGAGGGCGGCCGCGCGCTGGCCATGTGGACCACGCTGCAGATCGACAAGGAACTCAACGCCGAGGACGAGGACGAGCGCAAGGAATGCGCGGACCTGGTGGCGCTGATCACGCCCGTCGTCAAGGCCTTCCTGACCGACAACGCCTGGATCGCCACCAGCCATTGCCTGCAGGTCTACGGCGGCCACGGCTACATCCGCGAGTGGGGCATGGAGCAGTTCGTGCGCGACTCGCGCATCAACATGATCTACGAGGGCACCAACACGATCCAGAGCCTGGACCTGCTGGGCCGCAAGGTGCTGGGCGACAACGGCAAGAAGCTCAAGGCCTTCGGCCGCCTGATCCGCGACTTCGTCGAGGAGCACGGCACCGACGAGGCGATGCAGGAGTTCGTCAACCCGCTGGCCGACCTGGGCGAGAAGCTGACCAAGCTGACCACCGAGCTCGGCATGAAGGGCCTCGGCAATGCCGACGAGGTGGGCGCGGCGGCGGTGGACTACCTGCGCATCGTCGGCCACCTGGTCTTCGCCTACTTCTGGGCCCGCATGGCGAGAATCGCGCTGGCCAAGCAGGACAGCGGCGACCCCTTCTACGTGGCCAAGCTGCACACCGCGCGCTTCTACTTCGCCAAGCTGCTGCCGGAGACGGCGGGGCTGATCCGCAGCGCACGCAGCGGCGCCGCGCCGCTGCTGGCGATGGACGAGGCGCTGTTCTGACCACCCGCCGCCCGCCGCGGCAACCCGAGGAGACGACGATGAAGCAGATCCTGACCGCCCTGCTGCTGGGCGCCGCCTGCACGGTGGCGCTGGCCCAGGCCACGCCGGTGGGCGTGTGGAAGACCATCGACGACAAGACCAAGACCGAGCGCGCCCAGATCCGCATCAGCGAGAACGGCGGCACGCTCAGCGGGCGCATCGAGAAGCTGCTGGCGCCCGACGCGAAGCAGGACGGCGTGTGCGACAAGTGCACCGACGACCGCAAGGACAAGCCGCTGATCGGCCTGGAGATCGTGCGCGGCGTGAAGAAGGCCGAGAGCGGCGACGCCTGGGAGGGCGGCACCATCCTCGATGCCGCCGACGGCAAGGTCTACCGCGTGCGCATGACGCCCGTGGACGGCGGCGCCAGGCTCGAGGTGCGCGGCTTTGTCGGTGCGCCGCTGTTCGGCCGCACCCAAACCTGGATCCGCGTCGAGTGACGCGAGGAGCAAACGAAGTGAACCGATTCAATGTCCGCAAGGTCGCCGTGCTCGGCGCCGGCGTGATGG
This sequence comes from uncultured Rubrivivax sp., assembly GCA_964621995.1. Classification (GTDB taxonomy): domain Bacteria; phylum Pseudomonadota; class Gammaproteobacteria; order Burkholderiales; family Burkholderiaceae_C; genus Rubrivivax. The sequence goes on along the minus strand of CAZUPH010000091.1, from coordinate 11,290 downwards.
GCGCGCAGATCGCGGCGCATCTCGTCAACTGCAAGGTGCCCGTCGTGCTCTTCGATCTTCCTGCGAAGGAAGGGCCGAAGAACGGCATCGTCACGAAGGCCATCGACAACCTGAAGAAGCTCAAGCCGGCGCCGCTGGGCCTGGCCGACGACGCGGCACACATCCAGGCCGCCAACTACGAGGAGCACCTGGCGCTGCTGGCCGGCTGCGACCTCGTCATCGAGGCCATCGCCGAGCGCATGGACTGGAAGCGCGACCTGTACACGAAGATCGCGCCGCATGTCGCGCCGCAGGCGCTGCTGGCCAGCAATACCTCGGGCCTGAGCATCACGAAGCTGTCGGAGGCGCTGCCGGAGGAACTGCGCCCGCGCTTCTGCGGCATCCACTTCTTCAACCCGCCGCGCTACATGGCGCTGGTGGAGCTGATCGACACCCCGGCCACGCGGCCCGAGGTGCTGGACCAGCTGGAGACCTTCGTGACCCGTGCGCTGGGCAAGAGCGTCGTGCGGGCGAAGGACAGCCCGAACTTCATCGCCAACCGCGTGGGCATCGCCGGCATGCTGGCGACGATGAAGGAGGCCGAGACCTACGGCCTGTCGTACGACGTCGTCGACGACCTCACCGGCAAGAAGCTCGGCCGTGCCAGCAGCGGCACCTTCCGCACGGCCGACGTCGTGGGCCTGGACACAATGGCGCACGTCATCAAGACGCTGCAGGACAACCTGGCCGACGATCCGTTCTACCCGAGCTATGCCACGCCGGCGGTGCTCAAGGGCCTGATCGAGAAGGGCGCGCTGGGCCAGAAGGCCGGCGCCGGCTTCTACAAGAAGGTCGGCAAGGACATCCTGCGCCTGGACCCGGCGACGCAGGACTACGTGCCCGCCGGCGGCAAGGCCGAGCCGCTGGTGGACCGCATCCTGAAGAAGGCGCCCGCCGAGCGGCTGAAGCTGCTGCGCGAGAGCAGCCACCCGCAGGCCCGGTTCCTGTGGGCGATCCTGCGCGACGGCTTCCACTATGCCGCCGTGCACCTGGAGGCCATCGCCGAGACCGCGCGCGACGTGGACTTCGCGATGCGCTGGGGCTTCGGCACCAAGATGGGCCCCTTCGAGCTGTGGCAGGCCGCCGGCTGGGCGCAGGTCGCCGAGTGGGTGAAAGCCGACATCGAGGCCGGCAAGGCGCTGAGCAGCGCCCCACTGCCGGCCTGGGTGTTCGAGGGCCCGGTGGCCGAGAAGGGCGTGCACACGCCCGAGGGCTCGTGGAGCCCGTCGCGCAAGGCCTACGTGCCGCAGCGCGAACTGCCGGTCTACACGCGCCAGCACTTCCGCGAGAACGTGCTCGGCGCGGGCGCGGTCGAGCCGCTGAAGGCCGGCACCGAGGTCTGGAAGAACGACGACGTGCGGCTGTGGACGCTGGATGGCGAGGTGCTCGTCGCCAGCATCACCTGCAAGCTGCACCTGATCAGCCCGGCGGTCGTCGAGGGCCTGTACAAGGCCGTCGAGCTGGCCGAGCAGTCGTATGCCGGCCTCGTGATCTGGTCGCCCGACGACGTCTTCTCCGCCGGCGCCAACCTCGAGGCGCTGATGCCGGTCTTCATGAAGCACGGCAGCAAGGGCATCAAGCCCGAGGTCAAGAAGCTGCAGGACGCCATGCTGCGCCTGCGCTATGCGCAGGTGCCGGTGGTGGCGGCGCTGCGCGGCATCGCGCTGGGCGGCGGCAACGAGATAGCGATCCACTGCGCGCGGCGCGTGGCGGCGATGGAAAGCTACATGGGCTTCGTCGAGGTCGGCGTGGGCCTGGTGCCCGCCGGGGGCGGCCTGGCCTACGTGGCGCGCCGCGGCGCCGAGATGGCCGCGGCCGCCCACCAGACCGGCGCCAACGCCGACCTGCTGAAGTTCCTGACCGAGGGCTTCACCGCCGCCGCGATGGCCAAGGTGGGTACCAGCGCGCTGGAGAACCGCAGGCTCGGCTACCTCGTCGAAGGCGACGTGGTCGTGCCGCACAAGGACGAGCTGCTCTTCGTGGCCGGCCAGCAGGTCCAGGCGATGGCGGCCAGCGGGTACCGGCCGCCGCTGAAGACGCTGTTCCCGGTGGCCGGTCGCAACGCCGTCGCCACCATCCAGGGCCAGCTCGCCAACATGCGCGACGGCGGCTTCATCAGCGCGCACGACCACCACCTGGCGAAGCTGATCGCCGAGGTCATCTGCGGCGGCGACGTCGACGCCGGCAGCCTGGTCAGCGAGGAGTACCTGCACACGCTGGAGCGCGACCGCTTCTGCGCGCTGCTGGACCACCCCAAGACCCAGGAACGCATCATGGGCATGCTGCAGACCGGCAAGCCCGTTCGCAACTGATCAGCGGAGACGAAGGACCATGAGCAAGCAAGTGCAGGACGCCTACATCGTCGCCGCCACGCGCACCCCCATCGGCAAGAGCGGGCGCGGCGTTTTCCGCAACACGCGGCCCGACGACCTGCTGGTCGCCGCGGTGAAGAGCGCGCTGGCCCAGGTGCCGAACCTGGACCCGAAGGCCATCGAGGACGCCATCATCGGCTGCAGCTTCCCCGAGGCCGAGCAGGGCATGAACATGGCGCGCGTGGCCATGGTGCTGGCCGGGCTGCCGCACACGGTGGGCGGCGTCACCGTCAACCGCTTCTGCGCCAGCGGCCTGACCGCGCTGGCGATGGCCGCCGACCGCATCCGCGTCGGCGAGGCCGACGTGATGATCGCCGGCGGCGCCGAGAGCATGAGCCTGGTGCCGATGGGCGGCAACAAGCCCAGCTTCAACCCCGAGATCTTTGCCCGGGACGAGAACGTCGGCATCGCCTACGGCATGGGGCTGACGGCCGAGAAGGTGGCCACGCAGTGGAAGGTCTCGCGCGAGGCGCAGGACGCCTTCGCGCTGCAGTCGCACCAGCGTGCGCTGGCGGCGATGAAGGCCGGCGAGTTCGGCGACGAGATGACGCCGGTCACCGTGGTCGAACGCTTCCCGAACCTGGAGACCGGCGAGACCGGCACGCGCACGCGCACGGTGGAGCTCGACGAGGGCGCACGGCCCGACACCAGCCTGGAGGGCCTGGCGAAGCTGAAGCCCGTCTTCGCGGCCAAGGGCAGCGTCACGGCCGGCAACAGCAGCCAGACCAGCGACGGCGCCGGGGCGCTGATCGTGGCCAGCGAGCGGGCCGTCAAGCAGTTCGACCTCAAGCCGCTGGCCGTCTTCCGCAGCTTCGCGATCCGCGGCGTGCCGCCGGAGATCATGGGCATCGGTCCCATCGAGGCGATCCCGGTGGCGCTCAAGCATGCCGGGCTGAAGCTGGACGACCTGGGCTGGATCGAGCTCAACGAGGCCTTCGCGGCGCAGGCGCTGGCGGTGATCAACACCGTGGGCCTGGACCCGGCCAAGGTCAACCCGATGGGCGGCGCGATCGCGCTCGGCCACCCGCTGGGCGCCACCGGCGCCATCCGCGCCGCGACCCTGGTTCACGCGCTGCGCCGCCGCCAGCTGAAATACGGCATGGTCACGATGTGCGTCGGCATGGGCCAGGGCGCCGCCGGCATCATCGAGCGCGTCTGACGCGGCAGGAGCAACGCATGGCCATCAGGACCGGCATCCACGAGGGCGTGGCGACGATCGAGATCGCGCGGCCCGAGAAGAAGAATGCGCTGACCGCCGCGATGTACCAGGCGATGGCCGATGCCATTGCCGCGGCACGCGAGGACGGCGCGGTGCGCGCGCTGCTCGTCACCGGGCAGCCGGGAATCTTCACCAGCGGCAACGACATCGAGGACTTCATGTCGCGCCCGCCGGGGCAGGGCAGCGACGGGCTGGACTCGCCGGTCCTGCGCTTCATGCGCGCGCTGGTGGAGTGCGACAAGCCGGTGGTCGCCGCGGTCACCGGCGCGGCCATCGGCATCGGCACCACGATGCTGCTGCACTGCGACTTCGTCTATGTCTCCGACGAGGCGCGCCTGGCGATGCCCTTCGTGGGCCTGGGCCTGGTGCCGGAATATGCGAGCAGCCTGCTCGTGCCGGCGCTGATGGGCCACCGGCGCGCGGCCGAGAAGCTGCTGCTGGGCGACCCCTTCACGCCCGAGCAGGCGGTGGAGTGCGGCCTGGCCAATGCGGTGCTGCCGGCGGGCGAGGTGCTCAACCACGCGCGCCGCGTCGCCGAGCGCTTCAACGCGCTGCCGCCCGGCGCGGTGCGCGAGGCCAAGGCGCTGATGCGCGGCCCGCAGCGCGAGCAGATCCTGGCCACGATCCAGAGCGAAGGCGCCATCTTCGCGCGCCGGCTGCGCAGCCCGGAGGCGATGGAGGCCTTCCAGGCCTTCTTCCAGAAGCGCAAGCCGGACTTCAGCAAGTTCGCCTGAGGCAGGACGGGCCATGTCGCTGACGCTCAAGCTGGTGCTGACGCCGGTGCTGGTGGTGCAGGCGGTGGCCACGCGCGCGCGGCTGCCGCGCCTGCCCGAGGCCGAGGGGCCGCGCGAGGGCGCGGCCGGCCCGGGCGCGGCCGCGCCGCACGCGCTGCACCTGCTGGTGGCCGGCGATTCGTCGGCCGCCGGGGTGGGCGTGGCGCACCAGCGGCTGGCGCTGGCGCCGCAGCTCGGCGAGCGCACGGCCGAGCACACCGGCGCCCACGTGCGCTGGCGGCTGCATGCCCGCAGCGGGCTCAATACCGCGCAGACGCTGGAACTGCTCAAGCAGGCCGCGCCGCTGGCGCCCTTCGACCTGGCGGTGGTCGTCACGGGCGTCAACGACCTGATCGACCAGGTGCCCTCGCACCGCGCCGTGGCGCACCGCGAGGCGCTGGCCAACTGGCTGCGCAATGCGCAGGGCGTGCACCACGTCGTCTTCGCGCCGCTGCCGCCGGTGCACCACTTTCCCGGGCTGCCACAGCCGCTGCGCTGGGTGGCAGGCAGCGACGCGCGCCGCCACAACGACGCGCTGCGCCATTGGGCGGCCGGCCGCAGCGACGTCTCGGTGCCGGAGATGGACGCGCCGCTGAACCCGGGCACGATGGCCCGCGACGGCTTCCACCCCGGCGAGCCGGTATACCGCTACTGCGCCTCGGCAATCGCCGAGCACATCGCCACCGCCGTGTGGCCCACGCTGCCGAAGGAGACCCGCCGATGAGCCACCGCACCCTGCAGGGCAAGACCCTGGTCATCACTGGCGCCAGCCGCGGCATCGGGCTGGCCATCGCCAAGCGCGCCGCGGCCGACGGCGCGAACATCGTCATCCTCGCCAAGACCACCGAGCCCAACCCCAAGCTGCCGGGCACGCTGTACAGCGCGGCCGAGGAGATCGTCGCCGCCGGCGGGCAGGCTCTGCCGGTGCCCACCGACATCCGCGACGAGAACGCCGTCGCCGCCGCGGTGGCCGCGGCGGTGGAGCGCTTCGGCGGCATCGACATCCTGGTCAACAACGCCAGCGCGATCAGCCTGACGCCGACGCCGGCCACGCCGATGAAGCGCTTCGACCTGATGTTCGGCGTCAACGTGCGCGGCACCTACTGCTGCACGCAGGCCTGCCTGCCGCACCTGATCGACAGCGCGAAGGCCGGCCGCAACCCGCATGTGCTGAACATGAGCCCGCCGCTGTCGATGCGCGAGCACTGGTTCCGCCCGCACGTGGCCTACACGATGGCCAAGTACGGCATGAGCGAATGCACGCTGGGCCATGCCGGCGAATTCCGCCCCCACGGCATCGCCGTCAACAGCCTGTGGCCGCGCACCGCGATCGCCACCGCGGCGCTGCAGATGATCCCCGGCGTGGACCTGAACCTGTGCCGCAAGCCCGAGATCCTGGCGGATGCGGCCTGGTGGATCCTGACCAGCGACGCCAAGAGCACCACCGGGCGCTTCTTCATCGACGACGAGCTGCTCGCCAGCCACGGCATCAACGACCTGGACCGCTATGCGGTGGTGCCGGGCACGAAGAACTTCATCCCGGATTTCTTCGTCGACTGACCGACTCGGTGGGGTGCCTGCCGGTCGCGTGAGCGCAGCGCGTCGCGGCAGGCGGCACCGACGGTGGTGTTCGACGAAGTCCACTGTCGTGTGTGCCAAGCCGGGCCCGGGCAGCCCGCGGCGCGATGGGAGGCGCCGAGAAGCGCAGGACGCGTGGCCGCGCGCGCAGCGCGCTTCGTCGACTGACTCGGCGCCGCTGTCCGAGCTCAGCGAACGAAGTGAGCGCAGCGAGTTGGCGCCGGGCCACGTGTTCGAGCATCGCAGGGAAGTCGGCCCAACGGGCCGACCGCCGGACTCTCGCGCCTCGGGCTGCCCGGGCCCGGCTTGGCCCGCGCTGATCTACGCAGACAGCGACCCGCCGCCGCCAACGATCACTTGGGCAAGGAACGCGGCCGCCCCTGGTCGTCGATCGCGACATAGGTCAGGTCCGCCTCCGTCACCTTCACCACCTGCAGCTCGGCCGGGTTGCGCTCGGCGTACACCTGCACGTGCACGCTGACGGAGGTGTTGCCGATGCGCGTGACGCGTGCATAGAAGCTCAGCAGGTCGCCCACCGAGACCGGCTGCTTGAACAGGAACTGATTGACCGCCACGGTGGCCAGTCGGCCGCGGGCGATGCGCGCCGGCAGCACCGCGCCGGCCAGGTCCACCTGGGCCATGATCCAGCCGCCGAAGATGTCGCCGTTGGCATTCGCGTCGGCCGGCAGCGGCATCACGCGCAGCACGAGTTGGCTGCCGTCGGGCAGCTGCGGCGGCGCCATCAGCGGCGTGGCGGGGGCGGCGGGCGTGGTCGGGCGGGCGGCATCCATGTCGGCATCCTGTCTCGGGCAGGGCGGCGACAATCGCCGTCCAGCGCCCGGCCGCCACTGTAGCGGCGCCGCACCCAGCCCAGCCCGACCGACGATGCGACGACCTGCCCCGGCCCTGCCGGTCCCTGCCGAGAGCGATGCCTTCACGCGCCAGGGCGCGCCGCGCTCCGACTGGGGCACGCTGGCCAAGCTGCTGCCCTACCTGTGGAAATACCGCTGGCGCGTGGGCGCGGCGCTGGTCTTCATGTTGGCGGCCAAGGGGGCCAACGTCAGCGTGCCGCTGCTGCTGAAGGAGCTGGTCGATGCGCTGGCCTTCAAGCCCGGCGACGTGGCCGCGGTGCTGGTGGTGCCGGCCGGGCTGCTGGTGGCCTACGGGCTGCTGCGCCTGTCCACCACGCTGTTCACCGAGCTGCGCGAGCTGATCTTCGCCAAGGCCACCGAGGGCACCGCGCGCAGCATCAGCCTGCAGGTCTTCCGGCACCTGCACGCGCTGAGCCTGCGCTTCCACCTGGAGCGCCAGACCGGCGGCATGACGCGCGACATCGAGCGTGGCACGCGCGCGGTGCATTCGCTGATCAGCTACTCGCTCTACAGCATCTTCCCGACGCTGGTCGAGGTGGGCATGGTGCTCACGCTGCTGGCGGTGAAGTTCGACGCCGCCTTCGCGTGGATCACGGTCGCCGCGCTGGTGGCCTACATCGTCTTCACCGTGTCGGTGACCGAGTGGCGCACCAAGTTCCGGCGCCAGATGAACGAGATCGACTCGACGGCGCACACGCGCGCCATCGACTCGCTGCTGAACTACGAGACGGTCAAGTATTTCAACAACGAGGACTTCGAGGCGAAGCGATACGACGAGAACCTGGAGCGCCTGCGCCGCGCGGCGCTGAAGAGCCAGAGCACGCTGAGCCTGCTGAACACCGGGCAGCAGCTGATCATCGCCGCGGCGCTGGTGGCCATGCTGTGGCGCGCCACCGAGGGCGTGGTCGCCGGCCGGCTGACGCTGGGCGACCTGGTGATGATCAACGCCTTCATGATCCAGCTCTACATCCCGCTCAACTTCCTGGGCGTGATGTACCGCGAGATCAAGCAGGCGCTGACCGACCTGGACAAGATGTTCGGGCTGATGGAGCGCCATCGCGAGGTGGACGACGCGCCCGGCGCGCCGGCCCTGGAGGTGCAGGCCGGGCACGTGCGCTTCGAGCATGTGGACTTCGCCTACGAGCCCGGTTCGAGCACGGGTGCCCCGGGCTCGAACGCGCCCCTCGGGGGCCGCGAGCGCAGCGAGCCGGGGGCCGGTGGCCGCCCGATCCTGCACGACCTGAGCTTCGAGATCCCGCCCGGGAAGACGGTGGCCGTGGTCGGGCCCTCGGGCGCCGGCAAGAGCACGCTGGCGCGGCTGCTGTTCCGCTTCTACGACGTGACCGGCGGCACGATCACGATCGACGGCCAGGACATCCGACAGGTCACGCAGACCAGCCTGCGCGCGGCCATCGGCATCGTGCCGCAGGACACCGTGCTGTTCAACGACACGGTCGAATACAACATCGCCTACGGCCGCCCCGGCGCCACCCGCGAGCAGGTGGAGGCGGCGGCGAAGGCCGCGCGCATCCACGATTTCATCCAGGCCACGCCCAGGGGCTACGACACGATGGTCGGCGAGCGCGGCCTGAAGCTCTCCGGCGGCGAGAAGCAGCGCGTGGCCATCGCGCGCACGCTGCTGAAGAACCCGGCGATCCTGATCTTCGACGAGGCCACGTCGGCGCTGGACAGCGCCAACGAGCGCGCGATCCAGGCCGAGCTGAGGAACGTCTCGCGGGGCAAGACCGCGCTCGTCATCGCGCACCGGCTGAGCACGGTGGTGGACGCGCACGAGATCATCGTGCTGGAGGCCGGCCGCGTGGTCGAGCGCGGCGCGCATGCCGAACTGCTGGCGCGCGGCGGGCGCTACGCGCAGATGTGGCGGCTGCAGCAGAGCGGGGGCGACACCACCGGCTAGGCGGTGGCGGTCTGGCGTGCGTCGCCCACGATGCGCCCGTCCACCATCTCCACCACCCGGTCGCAGCGCGCCGCCAGGCGCGGGTCGTGCGTGACCACCAGGAAGGCGGTGCCGCGCTCGGCATGCATGCGGCGCATCAGCGCGAAGACCTCGTCGGAGCTGGCGCGGTCCAGGTTGCCGGTGGGCTCGTCGGCCAGCACCAGCGGCGGCTCGCCGACCAGCGCGCGCGCGATCGCCACGCGCTGCTGCATGCCGCCGGAGAGCTCGCCCGGCCGCTTGTGCAGCGCCTGCGCCAGGCCCACGGCGCCGAGCATCGTGGTGGCGCGCGCCTTCGCCGCGGCGTCCACGTGGCCGTGGCGCATCAGGGCCGGCAGCGTGACGTTCTCCAGCGCGCTGAAGGCCGGCAGCAGGTGGTGGAACTGGAAGACGAAGCCCAGCGCCTCGCGCCGGCGCAGCGTCAGCGTGCGCTCGTCGAGCGTGCTCGTCTCCTCGCCCAGCAGCCGGTAGCTGCCGCCGCTGGGCCGCTCCAGCAGGCCCAGGATGTTCAGCAGCGTGCTCTTGCCCGAGCCGGAGGGCCCGATCAGCGCGACGAACTCGCCGCGCGCGATGGCCAGGTCCAGCCCGTGCAGGACCTCGGCCTCGTTGGGGCGGCCGACGTTGTAGCTCTTGCGCAGCCCGCCCAGGACCACCAGTTCGTCGGCGGTATTCATGCCGGCGCCCTCACACGCGGATGGCCTGCGCCGGGTCCAGCGCGGCGGCGCGGCGCGCCGGCACCACGGCGGCCAGCACGCCGGCCACGGTGGCGCCCAGCGCCACCTGCAGCGCCAGCGCCGGCGGCAGCCCGATGCTGAACAGCGGCAGCCCGTCGCTGCCGCGTGCGAAGCGCGTGAAGGCGGCGATCAGCGCCACCGCCAGCCCCACGCCGAGCGTGGAGCCCAGCGCGCCGACCACCGCGCCCTGCAGCAGGAAGACGCGCTGCACCTGCGCCCGCGTGGCGCCCATCGCGCGCAGGATGCCGATCTCGCGCTGCTTCTGCACCACCGAGACGACGAGCACGCTGGCGATGCCCAGCACCACGACGACGGCGACGACGGCGCGGATGATCGCCGTGCTGATGCTCTGCGCATTGAGCGCCGAGACCAGCTGCGCATTGGCCTGCGGCCAGCCCTCCACCTCGTAGGGCAGCTGCGCCGCCAGCGCCGCGGCCAGCGCGCCGGCGGCCCACACGTCGTGCAGCCGCAGGTCCAGGCTGGTCGCGCCACCGGGCAGGCCGACCAGGCTCTGCGCGCTGCGCAGCGGCACGTAGACGGTGCGCCGGTTGAGCTCGCGCACGCCCAGGTCCACGAGTGCGGTGACGCGCGCGACCTCGCTGACGCTGCCCTCCCCGCTGCCGGTGACGATGGTGAAGCGGTCGCCCACCGCCAGCCCCAGGTCGGCGGCCAGCTCGGTGCCGAGCATGGCCTCGCCCGGGTTCAGGCGCGCGCTGCCCGCGACGACCTTGCTGCGCAGCTGCACGATGCGGTCGTAGCGATCGAGCTCCACGCCCACCAGCGCGATGGCCTGCGTGGCCTCGCCGCGCAGTCCCAGCCCGGCGGCGGAGACCATCGGCGAGACGGCGGCCACCTCGGGCCGGGTCTGCAGCTCGGCCATCAGCGCCGGCCAGTCGGCGATCGAGCGCGGGCGCTGCTCGCGCGGCTGCGTGCGCGCCAGCCGCTGCTCGCCCGCCGCCGCGGCGCGCGCCGGGCGCACCGCGTCGTCGGCGGCGCGCACCGTCACATGGGCCTGCGCGCCCAGCGTCTTCTCCAGCGTGTTGGCCTGCAGGCCGCTGATCAGCGCCGAGATGTAGGTCACCACCGCCACGCCGGCGGCCACGCCGACGATGATCAGCAGCGACTGCATGCGCCCCTCCTGCAGGAAGCGCAGCGCGACGCGGGACTCGAAGCCGAGCGCGCGGAGCATGCGCGCCTCAGCGGCCCATGGCGTTCGTCATCGCCGCGCCGGCCTCGCCGCCGCCGCTGCGCGCACGCGCCGCGGCCGGGTCCCAGGCCACCGGGCGCACGCGCGCGCCGGGGGCCGGGGCCGGGCCGACCAGCACCTGCTCGCCGTCGGCCACGCCGTCCAGCACCTCCACCGCCGACAGCGTGCGCAGGCCCAGGCGCACCGGCCGCGCGGCCACGCGGCCGTCCTCGACGACCCAGACCTCGTCGCGCGCCGCGTCGTCGCCGCCGGCCGGGCCGCCGCGCAGCGCCGCCAGCGGCAGCACGCGCGTGCGTGCGCGCTCGGCGGTGGTGACCTCCAGCGACAGCGTCATGTCCTCGCGCAGGAAGTCCGGCACCGCGGGCAGCGCGAAGCGCAGCTCGATCGAGCCGCGCTGCGCGTCCACGCGCGGCGCGATGCGCGCCAGCGTCGCCGCGAAGCGCCGTTGCGGGAAGGCGTCGGCGAGCACCGCCGCGGTCTGCCCGACGCGCAGCTCCTCGAGGAAGCGCTCGTCCACCTGCGCCACCAGCTCCAGCGGTCCG